>JAIFKX010000275.1 GCA_020049335.1 Paludibacter sp. | reverse complement strand
TAAAACCTTTTCTCCCAATAATACAATTTAATAGGAGGATAATCAGGCAAAAGCACTTTATTTTTTGCTGGTATGGCAATATGAATTTCTGTTGGTATTTGAGTAGATAGTTCATAAAACCTCCATGCAGAAAAATGACAAATTACCGCTTGAGGTGCTATTTTGCATACCTCGCCCCAACTGGCTTCTTCGGCAAAATCTACATGACGATACAATCCACGTTTTATCTGAACCACTTTTTCGGTTTCCAACAAAGTTTTCAGCTGATAGTAAAGCGTTCTATTTCCACGGATAAGTTTCGATGTCAAATACCCTTTGTTCTTCGCAAATATTTCATCTATTGTTTCCATTGCGTATAATTTTGCACAAAAATACGGAGAATAATTATTATTACCGTGTTTTTGTGCAAATGATTTTACTTTTGACAATATTCATTTTTATTCAACCTACCACAACCGCCATAATTAACTTAAAGTGAATTAGTTTTGGCTTTATCTGCTTCTTTTTTTTCTTAGCCGAAAGCTAAAACTAATGTACTGTGACCGCTCTGCCTATTATCAAAAAGCTATAAAAGCCACTGCAAGACAATTGAAAATTTAACACCAACTTGTGTTGGTTTTTTTGCTTTTTGGGCGATTCTGTTTTTTTTCTGGTAAGTGACTAAAATATAACCTTAACCATTTTCTCACCTGTTTTTACAAAATAAACAGTATTCTTGTTTACTGAAAATTTTAACTTTTCTCCTTTTGACTTAATAATTTGAATAAGTTTTCCAGTAACGGTGTAGAGTTTTACTATTTCACCAACTGAAGTTCCATCAACAACTATCTCTGAATGATTAGAATATACTTTTACAGTATCAAATCTAGGGTGCTTAACGGATGAGATTGTTTCAAATACTTTTTCAGATAGAAAGATAAATGAATTCCAAAAATTTGCAGCCTGATAGTTTGAACTTGCATCAATGGGAACTTCTAATGTACAAACTTCTTTGTTTACACCTCCGAATGTATTGACAAAAATAGTTGGTGGTGTTGCGATTGGAACAGATATTTTAGTCAGTCCTGTACAATTTAAAAATGCATTATCGTTTATAATAGTGGTATTTTTGCTTATAAATAATTCCGTAAGTTTTGTACAACCATTATAAGCATCACTTTCAATACTTGTAACTGATGAAGGAATAGTTAATAAGCCTGTTATACCACTGCAATTAGTAAATGAAGATGCTGCTATAGAAGTGATAGAATTTGATAGCGTCAAAGCTCCTGTAAATCCAGAGCAATTTTGAAATGCATTATTTCCTATTGTTTTTACATAATTAGGAATATTTAAACTGCCTGAAAAACCAGAACAATTATAAAATGTATAATTTCCTATTCCTGTGACCGAATTAGGAATTTCTAAACTTCCTGTAAAACCAGAACAACCGTAGAAAGCAGAAGAACCAATAAAAGTTGCTGAATTTGAAACAGTTAAACTTCCAGTAAATGAACAATTTGAAAATGAATCATCTCCTATTAAAGTAACTGAATTTGGAATTATTAATCCACCAGAAAATCCAGAACAATTATAAAATGCACCTGCTCCAATTGAAGTTAATGAACTTGGAAGGATTAAATTGCCTGTAAAACCTATACAACGTGAAAATGCACCATCTCCAATAGAAGTAACAGTATTAGGAATCATTAAATCACCTGTTAAACCAACACACTCAGAGAATGTTCCATTATTTATTGTTGTTATTCCAACAGGTAAAGTTAAAATACCAGTCAATGAACTACAATTTGAAAATGCATTAGTACCAATAGAGTTTACTGTTGCTGGTAGTGGAATATCACCCAATAATGAAGTACAACCTGAAAACGCATTATCACCTATAGCGGTTAGTGATGTTGGTAATTTAATAGATGTAAGCATCGTTCTGTCTTGAAATGAATTTGCCGGCAAGTTATTGTTTATTAAAGTTGCACCCGATAAATCAATTTCAGTTAGTAATGTCATGTTTGTTTTCATTTGCCCTATATCCACTGAATTTAAGTTCCCAGTTACAGTAAGATGAGTGATACTGGAAAGAGGACTATAACCAGCAGTAACAATTGTACCGGCTAAACTACCAGCATTGGGATTGTTTATAACTACTCTTTTTTCAGATGCAATAGTATATGCACTCCAACCTGAGGCAGCTTTGTATGCGGGTATAGCTGCTGCAGGTACAAAAACAATTGCAATATTACCAAAAGGGTCGTTACTACTCAAAGTAGGTGGAATTGCACTAAGGCAATTGATAATTTTAAGCCCGCAACCCGAAAATGCATAATCACTAATTGAAGTTAAAGTATTGGGTATTGTTAATATCTTTATTAGTCCACTACAACCAGCAAAAGCAAGAGATCCAATTGAGGTTATAGTATTTGGAATCGTTAAACTTCCCGAAAATCCACTGCAACCATTAAAAGCAATAGCACCTATCGTTGTTACAGAATTTGGTATTATTAAACTCCCTGTCAGCCCTCTACAATCATTAAAAGCTCCATTACCAATTGAGGTTATTGTATTTGGGATTGTCAAACTTCCGGTGAATCCATTACAACCCGAAAAAGCATAAGCACCTATCGAAGTTACAGAATTTGGTATTATTAAACTCCCAGTCAACCCACTACAACCAGTAAATGCTTTATATCCAATTGAGGTTAATGTATTACCTAGTATTAAATTCCCATTAAATCCACTACAATTATTAAAAGCCTCATCACCTATCGAAGTAACTGAATTTGAAATTATTAAACTTCCAGTAAGCCCACTACAACCGTTAAAAGCTAAGTGTCTTATCGAAGTAACAGAATTTGGTATTGTTAAATCACCTATTAATCCACTGCAACCATCAAAAGCATAAATACCTATCGAAGCTAACGAATTTGGTAATAAGATAGATTTTAAGGAGGTTTTACTAACCATTGTATTTGGATTAAAAAATGAATAAGCTGGCATTTCATTAGCAGGATAAGTTGAATATGACTGTATATTAACAGCACTTAAATCTAATTCAGACAATAGGGGCATCTGGTCGCGCATACATTGTATATCACGGGCATCAATATTCCCTGTAAGGCTAAGTTTTTTTATATTTGCTAGTTCATTTTCTAAAAACAATGTCTTTAATGTTCCGGCAGTAGGTGTATTCATCGTTTCTGAAATAGCTCTAACAATACCAGAAATCGAAATAATATTTGAAGGCCAGCCTTTAGAAGTTAATACAATATCACCCAAATAGTTGTTAATTTCCAAACCTAATTTTAAACGAACAAATATAGTATCTGGGAATAACACACCATCAACAGGGTTTAGGGTTATGCTGTTGGCTGGATTAAATGAAGTACTGGACATTGTTGATAACTCAAAATTAGTCGGTGCAGAAATAACAACATTATCAGTCAAAAGTGAACCTGCAATAATAAAAAACTTTTGACCAGAATTTGTTGCTCCTGGAGCATAATTTAATCCTGTTATAGTAGCATCTGTTACACTCAATCCTGGAGCTATTATTGGCATTGTATTCCAACCAATAGCTAATTTGTAATCCATTAGTACAGAAATATTTGGCACAAAAACAGGAGCTGAGATACCTATAAAAACATTTGTTGGTATTATTGGAGGAGTAGAATTGAAACTATAAATTGATTTTATATGGGAACAATTTTGAAAAGCATAATCAGAAATGCTTGTAATACCACTACCAAGTTTAAGTGTTTTAATCCCAATACATGATTCAAATGCATAAGAACCTATAGTTTTAACCGAATTTGGAATAGTTAAAGTATCAATAAGTGCAGTACATGAGTAAAAAGCATTTGATCCAATATTCGTTACCAAATTGGGAATTGTAATACTTGAAATTCCTGTGCATGATCGAAAAGCATAAATGCCTATACTCGTTATTGAAGTGGGCAATATGATAGTCTTTAGGCTTATTTTCCCTGAGAGAGTTGATGAAAAATAAAATGATCTTAATGGCATTTCATCAGCTAGGTAAGTATTTTGATTGACGCTTGTGCCTAATGTGCCAGTATAAGTTCTAATATTAACTCCACTTAAATCTAAAAAAGTTAGAACAGGCATTTCATCTCTCATACATTTAATGTCCCTTGCATCTAAATTTCCTGTTACTGTTAAATTTGTAATTATAGCTTTGTCTATAATAGAAAGCAATGTACTAAACGTACCTGCAGTTGGAACATTGATATTTTTAGTTTCATTACCGAACGATACAACAAATGTACTATTTGTATTAACTAAAGGTGTAGTATATTGGTAGTTGCTGATTTGTGAATATACATCAACACCATTATAAGATACAGCAGTAATTTGATAACCTGAATTTGGTATGATTGAAAATGTTTTTGTAGTTCCTGTATTTACATTTAAAATAGTTCCATTAATAAGTGATGTATCATTTTCTTTAATAGTGCCATTTAAACCAACTTGCACAGTAATACTAAATAAATTAGCTAATGAAGTAAATGTCAACTCATCACTATAGAAAGTACCTGCTTTATTGGTAGCAAATGCTCGCACATAATATTTAGTGCTTGGTGATAAATTTGAAAGATTGTAACTAAATGAACCTATAGACGAAATAGTTTTTTTGTCAATAATACTATCAGAGATAGTTGGCGTTCCAATAGTATTCCAGCAAAAACCATGAGATGTAATGGGTGTATCACCTAATGAACCTAATGTTGCATTAATTGTGGCTGTAGTTGCAAAAATAGAAGTAACGACAGGATTTAAAATAGTAGCTAATCCTGTTGTGGTTGTAAAATTGATTTCACCACCATAACTTGTTCCATTTGTATTTTTGGCATAAGAGCGAACATAATACTTGGTATTTGGTATTAGATTTATTAATGAATAAGCAAATGTTCCTGTTGAAGAACAATATCCTTTATCCACATAATTATCGACAATAGTAGGTGTACCTGTTGTATTCCAGCAAAAACCATAAGAATCTACAAAAGCTGTACTTGGATCAAATGCATTTATATTTCCATTTAATGTAACAGTTGAAGATGTAACTTCACTTGCAGCCTGAGTACTTATTGTAAGTTTATTGGTTAAACCGGCACTTAAACCAATTGCACCAATTGCAATATTCCCATTCGTTTTTGTAGTATAAACCCATTTGAGGTAACGGGTAGTTGGCTGTAATGAGTTAAAAGACTCAGTAATAACAGCCCCATTTGTTAATGCCGAACCCGATGTTGAATTATAAACTTGTACGGTAGTATAAGTAGTACCATCAGCAGATTCAAGAAGTGTAAAACTACCAGGGAATCTAGCAGCTGCGCTACTTTGATTCCATTTAATATTGAAAGTCAATACACCAGGAACACTCGAGAATCGCAGAACAAGTGAATTACCAGTAGATGCAAATTTCAATTTTGGAGTTGCGCTATAATCTGCTGTTAAACCCGTTTGAGTCATTCCAGCAGGTAAGGTTGCAAAACCACCATCGTAGCTAAAAGGTAAAGTTGCTTGCGCTGACAGGCTAAAACTGTAAACTGTCATAATACTAACTAAAAAGAGCGATTTGAGTAATTTTGTTTTTTCCATTTTGTTATTTATTAGTTGTTTTGTATTTCTTGTATAGACATTTCAAGAATGAAATTTAACGAGTCAAACGTATTATACTCGTTGATTTCCAGTACTTTATAAAATTCATTCCATTTCTTTATTTGATTCTTTAAAATTAGCGAGTAAAAAATGCTTTTTTGAATAATTGATGATTCACTTCACACTGTTTTTCTTTTTTTTGCATGTTTGGTAATATGATTATATGTTTCATTATTTCACCCCACAAAGCTCCCCTTTTTCCACCTTTCAAAAAAATATCTCTCACTATATTCTCTACAAATTTACCAATTAGGAGAAAAAAGGTTGTTTTGGTTTTTGCAATTTCTAATTATCTCAACTTATAATACTAATATAGAGCAATATAAATACTTATCGTTATTTTCCATTTTCTCTTTCCGCTTTCACTGTTCTAAGGAAGAAGGCGGGGGTAACACCTACAAATCTTTTGAATGCATCGTTAAATACCGTGTAAGAGTTAAATCCTAGTTGAGTGCATAAATGCTTCAGTGGTGTTTCCAAGTTTTCATCAAGTAGTAAGTTCTTTGCTTCTTCTATCCTTAATTTGTTGATAAAAGCATTGAAGTTACTTTGGTGTGTGTCATTTATTATCTGCGATAAATAGGTTCTGTTTGTATTGCAGAGTGCGGCTAATTTGTTAATTGATAGGCTTTCATCCAAATAAACCTTAGCGTCTAATTGGGTTTGTAGTGATGCTTTTATTTGTTCTCTGGTTTCGTTGTCAAACAATTCGCCATTATTTTTTTGATTATCAATTTTGTTTAGTGCATTATTAGGTATATCATTCTGTAAATCACCTGTTTCATTATCGTTAAACATTTCACTTTTATCCGTTTTTCCAATACTTTGCAACACCAATCTTTTATAAGCTTGGTTGCGCTTGGTATAAAGAAAAATAATCAATGCCAAAGCAATTATCAATAAAACTCCACCCACCGAAAGTGCTACCAAAAAGCGACGCTGACTTTTTAATTGAACTTCCTGAATTGCAATCTGTTGTTCTTTTTTTTCGGTTTCGTATTGGGTTTGGAATTCATTGAAAATTTGTAATGATTCTGTGCTCTTTAAGGAATCGTTTACTATTACCCATTTTTCTAAATAATGCAATGATTTTTTGTAATCTCCTGTTGATTTGTAATAATCAGTCAATTGCTGATAACCCTCAAATACTGTGTGTTTATCAGTCACACTATCAATAATTTGTATAATTGATTCTATGGTTTCTTTAAGTTGAGTAGGTCTGTTCTGTTTTTTAATTAATTTTATTTTTGATTGAAATCCACTAAGTTTAAATGGAGTAGAATGGATACTATCACTCAAATAGATAGTTCTGTTGATATAATGCTCAGCTTTTGTCAAACTGTCTAATCCTATATATGCTAATCCCAAATTGTTATATATGCTACACATTCCAAAACTTGTAAAATCATGAGTTCTGTCATTTAAAGCAATTAAAATACTTTTTCTTGCATCTTTAAAATTACCTAGCTCTAAATCAGCTGACCCTATTTTGAATTGCAGTATAGGAATGTAAGATATTGCTACTTGAGAATTGATTTGCATTGCCAATTTCAAAGATGCATTATAGTATTTTTTACTTTCTTTAAATCTTCTAATTGAGCTATAAGCATCGCCAAGCACCATATAACTTTGATAGAGTATGTTTTTGTCAGAACTAATTTTCAATATGCTCTTTATATTCTCAATTGCTCTAAATTCTTGACCTATAGTTCTATAATACATTGCGTAACTAAAATATACAGATGGTAAAAAATCCACACTTAATTTTTTTTCTAAGTTATTTATGTATTTCAAACCATCGAAACATGAATCTTTAGACACTGTATGACTCAATAAAACATTTGCTAAACCAAGAGTGAAGAATTCATATTCTTTTCTTTTGATAGATAAAATTGTAAATTCATCTAAAATGTCTTTGATAATAAATTTCTTATTTCTATAACCCTTTGTATATAGATTTATTTTATTATTCAAACATCTGTATTTAATAGTTTCAGAGTTGTATTTTTTTTCTATTTCTAAACATTTATCATAATACTTATTGCATAAATCATTATTTCCTAAATTACCGTATGCCACCCCAATAATATTATAACTCTTAGCGGTTTCGTTGTAGAATTTATATTGATTGGCTAGTTTTAACGCCTCATTACCAAGAGAAATCGTCTTTTTCAAATCAACTACCCAATATGCTTTTGCCAAATCATTCAAAACTGTTATTTTTTCTTTGCCAACAGTTTTGGAAAGCACTTGTTGCAAGCTATCAATTTTGGCATTTTGCGAAAAAACTGAGGCGTAGCCGAGCACGAAAACCAAGGTAATTAAATTTCGCAGATATATTTGGTGAGATATTCTCATAATTATTTAAATGTTAAAGATTCTCGTAAAAAAAATGTTTTTTTGAACAACAGTCGTTTCACTTCGCATTGTTTTTATTTTTTTATATGCATGTTTGCCAACAAAAAATATCTGCAACTCAACCATTCTATTGCAAATACATCCGCATTAGTTTATTAGTTTTATTGCCCATCCCAGCCTTATTTACAGATATGCTCAGTTGGTAATTTTCTCTCTGCAAATATAAACATAATTATTTATTCTTTTAAAGAAATTAAAACCTTATTTCAGGGTGAAGCATAACTCCATCGCGTATCGGGCCAAATAAAACAAATTGAGGGCTCCACTTAAAGTGAAACCCTCAATAGAGTATTAACTGCATTAATTCGTGCTTCCGAATTATTTCCCTTTAGGGGTTAGGAGTGTTATTTTTATAAACCAATCGTTCTCCATCGTAATCCACCGTTATCGATTCGTTATTATGCACAGTTCCTGCAATTAATTGCTTGCTAAGGTCGTTCAAAACTAACTTTTGAATGGCTCTTTTTACAGGGCGAGCACCAAATTGCGAATCAAAACCTTCGTCGGCAATATAATGAATGGCTGCTTCGGTCAGATTTAAGTCAATACTATTTTCTTTCAAGGTCTTCTGAATCAATGATATTTGCAAGCGCACTATTTCCTCAATTTGCGATTCGTTGAGTGGTGCAAACATAATCAGTTCGTCGATACGGTTCAGGAATTCAGGACGAATGGTTTGTTTCAATATTTCAAATACCTGCAATTTAGTTTGTTCCACAACTTCGTCGTGATTCAGAACGGTTATTTTTTCAAAATTCTCACGAATCAATCCCGAACCAATATTGGATGTCATTATGATAATGGTATTTTTGAAATTCACAGTACGCCCTTTGTTATCCGTTAATCGGCCATCGTCCAACACTTGCAACA
>JAIFKX010000052.1 GCA_020049335.1 Paludibacter sp. | reverse complement strand
TGATTGTAAGCCCCGAGCAAAGTATTGGCGCGTCGGGCAAAGCCGAAGGAAATGCTAATCCGAGCAAAGGACGAATAGCCATTAAAGGAGCCAAAAATTACTTGCAATTACCTCTTTTGCCCACCATAGGCAAAGTAGTGATAAAATCCAGCACGGGCACCGATGGCAAAGAATTTAAACTGCAAGCCTCCACCGGCGACCGTTTCGAAGATATACCCGAAACTATTACACCCTGCCTGAAAGCCCTTACAAAAGAATACGTATTTAATCTTAATTACAGCAAGCCAACTGCACTCCGCATTGTACCTACATCGGGTAGCAGTATCAATATATGGGATATTGAAATATATTCACTTAAAAAATAATTTCCGATTCAATTCAAAACTTTTAAATTCAAAATATTATGCGAAAAATTACATTTATTTTAGTGCTAAGCTTAGTAAGCTTGGTGGGGAGAGCGGCAGGACCGTATGATTGGACAACTTTTTTTGCCACGGGTGCAATAAATTCAGGTGGAACAACACTTGAAACAGGTCTTACAGCTGCTGCATTAGCATGGAATGTAGGAACAACTGCTGGTGCAGCAAATCCAATTATTGAAACCAATACTTTAAGTTACACTTCGGGGTCTGCTTATGTTGATAATACACAAGGAAAACAAATTCTACTTAGAACTGATGCCGCCACAGAACGTCGATCGGTTTTCTATCTTGCCTCATCAACAAGCACTTATATTGCTGGTACTTACTATTTAAGTGCTCTGATTAATGTATCTGCTGCACCAAGTACTAAAATACTTTTAGCTTTTGAGAAACTAAGCACTGGAACTACACAACGTGGACGAGTTTACATTAAATCTTCAGGCTCTGGGTTTGCACTTTCTACAGGTGTGTCAGGTAACACATCAGCTGTTTCGTCCGAATTAGCATATAATACAACTCATTTGATAGTTTTGAAATATGTAATAACTGCAACAACGGCAGATGCTTCACTTTTTATTAATCCAACTATTGGAGGTTCCGAAGGGTCTGCTACATTGACTGGAACCCAAGATGTTTCAAGCGGTGAATATATTAGAGGAATTACACTTTTTCAAAATACTGGATTAGGTGCCAAAATTGCAGGTTTACGCTTTAGCACATCATGGGCAGATGCAACAAAAGCAGCAGCAGTAGTTTCAACTCCACTTTCAACCCCAACAAATATCACCTCAACCGATATCAACACAGCAGGTTTCACAGCCAGTTGGGATGCAGTAACGAATGCTTCAAGTTATTCTGTAAAAACATATCATGGCACAAGTTTAATTAGTACAACATCGGTACCGAGTGGAACAAGTGCGGCAGTAACAGGCTTAATGTCAGGATTAAATTACAGCTATAAAGTAACGGCCATTGGAAATGGAACAACTTACAGTGATTCGCCTGCATCTGATGCCGTAAATGTGCAAACTTCAGGGAGTGTAAGTGCGATTAATTCTGATTTCAGTACAGGTTTTACCACAGAAGCTACTTACTCTACGGGTCTTTTTCCAACTTATACCGAAAATGGATTCGATTTTACTGCAGCATCGCTATTAGCAAATACTAAAACTGGATTAAGAGGAGAGTCGCATGTTAATTATGTCAATATTGATAAATTAATTTACAATGGTTCATTAACTCTCCCTACTGTTTCGAGCCTCGAACAAATTGAAATTCACGCTGGTACAGGAACTGCTGGTAGGACTTTTACACTTCAGGAATATGTAAATGGTGCATGGACTACGCTCACAACATTTACAACAAATGCAGTAACAGCCAATTTAGATGAGATTTTCTTGTTTAATATCAGTCGTGCATCGGCTACCAAACTTCGCATTGCCAATGCAGGCAACGGTGGTATGTATGTTTATCAAGTAATCACTCGCTCAACTACGCCAACAATGCTTTCTGCTCCTACCGTTGGTACAGCCAGTAATCTGAAAGCGACAACCGGCACCGCCAACTGGACGGCTGTAGCTAATGCATCAAGCTATAGAGTAAAAGTTTATTTACAAAGGCACGACGGACTTGGCGCATTAACAGGGTCGACTTCTCTTAAATTTACAGGTTCTGCTTCGGGCGCTGCCACTACAAGTGTTTCATTTACAGGACTTCAAGCCGACTCAACTTATAAATTTACAGTTCAAGCTATTGGTGATGGAGATATCAACTATTCAGACTCTTATTTATCTGCAGCATCCGAATCGTTTGTAACTGCTCATCAAATAAATATTAGCTCAACATCAAATGCAAGTTCTGTTTTGGCTGGTATCACTGCGAACGATGACGTGCTAGTTGGTTCTGGTGGCATATTAAACCTAGATGCCAATATTTCGCTAAATAAAATTACTGTGGCAGCTGGTGGAAAATTGACACTTGCTGATACAAAAGCAATAACAGCGAACTCAGTTATTTTACAAAGCACTGTTGATGGTACTGCATCTTTTGTGACCGCCACCGTACAACAATACATTACTTCGGGTCGTAACTGGTATATGACTACACCAATTGCTTCGGCAACAGGAGCCAACTTATTGACTAATACGGCTTCGGTAAGGAGTTATAATGAAGCTACTGAGATATGGAATATTATACCGTCGGGTACAACATTGGATCCTATGCGTGGTTATATCTCTGAGGCTACAAATACAACTGGAACAGTAAGTTACACTGGCGTACTTAATACAAGCGAAAAATACATCGACCTCACACGCACCAGCACAGCTACAAAGCCCGGATTTAATTTAGTTGGAAATCCGTATCCATCGTTTGTAAATTGGGAGTCAGCTACCAAAACTAATCTGGAAACTACGATGTGGTACCGTTCACGCAATGCAGGAAATACGGCCTATATTTTCGATACTTACAATGCAACCACACATGCCGGAACAGGTAATAATGGCACAACGGTAACAACGAATATTCCGCCAATGCAGGCATTTTGGGTACGGGTAGCAGATGGAAACACAACTGGACGATTGACCTTAGACAATACCATGCGCTCGCACGGAAGTGGTACCGAACGAATGAAAGCACCGAAAGCTACCGAGCAACAATTGTTACGTCTACAAATTTCGAATGGCACAAACACCGACGAAGCTCTTGTGGCTTTCAATGCCAATGCTTCGAATAATTTAGATGCTTACGATTCGTACAAAATGAGTAACAATAACATCGCAGTGCCCGAAATTTATACCATGGCAGCCAACGAGGAGTTGGTTATTAATGGCATGAATACAAATAGTTTGAACGCCGAGATTTCGTTGGGATTCCGAACAGGAACGCTGAATACTTTTAGCATAAAAGCTACCGAAGCAACAAATTTCAAATCGGATACGCGCATTATCCTGAAAGACAATGTATTAAATAAACAAACGGATTTGACCGATGGCTCGCAGTATACATTTAGTTCGGATGTGGCAAATACCACAGGTCGTTTTAGCATATTATTCAAATCGGCTGGAGCAACAACGGAAGTAGAAAATACAAATTCGAATAGTAGCAATTTGGTTTTTGTAAATAATAACGGACAAATTGTGATTCAAAACACAACGGGAATGTTACGTTCAATCAATATATATAATTGTATTGGTCAATTAGTTGAGAATAATTTCACTCAAAATTCAACTACAACAAGTTCTAAATTGAACAAAGGCGTATATTTTGTTCATTTGCAAAACGAAAACAATACAAATGTAGTTTGTAAGGTTAAAGTTGATTAGTTTTAATTCTCATAAATCAAAAAAAATCATGGAATCGAATTTAAAAACAAAAAAAATATATTTATCGCCCAACGTACAACAGATAATTTTAGACAATTGTATTTCGCTTGCGTTGGAATCAAGTCCGCCCGCAGGGCCATCTGAAGTTAATAATCAAGCACCGCATTATTTCAATGCCGAGCCATTCAAAAACTCGTTGGCATAAACGCAAACAAAATTGTAATTCAATTAAAAATAAGACATTGATTGGTTCAATGACCTAAAAGTAGAAGTATTTGGAAGATTATTAGTAGTTACTAATTTCCAAATACTTTACTTTTGTATATCACTATGCAAAAAAAAAATCACTATCAAAATACTATTCTCATGAAAAAACTCACATTCTTAACATTTTTATTAGCCATTACCTTTTTGGGTAATGCCACTATTCATTTGGACGAAACATTCAATTATACCACCAACACAACACTTGCATCTGCTAGTGGTTGGACTCCAGCTGGTACATTTGGAACCGGAGTTGATCCTGTTATAAACGAAACTCCTTTATACTATTCCAATTTAGGTGGAGAATACGCACTGTCGAATATCGGCAAAACAGTGCTTCAAGCTTATCCTTCAGGCTCTTCAATCGTTTTTGTATTCACCCAATTCTGTTTCGCAGGCACAAACCGGTTCTGCTGCAATCTATTTGGGTGGAACGACGACCGGCGCTCAGTTTTGGGTGGGCAAAGGTGCTATAAGTACGTCAAATTTTCGATTTGGTGTTACACGAAGCACCACTTCAAATGGTTCAGTTAGCTGGAATTCAACCGAATACACATCCGATAATTCGGTATATTTTATTGTGTTAAAATATGATTTTACGACTGGTGCGGCATCCATTTTTGTAAATCCAACCATTGCAAGTGCCGATGAACCAACGCCAAGTGCTACCGACAACTCGGTAGGAAGCGCGCCGGCATCATTGCAAAATGTAGTTTTCAAAATGAATGGCACTAATAAGAATAGCAACAAAGTTGGTGGTGTTCGGGTTTCAAACACTTGGGCTGAAGCTGTTGCAGTTAAAACAGGAATTAGTTCTACACCAAAAATATCAGCCAATTTCAGCGATGGCAGTTGGGGCACTCCCGAAGCCAGCACACCTACAACGGGGGCCTATCCATCGTCCACGGTGAATGGTTTTAGTTTTGTTAAAGCGGCTTTGCTTAATGGTTCTGCCACAGCTCCAACTGGCGAAAGTTTCACTAATCGGGTACTATTAGATAGAAACACACAAGGCGGCTTCATCGAATTTCCGACTTTAACTACGGTTGGCGAACTTGAAATAATAGCAGCCACAGGTTCAGAGGCTATGTCGTTCCGCCTTGAGGAATGGGTTGCAGGCCAATGGACATTGCTCGAAACATATACTACTGCTAAAGCGCTTACTGTTTATACCATTCCGCTTTTGCGAAATTCGGCTACTAAACTGCGCATAGCCAATAATACTGGAAGCGGATTGTACGTTTATAAAATTCAAAGTCTTACTTATCAAGAAGCTACCGAACTTACATTGCGAACGTCACTTCCAACTGCGTCGGACGTTATTTTTTCAAATCTAACAAAAAATTTGACGCTTACTTTCAATAAAAATGTCGAAAAGGCAACTGGCGATATTTTATTAAACGGTGTGGCTATTCCGCTTGCTAACTGTACTGTAAATAACAATGTTGTAACAATTCCCGTTGTGCTCGAAACTACAGCAGGTACGAATAAAAATTACACATTTACCGTCAGTGCTGGCACTTTTGCCGAATTGGGTAATGCATCAAATCTGTCAAAAGCTATTTCTATTAATTTCCAAACCTTAAAATCGGTAACGTATCCTGCCAATTATACCGGACTGATTGATGTGGTTTACAAAAATGTGAATAGCGCCAATACACGCATGGATGTTTATTATCCAACCACAGCTACAACTCCCGTTCCGGTTGTAATTAATATGCACGGTGGCGGTTGGGTTAGTGGTTTTAAAGAAGAGCAGGGCGGCTTTGGGATGTTCTTCAATAGAGGTTGGGCAGTTGTAAATGTGGAATACCGTATGCGCAATGAAATATTGGCTCCGGCTGCGGTCGAAGATGTGCGTGGTGCCATGCATTATGTATTAAGCCATGCTCAGGAATGGAATATTGACTCCCGAAAAATAATTTTTCAGGGTGGTTCGGCAGGCGGACATCTGGCATTGATAGCCGGTTATTTGCAAAACGACAGAATATATGACAATGATTGTGTGCAATTTACCGGAGATATTAAAGTAATGGCCGTAATTGATAAATATGGTGCCGCCGATTTAATTACCTTTGCTCCCGTGTATTCGGGCATGGTGGCTTGGTTGGGCAGTCGCTCGACGGATGAAACATTTATCCGTTCGCTTTCGCCGATACACAAAATAACGCCACAAACACCGCCAACCATTATTATACATGGCGACGCCGACCCAACAATTCCTTATAGTCAGTCGGTGACACTGCAAGCTGCCTTGCAAATAGCTGGTGTAAAAAATGATTTTACGACTGTGCCAGGTGGGTTACATGGAGGATTTGCAACAGAATATAATACACAATTCGAAACGGATGTGTTGGCATTTTTAGATGAAGTGTTGGTAAACATAACAACAGAGAATATTACCACAAATTCATTCGACAGCAAGAATATTATTATTAAAAATAACACAGTAACAATTGATTCTCAACAAGATATAAAAACAACCGTTTACAATACGTTGGGAAATGAAATATTAGCAACAAATGCGAAATCATTTCAAATTTCGACCAAAGGTTTTTATATTTTAAAAATGGAAATAAACAATCGTACATCGATTGCAAAAATTCTAATCAATTAAATAAGTAGAGTTTATTATTGATATGTTTCTTAAATTATTTGTCATGTGACCCCCAATCCCCAAAGGGGGCTAAGACATATTCTCTTCATAAGATAAGAGAAATTAAAGATACTGCGTCTTAAGGCCTCCGTCGGCTGACGGATTTGGGGGGTCGAAACTTAAAATTAGCTTGAAGGCTATGCCCCTTTGGGGGTTGGGGGTCAGAATAAAAAATATCATTTAATATTTTCAATCAACTAAACAAAATGCGCTTAAAACACCTATTCATTTTCCTATCTTTCTCAATTATTTTGTTGGCTCAAAGCGAACCACTTATTTGGAACTTGGAAAATATACAGCAAGCTAAAACAACAAACTCAGAAGAGTTTGCTAAACTCATTCGCGAAGCCGACAAAACGATGCAACGAACTATTGCTACCGTTATGGACAAGGAAATGACTCCGGTAAGCGGCTCCAAACACGACTATATGAGTGCCGGCAGGTATTGGTGGCCAGACCCGACTAAGCCAGACGGCTTGCCTTATATTCGCAAAGATGGTGTGGTGAATTCCGAAATTGATAAATTAGACCGTAAACCACTCAGTGCTTTTATTCGCTCGGTTACACTACTTTCGACCGCATTTTACCTTACAAAAAGTGAAAAATATGCCGAAAAAGCCGTCGAAAACCTCCGAATTTGGTTCACTGACCCTAAAACGTATATGAAGCCGTCCATGAATTACGGTCAGGTTATTCCGGGCAGAAACGATGGAAATGGTCGTGGTGAAGGATTAATTGATACCTACTCGTTTGTGGAAATGTTGGATGCCATTTCGCTTTTAGAAACATCGAAAGCATACACCGCAAAAGACCAAAAAGCTGTAAAAGAGTGGTTTGCCAGTTACTTAGACTGGATGCTTACTTCGCCTATTGCCAACGAAGAATTTACCGCTAAAAATAATCATGGCACCGCTTTCGATATTCAAGTTGCACGCTATGCCCTATTTGTTGGGAAGCAAGATGTAGCTACAAAATTCATAAAGAATTTTCCGGCAACACGTATTTACAAACAAGTAGAACCCAATGGCGCTCAACCTCTGGAATTGGCACGTACAACCGCTATGGGTTATTCGTTATTTAATATAAAGCATTATTTAGACATGTATTGCATTGCTAAATCACTCAATATAAATATTTTAGATTCAATCTCGACAGATGGCAGAGGCATTTTGAAAGCTGTGGATTTTCTCGTTCCTTATCTCGGAAAACCCCAATCGGAGTTTCCATACAAGCAAATTAAGGATTGGGAAAAAACACAAACGGAACTGATAGAGTTACTTTATCGCACCGACCAACTGACGCAAAAAACAACTTATAAAAAGCATTATTCCCATTTATTAAACGACAAAAACAAAATAAATTTACTTTCGTACTAACAATTTAATACAGAATAAAATGAAAAAATTTACTCTTACTGCTATCGTATTTTTCCTGTTTGGCATGGCTGGAATTATAAGAACACAAGCACAAATTATTAAACAATATGCCGATACCACTGGTTTATCAACCGATTTAAAAAACGGAGTAGCCGATATTTACGAATTAACATCGCCGGGAGCTGCTTACACGTGGGATGTAACAACCAGCAACAACCTCACTTTTACTAAAAGTGCAGTTGTGCGGGCAGCAAGCAATATGCTTTCAAAACCAATTATTAAACTAAATTCAACAGGTACGGGAAGTATTACGAACATTTTTTACACCATTACGCCCGACTTGACTATTTCTTTCGAAGGAATTGAATTTGATGGTAAAAATGAAAAGGTAGGTGCTACTATTCAACCTGTACTATTTTATGCCACAACGGCTGCCACTACATGTAAAGTTACTGTTAAGGATTGCTTTATTCACGATTTTAAGAATGTGGGTAATAATGGTGTGATTCGTTTGAGTGGTAATTTTTCATCCTTGGATATGCAAGGCTCTACCTTCAATGATTGCTCGGGCAGAATGCTCTATTTTAATTCTCCAGCCACAACCGTTGGCACTCCTAATTATGGTCCATTAAACCTCACAAAATGTACTTTTAGCAATATTAGTGGACCTACAAATATCATTTTTTATGCTTCAACAAGCGGTGCTCTTTCCACAGGAACTACGGCTACAATTAATCATTGTACTTTTTACAATTATTCCACGACATTAACCACTTCCGATTCCATAATCTTCCGCTTTAGAGCTATGTCGGGAGCAATAACCATCAAAAATTCTATATTCGATAATGTAGCTCACTCTTTCAAGTTTGCAAATCCCATTACTACAGCTCCAGTTTATACTATTGATTCTTGTTTTTTAGCTGGTTTTACATATCCTCCAGTTACAACATCTACGGCAATTGTAACAAATTCGTTTGCTGCAACTCCTGCTCCGGCTTATACCAATTCGGCTACTTTTGATTTTTCGCTTACAAATAATACCAATTTTATTTGTGGCGATGGCTATCCAGCTGGTAATTATTACAATTATGTAAAAACGGGATTGAAAAACAACTATTCGAATGCAAAAATTTTGTTGAACGGCAACGAAATCACAAGCTCCGAAATTGGCCGCATTGAACTTTTAAACCTGCAAGGAGTAATTTTGAAACAAGCGAAAAATACAAACAAATTAATGGCAACAAATTTAATTTCAGGCTTATACATGGTGAAATTTACCGACCAAGCCGGAAAAGTAGCCACAAGGAAAGTTTTATTGCAATAAAATCACAAAATGAATAAAAGGAGTGTTGACATTTTTGCTCAGCGCTCCTTTTTTGTTTGATATTACTTTTTGTTTCCTTATGTGTTCTTTTGTGGTTAATATCCTAAATTTAGCAAAGTAAAATTTCGAGAATATTTCATACATTTGTAAACCTTACATTCAGCTAATAAAATCAAAATATTATGTTTCGAAAAATCACAACGCTTCTTCTAATCACCATACAATCAGCACTTTTTGCTCAGGATTGGCAGGATGTTCGGTTTTCATCTTTAAGCTTGCAGCATGGACTTTCGCAATTATCGATTACAACCATTTTTCAGGATTCTCAGGGGCTTATGTGGTTTGGCACCCGAGATGGATTGAACAGTTACGACGGAAAATCGTTTCGGGTTTACAGACCAAATCAAATCGACAATCGCACTGATAATCATATTGTTGCAATGTGTGAAGACGCCGACCGCAATTTATGGATTGGAACTATTAATGGTTTGGTTTGCATGGAATATAATACCGGAAAAATTAGTGTCTATTTAAACGACAAGAAAAATCCAAATTCACTTTCCGACAATTATATTTTTGCGCTGGCTCTCGACTCAAAAAATCGGATAATTGTAGGTACAAAATCGGGTCTGAATGTTTTTAATAAATCAACAAACGGATTCAAATCCTATTTTTTTGATGGATTGCTAAAAGATAACCCTATTCGAAGCTTGTGTGTGTCGAAAGATGCATCTATCTACATTGCTACCGTTTCGCAGGGTTTATTACAGGTCAATTCGGAGTTAAATTTAATCAATCAGTATAAAATTGATAATCTGCCTGTTGAGAAACAGATTATTGTGGTTTTTGAGGACAAAAGCGGATTAATATGGTTTGGAGGCATCAACAAAGGGCTTTGTGTATTGAACCCGGGCAACAAAACCATGCAACGATTTACCATTAATGATGGATTAGAAGATAATAACATTCGGGCAATCGAAGATGATGGAAAGGGAAATTTAATTATTGGTACGTATAATGGTTTGTATTTATTCAACAAAGCCACTACAAATTTCACTCCGTTTGCGGCTCTCTATACGCCCGGAGGTGAAATAAATCACTATTCGGTGTTAACCACAAAATTCGACAAAGCTGGTACACTTTGGGTGGGAACTTATGCCGGAGGAATTGCCTACTATCACCCTAATAATAAAAAGTTTAGCTATTACAATCCCGCTGAAAGCAATAAATACACCGGAGTTATCGGCATGATAGTAGAAGACAAAAATCACAACTTATGGATAGCATCGGAAGGTGCTGGTTTGATAAGCTGGAATGCAAAAATTCGTAAGTTTATTTACTACCGAATTGAACCCGAAAATGGAAAAAATTACAGCAGAAATATCATCAAGAGTTTGTTTTATGATGGCACAAATATTTATTGTGGCACCACACGCTCCGAAATTTATCTTTTCGACACTAAAAGGCTAAAGTTTAAGTTTTTATACAAACTCAACGATGAGCGTAAGGTAATTTACAATTTAGTAAAAGATAACGAAGGCAATCTGTGGGCGGGCGAAACAGGTGATAAAAATGGCTTGTATCGCATTCACAAAAACGGGAAATTACAAACTGTTTTCACATCGGGTAAAAACCAAAATTATACTTTTAACGATGTTCGGTCGATGTTGCTATTAAGTCAGAATGAACTTTTGGTAGGTACGCATTTCGATGGTTTATTATTGTTCGATTATGCACGAAATATTGTAAAACCCATTTCGTTACAATTAAAAAACGAACCAAATATAACAGGTAATAAGCACATTACATCTATTTTCAGAGATTCTAAAAACAGAATTTGGATTGGAACTTATGGGAAGGGAGTGTATTGCTACACCGAAAAAGAAGGAATAATTCTGCATTATGATAAAAATTTTGGATTGATTGACAATGATGTATGTTCTATTATTGAATCGGACAATAAAAATATTTGGATAGCAACTAAAAATGCACTCTCGGAGTTAAACCTTAGTTCTAATAAAATTACAAATTACAACAATAAAAATGGTATTTATTTACGCGAAATAAGTCAACAAGCGGCTTTTAAAAGCACCGATGGGCGCTTATTTTTCTCTGGCAGCAATGGTCTTATTTCGTTTTATCCTCAAAATTTGAGTGCAAATAATTTTATTCCTCCGGTTATTTTCACTTCGTTTTCGGTTAATAATACACCTATTAATGTAAACGATTCGTCGGAAATTCTGACTCAAAACTTAAACACGATTGACGAAATAGAGCTCAATTACAAGCAATCGAATATCACAATTGCCTTTGCAGCACTCAATTACATTTTTCCAGAGCACAATTCCTACGCCATAATGCTCGAAGGTGTTGACCGCGATTGGACAAATATTGGAACGCGAAACGAAGTAAATTATGCCAACTTAGCCCCTGGCAGCTACACTCTCAAGGTAAAAGCTGCCAACAACGATGGATTGTGGAACGAAACGCCTGTAATGTTGAAGATTCATATCTCACCACCATTTTGGAAAACATGGTGGGCGTATACCTTTTATTTCCTTATGTTAATTGCCGCATTTATTGTGGTGTTTTATTATCTCAAACTGAAACACGATTTAGAGGCTCGCATCAACTTGAAACAGCTGGAACAGGACAAAAGCGAAGAATTTAATAAAGAGCGCATTCAGCTTTTTACCAATTTTTCGCACGAAATGCGCACGCCATTAACCATGATTCTTACGCCACTAATTGATTTAATTGATAAATCGGAATTGCTTACACCGCTTTACAAAGAATCGTTGCAACTAATGCAAAAAAATGCAAATCGTTTATTGCTGTTAGTTAATCAGTTAATGGATTTTCAGAAAACAGAATCGGGCAAAATGAAACTGAATGTGTCGGAAAACGATATGGTCGATTTTTTATCAGAGGTATATTTATCATTCAACGAATTGGCTAAAACGCAAAAAATTACCTTTACTTTTGATAATTCATACACGAAATTGCCGGCTTTTTTCGACGAAAATTTATTCGAAAAAGTGTGTTTTAATTTGATTTCCAATGCTTTTAAATTTTCGAAAGAAAATGGTCAGGTAAAGCTTGGTTTAAAAATCATCTCAACATTCGATAAAAACACTTTCCCACTTGATGTTCAGGGTGATTTGAAAGATGTGCAAGGTGATTTGATGATGATAACGGTTGAAGACAATGGGCTGGGAATTTCCGATGAAAATCTGAAAGATATTTTTACGCCTTTTTATCAAGTTCAAGCTTCAGCTAAAAAAATTCAACCCGGTTCGGGCATTGGTTTAAGTCTGACACGTTCTATTGTAAAGCTCAGTCATGGTGCTATTTGGGCTACGTCCGAACTGAATGTGGGAACAACATTTACGGTCGTTATTCCTATTTCTAGAGAGAATTTCAATGATGCTGAAATTGCGGAAGTGAAGCAAGCTTTTTCGGTGGACGAGCATGTAGATTTACCTATAATGACTTTGGATACGCAAAACCAAACGGTTTTGGTAATCGACGACGATGACGATATTCGCCAGTTTATTGCCCGTACTCTTTCGGCATCATTTAAAGTGATTACTGCAACCGATGGCAAGCAAGGTTTGGAAATAGCCACTGCCGAAATGCCCGACATTGTGCTGTGCGATGTAATGATGCCCCATATTACAGGAATTGAACTTTGCAAAAAACTAAAGGCTAATATTAAAACAGGGCATATTCCAATTATTCTGATTACTTCGCGGGCGCTTTCGATGCAAATTCAGGAAGGTTTTAATGCCGGAGCCGACGAATACATTACCAAACCATTCAGAACTTCGCATTTATTGCTAAAAATCAATACTTTATTGCAAAATAGAGAACGTTTAAAAAGCATTTACAGCAAGAAATTCTCGTTAGAAAGTTTGGGAATAGAAGTTGTTTCGTCCGACGAACGGTTTATGACGCGCATAAATGAAATTATTCAAAATAATTTTTCGAATCAGGAGC
>JAIFKX010000302.1 GCA_020049335.1 Paludibacter sp. | reverse complement strand
TCTTGTGCCTGAGTGGTTAAGGCCACAATAAAAAATAAAAGAGTGAATTTAATCTTCATTTTTATATAAACTTTAATTGAGTATTTCAACAACCCATGCAACTGTACTATAAGCTATTAACTATAAACTATTTACTGTAAACTATTGACTATAAACTATTGCCTATAAACTCTCTAAGCGCTTCTTGCTTTTTTAAATAAAATATTTTTTAAAATCAAAAAGAAATACAAGAGATCAGTAATTATTGTACCTTTTGTCTGGCATGAATGGAGGTATCTCATTTCTGAAGCTTCAATTTCTTCGAGCGTTTTGGGCATATCAACATAGAAAGGTGGTAATAATCCAGGTTTAAATTGAGTACGTAAAACTTGAAGTTCTTTACTATATAAACTAAAATAATGAGCACTAATTGGTCTTACACCAACCACTTTCATTTCGCCACGTAATAAATTGATTAGCATAGGCAATTCGTCGAGCCAGTATTTACGCATAAACCGCCCAAGTGTGGTTACGCGTATGTCGTGTTTAAATTTTCCTCCATCTTGCAAGTTGTTTTTGCCATAAATATAGGCTTGCAGAAACTCTGAATAGGGGTGCATGGTTCGGAATTTAAAAACATCGAATTTTTTGCCATTTTTGCCAATACGGTTTAGTTTTATCAGCGGGCCGTGAAAGCGCTTTATGTTTCCATCAGGTTGTTTAATTCGCTTGGCAAAAATATAATTGTTTTGTCCAATTTTTTTTTCTGTTATAATATCAAAGCCACATAAATAAAGTCGTCCTAAAACTTCGGTTTTCGAAAGTACTCGGTTTTTACCACCTGTTAAGTCGTAGTATAGGCGTTTTGTCAGAAATAGTTTGGGTAAAAAACGATTGAAAATAAATGTTATCGAATAAATTATATAGTTTATTCCTTTTGGGAATTTTTTTAATAATCGCTTTTTAATAGTACTTTTCGTTTCAAAACAACAAACAAATATACCATTATCAGGCAATTTGGCATTAATTACCGAAAACATTTTGTTTAAGCCTCTAATATTATTCAACAATTGTAAGTTAACAATGGTTGAGAATTTATATTTTGCTCTAATCTTAAAGTCGTCGATAGATGTTGAAAAACTGATATAGGTATTCCCGCTTCGTAAATCAATTTTCTGCGACAATTCGTTTAATACCTTCTCTCCCGAAAATTCAGTTATTACCTGAAGTAAATCGCGGTAACTTTCTTCGTCTAATGGAGTTGCCGATTTTAAGTTAGCTTCCGTACGCACCTCTTTTTCAACAACTTCTTCGTTGTAGTTTGCGGCATAAAGCATTGCAAAATACAGAAAGTGAAAGGCTGCATTAACAAGAAATAATGCTGTTGTAAAAGTGAAAAGAACATTTACCGAAAAGTATTTGTCAAATACGAAATATGAAACCGCCCACATTGTTACAAATGTAATTAATGTAGCATAAACCAAATTGAATGAGGTAGTTGCATACTTTTGTAAATGAAGTGGCCTGTATCGACCCAAAGAATAGGATACGAGTAGCCAAATCCCTAAATAAATATAAGAGGCAATATCATATTTTTCAAACGGGTTTTTTGTAGTAAGCGGAAAGTACCGTAATACTACAAAAATACATAACGCTAAAAATATGAAATCGAATACTATACTTATTTTCGATGGCTTGTATGGGAATTTAGATTTGGTCATTTCGTTCAATTACTTTCAAATTTCTACTTCATTGTTCGCTTTCTCAACAATTTTTGCAGCCTCCACTTTCGTTTTTTCCACTAAATTAGCTGCTTGCTTTCTCGCTGTATCTTCTAATTTTTTTGCAGCTATTTCGGCAGCCTTTTTTGAAAATGGATTTGTTGATTTGGCTACTAATTCATTTCCTTGTTTTGTAGCCTCATCTATTAGTATGTTTCCTTGCCTTACTGCATCTGCAATCAGCTTATCTGCTTTTTCGTTTGCTGCAACAATGGCATCTTCTTTTCGTTTTCGAGCAGCTTCCAAGGCTTTCTCTTTTGCATCATCTACTTTTTTTGTTACATCTTTCACTGCTTTATCTTTCACACTATTCAAAATGTCAGTAGCTGTACCCTTTAAATCGAGTGCAATAGTTGGTTTTTGAAATGTGCCTCCCATTTTAAACCCAACTGTCGAAAATTTTCCAACATTTAATTTATCTGGCAATTGCACTTTTCCCACATAATCAATAGATTTGTCGATGCCCGTACTACCACCCAAATTAAAACCAATATCTTTAATTTTAAAATTAAATGGCTTGGTAGTCAATTTTCCATCTGCAATGCTAAAGTTCATTGCTAAATCTTTTATTGTTACAGGTACTAAATCCGATTTATTTAGCTTAGTTGCAAGTACATCTATAGCTTGAACGTTTTTAAGGCCAACGTGTAGGGTGTTAAATGTGCCACCACCTACAACCGACAATAAATCAGGCATCATATCACTTTTAAGTAAACTATTGAATTTTAAATTTGTTGAGAATTTACCAGCCGCTTTTCCTAAAATTGGTGCAAATTTCTGAACTGTTTCTACCTGCGAAAAAATTTCGGTAAAACTAACTTCCTTAATTTGTAAATCAAAATCAACTTTTGGCTTCAAAGAATCAACTGTGCTATACAGTCCATTCATCAATAATGCTCCCCCAAAACCGTTTAATGCTAGATCTTTCATTCTCAATTCACTATTAGCGGCTATCAATTGACCTTT
Source organism: Paludibacter sp. (assembly GCA_020049335.1). Taxonomy (GTDB): domain Bacteria; phylum Bacteroidota; class Bacteroidia; order Bacteroidales; family Paludibacteraceae; genus Paludibacter. The sequence goes on along the minus strand of JAIFKX010000302.1, from coordinate 6,274 downwards.
AGCATTATCAAAAACCATTTTTTCATATAAAAGTTTCTTCACATTTGCCTGCATCACAAAATCAATATTTTTAGGAATTCGAATTATTTGCATCGGGGTCGAACTACTATCAGCAGCTAAAGGAGTAGTGGGCTTTGGCATAAAGTCATTCAAATTTAAGTAATTGGAATTTAAGGTGAGATTGCCTTTAAGCGTTTTGTTCTGAAGCGCAAAAGCAATAAAATTTTCAAGTCGACCAGTTGCCGAAAAATCATTTTTCCCAATTTCCATATTTAATGCTGCAAGATCTACCTGTTTTTTGTTGAAAATTATACGCGCATTATTTACTTTCACTTGTTGCGGAAGCGAACTTGTTTCAACTTCTAATTGACTGACATTCATGCTTCCCGAAAAATCAATTTTATCAAAGTTGTTTTTTTCAATATCCGCTTGACGAGAAGCCAAATTCAGATTTGTTTCAAAAATACCTTTTAGTTTGGTCTTTTCATCCAAAGGATAAACCTCTTTTATCATTCCCAAATTAATTTTACCCTGAGCAATTAAAGCTAAATAGGTATTGCTCATGGGGTTTTCGATATGTACAGATGCTTTGAAAGCATTTCCACCCAAAATAAATGCAAAGTTTGAAATATCTATTGTAGTTTCATCAAGCGTTCGACCAGGATTCTTTATCCGTGCATCTATTTCAATTTTGTCTACCGATTTTGGTAATTTTGGGTATTTAAACCAACCGTCGGTGGCTTTCAATTTTAAATCGAATGATGGATAAAAGTCCCCATAATATAATCCTTTTACCGTTCCTAGCATTTCAAAATTGCCTTTGGTTTCAATGTCTTCAAACGAATTGGCATAAAAACCTGGAATTAATGAAAGTATAGATTTGAAAGTCGCATTTTCAGTTTTTACTGTCAAATCCATGTCCCATCCTTCTTTTACTCCTTTAAGCCAACCATTAAGTTTAAAAGGTAGTTCATTTATTTTCGATTTATTTTCGCTAAAGGTAAACATCATATCATTCAAATTGGCATTTATAGTTGCATCAATCGAAGCCTGTGCTTTCGAAATGTAAGCCATGCCATCCAAAACAAAACTGAGCGAATCGCAGCTAGTTTTAGTTATTAATAGCGAACTATCGGCAGTAAAATCGCCAGACGTGCTGTGGTTCAGTTTGTTGAAAACAAATTTCATTTTTGCCGATTCGTAGTTGTAAGTTACATCGGCATTATTTATATTGAATTCTTTCAATTTCCAATGAAAATTTAGGGCAGTAGTGTCAACCGCGGCAGTCGAATCAGTTTTCCAAATTTCCCAATTAGCCTTTCCGTTTGGTAATATGCGAACATAAACTTTGGAGTCGTTAAATTCTAATTTCTGAATATCATATCCATTCTTTCCAAATATACTTTTGATGTTAATTATCAAATTTATATCTTTACTAAATAGGAGCGTATCTTTGGCAAATTCATTTTTTCCTACAATTTGCAAATCTTCTAATTTGACCGACACGTTCGGAAAATTTCGAATAAAACTCATATTAACGTTCGAAAAATCGATTGTTGCGTCGAACATGGAGGTCATTTCGACCTTCGCTTTTTTCTTAATTTTGTCTTTGAATAAAAAAGGCAAGGAGGCCATTAGCACAAATATTAAAAGTAGGCTTATAAGCGTGTAACTGATTATTTTTCGTAACATGTTTATTATGAGTTTTATGTGTTGTTATATAAGTTTAGTTATTTCATTTTTCAAAATATGATTTACAAAGATAGCGTTTTGTAAATTGATTTACAAAATCATTGAGTTTAAAAAGATGTTATGGTCTATTTACATTCTATTTAAAAGTACAAACACATTGAAATGAGATTTGGTTTGTTTAAAAAAATTAAAAACACTTGTTTTTATAAATTCTATTAGTATATTTGCAAACTGTTTTATCAATAACCCTCAAAATTAGTAAATGCCTATTGCTTAAAATTACTTTAAATCACTAAATTTAGAAGTAATGAATAATCTAAATCAATTAAACGACGAACAGTTGGTTAAGCTGTATGAAGGTGGCAACAACGAGGCATTTGAAATTCTCCTCACAAGATATAAATCAAAAGTTTATTCGTACATTTTTATAATTGTGCGAAATAAAGAATTATCTGAAGATATTTTTCAAGATACCTTTATTAAAGCAATAGCTACTATTCAACAAGGCAGATATGTTGAGTCAGGTAAATTCCTTGGCTGGATAAATCGTATCGCTCACAATCTTATTATAGATTATTTTAGGCGCGAAAAAAACGAAAACACTGTATCGAGCGATGGCTTGGAATACGATGTTATTAACAATTCCAAACTTAGCGATAAAAGCATAGAAGATGTTATGTCCAATGAGCAGGTAATGACTGATATTGTTCGTCTTATCGACTTTCTGCCACCCTCACAGCAAAGCGTTGTGCGTATGCGTTTCTTCGAAGATTTGAGTTTTAAAGAAATTGCCGAAAAAACAGATGTTAGTATAAATACCGCCTTGGGTCGTATGCGTTATGCGCTTATGAATATGCGAAGAATTGCCACTGAAAATGGTGTTTATTTGGAGTTAAAATAATATTTTCAAATTATTTTAGTGAAAAATACAATTTTGTTTTAGATGCAGCGTTATTAATTCAAACTTAATAATTTTAATTCTGCCTATGCAAAAGTATACTTCTTTTTTAAACAAAACTGTATTTAATTCCCAATCAAATGCTGCTTCAGCTAATAAAATGCAACCAACAGAAGCAACATTAAAATCTATTCTACAATTTGCAGCCTCTTATAGGGTTGTTAAAATAGGTAAAAATCAGTTCATTGAAACGAATTTAAACTAATAAAAAAGAGATTACACCATTTGTGGGTAATCTCTTTTTTATTGATTTTGATTAAGCTCCTAATTTAGAGTTCTATTCAATTCAGGGTATACAATGCGTGAATGATACATATTTTTTACTTTTTCTTTGAATACTTGTTTCACCGTTTCAACATCCCTAAAGCTTATTGGTGCGTCTTTAAATTGTCCATCAGCAATTTGTGAGTCAATCATTTGTTCTACTGCATCGCTAATCGATTCATCTGTATAAGTTCCTAAGCTTCGCACACGAGCTTCTACAGCATCTGCCATCATTAATATTGCCGTTTCTTTACTATTAGGTAAAGGGCCAGGATATGTAAACAAAGCATCGTCTGGTTTTATTCCAGGATTAGCATTAATAAACGAATTATAGAAGTATTTCGTTTTACTTAAACCATGATGTGTTGTAATAAAATTGATAATTTGCTCAGGTAAGTGGCTCTTTTTTGCCAATTCTACACCATCTGTAACATGGTTAATTATAAGCCTAGAGGCCTCTTCAAAAGGTAAATCTTTCATTGGGTTATGGGCACCAAACTGATTTTCGATAAAAAAACTTGGATTTTTCATTTTCCCAATGTCATGATAAAGAGCGCCTGTACGAACCAAAAGACTATTAGCACCAATTTTTTTTGCCGCTTCAGTTGCCAAGTTCGAAACTTGCAAGGTGTGTTGAAATGTGCCAGGTGCCTTTTCGGCAAAAGTAATCATTAAGTCGCTGTTTACATTCGTCAACTCAACCAAAGTCAGCGACGAAATTAATCCAAACATTTTTTCAAATATATAAATCAAAACGTAAGCAAATAATAAAAATCCACTACTTACAGCAAAATGTATAATTGGTTGATAATGAATTCGTTCAATTTCACGTTCAATAATAAATTCAAATGCTAAAAATAAAAATGTGTACGAAAGAAAAATATAAAGTGCCGTTTGAGCCAATTGTGAGCGTTGCGTCATGTCTTTTAAGCTCGAAACAGCAACCATACCAATAGCTATTTGGAGCAATATAAACTGAAACGGATTATCAACCATCAGCGAAATTATGAGCATGGTAATAATATGTGCAAAAAGTGCTGTTCGTGAATCGAAAAAAACACGGATTATAATAGGCAGCAAAGCAAAAGGAATCATTAAGTAATGTACAGATTGTTGGTGAGCCGAAAATGATGCCAGTCCAACTATCATCAACATTAGCAATGAAATAAATATTAGATGTCCGAAATTTTCAAAAATACGTGGTCGAAATAAATACAAATATAAAAAAAATAAGAGAATCAGTGTCGAAATAATAATAAGTTGACCAATCGTTACCAACGCCGATTGTTGAATGGAAGCCTTTCGTTTATCAAATTCAATTTTTAATGAACGTAAAATTTTAAAACTTTCAGGATTCACAATTTCACCACGATCAATAATTCGTTCGCCCGTTTGCACCATGCCTGTGGTAAGAGATAAGCCCTTCAGTATTTCTTTTCTAGAATTTACAGTTGCAATGCTGTCGTAAATTAAATTTTCAACTAAGTAGTTGTTCAGATTATATTCCTTAATTTTATCCGGTGCTTCCTTAATAATGTCTTCATAAGCAGTTCTTGGTGTTCTAATTCCTAAAATTGACCTTGTTTCTGTATATCTGTTCGGTAAAATACAGGTTATGCTTTCGTAACCGGCATCACTTATTCTTTGCATATTCTCGGCCGTAATTATACCTTTTGAATATATTTCTTTGAATTTCAAACTGATATATTTCAAATACTCAGGTTCTTTACCGCTTAATTTTACTTGGTCGGCTACAAACTTATTTATTTGCTTTTGCACAATTGTAGTGTCCGTATTAAAATAGTTGCCAAAATTTTTTAGAAGTAAATTTTTTTCTTTTTCAATTTCATGATCATTTTTGTATATAGGAAAGTCGAAAGCAGCAGTTATAAGTTCGTACGACCAAGGCTTGCCAATCTCAAATTGGTACGAAAACTTATTCTGGCTTGGGAAAAATTGCAAGATGATTGCAATTACTGCTATCACGAGAGCTATTTTACTAATTACTTCAACCTGTTGTTTGGTTATTTTTAGCTTCATACAATAATATATTTATGCAAATTTAGTAGCTCATATTTTTTTTCTAATAGCAAATCTGTTTTTTTTTTGTACAAAATACATATAAAGTTTACAGCTTTTCAATCATGCTTAATACGAATCCGGTAATTCCAATTATGAAAATTACAGAGCCAGTTACCTTATTAATGGTTCGAAGTCCATTAATGTTCAATTTTTGTCGAAATTTACTTACCAAAAAGGTCAAAACACTCCACCATAATAGTGCGCCTGTTAAAATTGAAGCAATTCCTATTACAATAACTATAAAAGTTGACTTATAAGATATAAATTCAAATTTTGCAAACAAAGCAATAAGTACAAATAACACTAAAGGGTTTGATAATGTAAGCCCAAATGAAGTAATAAAGTCGCTAAAAATACTATGTTGTTGTGTTTCGTAGGGCTTTGGTTGAGCAGAAGGGTGACTATTAAAGATAAATAAACCAAAAATGATCAGTATTACACTGCCAGATATTTGAATAGCAAATTTATGTTGTTCAATTATATCTAAAACAAAACTTAAAAAGAATAATGATACAATAGTATATAGTAGATCGGATGCAGTAGCTCCTAATCCAGTTGCAATTCCATATTTCTGCCCACGGTTTAAAGTTCGCTGTATACACAACATCCCTATTGGTCCCAACGGAATTGAAACAAATAATCCAATTAGTATACCTTTATATATTGTTTCTAACATTATTTTCTATTGAAATAGAATGCAAAGATAAATTTTTTATGCGTTTTACAACATCATTTTATAATTTAAGATGTCATTATTTTGATTTATATAGCTATTTACTTCGTTTTGTAATGCGAATTTCAAATAATAAACTAAATTATTTGCGTCAATTTATGTATTAACTTTTGCAAATCTAGGATTATTACATTTTTATTTCATAATTAATTCCCATTCCAGTAAATTATTTTGTTACTAATATATCAAATTATGGGCTGAATTCATTTGAATTTAGTGTTTTATATGTGGAGTTTTTCAAAAATTTTAAAATAAATCAGTCTAAAATAACAATGTATCTTCCAATATATCAGTCTATTTGGCTATAAAACATGTTTTTTAGCATAAAAAACAGTAATAATTATTTGGTTTATATGAAAAAAGTATCTACTTTTGCACCCGCTTTCGAGAGAGGAGGTGGCTACAAATTAAGTTTAGAAATTAAATTAAAAATAATTTGTAAAACGTTTGGTAAAATAAAAAAAAGTAACTACTTTTGCACCCGCTTTGAGAGAGAAGCTTTAGAATTTAAAGTTCTGAAATAACAGGCAGCAAACAATTTCAAT
>JAIFKX010000303.1 GCA_020049335.1 Paludibacter sp. | reverse complement strand
CAGGTTGTTTGTACAAACGGACGTGAACCGTTGAATTATTTGACGGCACATCCATCGATAAAACATATTATTCTGACAGGTGGCACCGATACGGCTTTCCGATTGCTCGAAAATAATCCTACTTGTCCGCTCTCAGCCGAAACGGGTGGAAAAAATGCCATTATTGTGAGTGCTGCTGCCGACCGCGACCATGCTATTCAGAATATTGTAACTTCGGCTTTCAGCAATGCGGGTCAGAAATGTTCGGCCTGCTCGTTGCTTATTCTCGAAAAAGAAGTATATAATGATGCCGATTTTAAGAAAAAGTTGATTGATGCTGTAACGAGCTTGCATACCGGAAGTGCTTGGGATGGTGCAAACTATGTGGGGCCTATGATTACAAATTCGAACGACAAGTTGCTGCACGCTATCACGCATCTCGAAGCCGGAGAATGGTGGTTGGTGGCTCCCGAATTTATTGATAAATCGAAATATATGCTCAAGCCCTGTGTTAAATGGGGCGTAAAACCCGGAAGCTATTCGTTTGTAAATGAATTGTTTGCTCCAATGTTATCGGTGGTTTGTGCCGATAATTTCGAGCATGCAATCGAATTGGCGAATAGTTCGGAATTTGGCTTAACTGCCGGTTTACAAACCTTAGATGAGAGTGAACGTGAGCGTTGGAAACAAAAAATTGAAGCTGGGAATTTATATATTAATCGTGGTATAACTGGCGCAATTGTAAGCAGGCAGCCTTTTGGTGGAATGAAACGTTCGGCTTTTGGAGGTGGTATCAAGGCTGGTGGGCCGAATTATGGAAGTTGTTTTTTGAATATTCTGAATAATACGAATTTGGCGAATATAAACGAATTATTCGAATTAGATAAATCTACCATCTTAGGCGAATTTAAAACTGGTGCTGCTGTTTTACGAAACGATGAAAAATTAAAGTATGAATGGGCAGTTGCAAGTTATTTGAAAAATTACAACGAGGAATTTTCGATTGAACGTGACATACATGATTTAATGGGCGAACAAAACATTTTTAGGTATTTGCCACTAAAAAATATGCTTTTTAGGATTAATGAAAATGATAGCCTGACCGATGTGCTGATGGTTTTAGCTGCTGCTAAAATTTCAAAAACACCTATGTATATTAGCCTAAATTCATCGGATAGTAAATTGAATCTTGTAAAAACTTTGGCAAAAGCGACTAATGTTTTAATTCAAAACGAACAAGAATTTATTTCATCAATGAAAATCTATGAACGTATTAGAACTTGCACAACCGATTTGTCGATAAATGTGTATAATGAGGCAGCTCGATTAGGAAAATACATTGCTATGCAACTGCCACTAATTGAAGGTCGATTAGAGCTCATTCATTATCTGAAAGAGCAGAGTGTTACATTTGAATATCACCGCTATGGAAGTATTACTGAAAAACCTTGAAAGAAGAATATAATACTGCCCCAAATCCGTCAGCTGACGGAGCTTAAAAAGTGGTACTCGAAGTGTTTTATATTAAAACGAAATGATTCGGATTTAAGAGACGAAAGTATTTTCTATTCCCCGCAATTTATCCCGACGCAGACGGGAGGGGCTTGGGGCAGTTAAATTGAATTAAAGATTTCGTACTACTTTATCGATTACAGCACTTTCGAAACCACGACTTTGGGCAAAATTAAACAATTTGCCCATTTTTTCGTACTCATATTCCCATTTTATGGTGTTAAGTTTGGCTTTGAGAAGTACAGCAAGCATTTCTTGGTATTCGCCCTCATCTATGGTGTTTAGAGCGGTTGTAATCAGGCTGTTTTCCAATCCTTTCTGCTTTAATGCATAGGTAATTTTGATTTTACCCCATTTGTTAAAACGGAATTTATCTTTTACAAATGCTACACAAAAGCGTTTTTCATTAATAAAATCCTGTTCTATTAATTTGTCAATTATTTTGTCCGATTCATCTGATGCAACTCCCCATGCTTTCATTTTAAGTTCTAAATCCGTAATGCAATGTTCTGAAATAGAACAATACGATGCTGCTTTATGTAGCAATTCGTCATAAGAGTATTCTTTCATAATAAATTCGATTAAATGATTTTTTATTGCAAAAATAGCAATATTAAATTACAAATACTCAAATTTGAATATTAATTACAAAATGAGAGTTTGAGTCTAAAAATAAACGCAAACTTACGTGTGTAAATTTGCGTTTATTTGTGTAATTTGCCTTCAAAAATTTATGCTCCGAAATCGTCAAACATTAAATTTTCTCGTGGAACACCCAAATCCCAAAGCATTTTTTCAACTGCTTTAGCCATTGGGCCAGGACCACACATGTAGTATTCTATATCTTCGGGAGCATCGTGTTTGTTCAAATATTCGTCGTGAATTACTTGATGAATAAAACCAACCATGCCAGTCCAGTTATCTTCGGGCTGTGGTTCGCTTAATGCAATATTGAATTTGAAGTTAGGAAATTCAGCTTCCAATTTACGGAAATCCTGTTCGTAGAAAATTTCTTTTTTCGAACGAGCTCCATACCAATAGGTGATTTTGCGGTCGGTAATTTTAAGCGTATTCAGCAAATGCAATACATGCGAACGAAGCGGTGCCATACCTGCTCCACCACCTACATAAAGCATTTCTTTTTTCGAATTCAGAATTGGGAAAAACTCACCAAATGGTCCTGAAACTTGCACTTTATCTCCTGGTTTCAAATTGAAGATATACGACGAACAAAGTCCTGGTTTAATATCATCTGCCCATCCTCCTTTTGCTCTATCAAAAGGTGGTGTAGCAATACGTACGTTCAACATCACGATATTACCTTCGGCCGGATAGTTGGCCATGGAGTATGCACGCATTGTTTCTTCTTCATTTTTACATGCCAAATCAAACATTTTGAATTTTTCCCAATCGCCACGGAACTGTTCTTCGATGGCAAAATCTGTAAATTTCAAATCGTATTCTGGAACATCTATTTGGATGTATCCACCCGATGTAAAGTTTAATTTTTCGCCTTCAGGGAGTTTAACAACAAACTCTTTAATAAAAGTGGCTACATTGCGATTCGAAACCACTTCGCATTCCCATTTTTTTACACCCAAAATCGACTCTTCCATGTGAATAGACATGTCGTTTTTTACCTTTACCTGACAGCCCAAGCGCCAATGGTCTTTAATTTCTTTACGCGAGAAATGCACTGTTTCGGTAGGTAGAATTTCGCCACCACCTTCGAGTACCTGACATTTACATTGTGCACACGAACCACCGCCACCACAAGCCGATGGCAGATAAATGCTTTGGGTTGAGAGTGTATTTAATAATGTACTTCCCGATTCGGCAACTACTTGTTTTTCACCATTAATAGTTATAGTTACGTCGCCCGTAGCTACTAAATACCTTTTGGCAACAAGCAAAACTATTACTAAAAGTAAAATTACCGCCAGAAAGACCACTAAACTGGTGATAATCATTGTTGGGTCAATTTTTAAAATAATCATGAGTTGATATATTTATTTCGTTGTATTGGCTATTGAATTGCCTTTTTTATTAAATTTTTAAACCAGAGAATGCCATAAATGCGATACCCATTAGAGCTACCGTTATGAACGTAATACCTAATCCGCGCAACGGTGCCGGAACATCTGAGTATTCCATTTTTTCGCGAATGGCCGCCAACCCTACAATGGCTAATAACCAACCCACACCCGAGCCTAAAGCATACGAAGTAGCTTCGCCAAGTGTTGCAAATGCTTTTTGTTGCATAAACAATGAACCACCCATGATGGCGCAATTTACAGCAATAAGTGGTAAGAAAATACCCAATGAAGCATAAAGCGATGGCGTGAATTTTTCTACAGCCATTTCAACTAACTGTGTCATAGCAGCAATTACAGCTATAAATAGGATAAAGGCCAAATAGCTTAAATCTAACGTTTTGAAATCATCGCTCAGCCAAGCCAAAGCTCCTTCCTTTAACACATAGTTCTCTAATAAATAATTCAACGGAAGTGTAATCCCTAATACAAAGATTACAGCAATGCCCAATCCAATTGATGTGCTTACTTTTTTGGATACGGCAAGGTACGAACACATTCCGAGGAAAAAAGCAAAAATCATATTGTCGACAAATATCGACTTGACAAATATACTGGCTAAGTTTTCCATATTTATTTAATTTAACCCCTAATCCGTCAGCCGACGGAGAATAAGAGCAATAAATGTTTTATAATTTTTTATACTTTCTTAAAAGTCCCTTTTAGGGGATTAGGGGTCATTATTTTTCCTGCAATTCTTTATTACGAGCACGGTGAATCCAAATAATACATGCTACCAATATAAGAGCCATTGGAGGCAAAATCATAAGTCCGTTGTTTACATAACCTGCTTGATAAAAGGCTTGCGGTATTACTTTAAAGCCAAGTAACGAACCTGAACCGGTAAGTTCGCGGAAAAATGCTACTGCTACCAATATCCAAGCGTATCCAAATCCATTTCCTAAACCATCTACAAACGATTCCCAAGGTTTATTGCTCATTGCAAACGCTTCCAAACGTCCCATCAAGATACAGTTGGTAATAATTAAACCAATGTAAACCGAAAGCTGAACACTAACATCGTAAGCAAAAGCTTTAAGAATTTCGCTAACTACAGTTACAAGAGCTGCAACTACTACAAGTTGAACAATAATACGAATGCGATTCGGAATAGTATTGCGCAATAATGAAATAATTACATTTGAAAAAGCCACAATAATAGTAACCGAAAGTCCCATAACAATGGCAGGCTCTAATTTTGATGTTACTGCTAAAGCAGAACAAATACCTAAAACCTGTACTGTTACAGGATTGTTTTTTCCTAAGGGTCCTAAGAAAATTTCTTTGGTTTTATCCGATATTAATTTACTCATTTTCTGTTCCTCCTACTTTTATTGTTTTAAAAAAGCTTCGTATTGTCCTATGCTATTTAAAAGCATATTTTCAACACCTTTACTGGTAATTGTACCTCCGGCAATTGCATCAATCTGTTCTTTGTTGTCTGCTTTTTGTCCGGCTTTCATTACAGCTATCGAAACAAATTCTTTGGCATCGTTTAAAATGTGTTTTCCAATAAATAAATTCTGAAATTCCGGTAAAGCAATTTCAGCACCCAGACCCGGTGTTTCGCTTGCATGCGAAAAATAGGTTCCGAAAACAGTATTTTTATCGTCGTCCAATGCAATATATCCCCAAATTGGACCCCAAAGGCCGGCACCACGAACGGGAATGATATATTTAGTTTTTGATTCAATTTGCGCTACATAAACTGGAAGTTTACGTTCTTCGATTTTCTTAGCACTTTCTTTTATTATATCTATTGCAAATGCTTCGCCTTTTACTTCAGACAAAATTTTTGCACTTTCATCTACAACTAATTCTTTAACAATAAGTTCGTTGTATACAGCAGCTGCATCTTTTCCCTCCAAATCTAGTTTCAACGAGCTTAATATTTGTTTCTTTTTATCGAGTTCAGCATTTACAGTTTGCTTTTCTTTTAAACCACTCGAAACTAATGCAAGCATCAATGCCACTACTACAACCATTACGATTGCATAAATAATTGTATATCCGTTATTATTTGTATTCATTGTGTTTTCTCCGTTTTTTAATTAGTTTTGGCACGTTTCAAACGGCTTTTGATATTTGCTTCCACCACATAATAGTCGATAAGTGGTGCAAAAATATTCAATAGCAAAATGGCTAACATCATACCTTCGGGATAACCGGGGTTCAATACGCGAATAATTATGGCCATAGCTCCAATCAATGCTCCGTAAATCCATTTGCCTGTTTCGGTACGTGCCGAAGTTACAGGGTCGGTAGCCATAAATACGGCTCCAAATGCAAAACCACCAAAAACCAAATGATTGTACCAAGGGAAATGTGCTGCTGCTGTATCTGGTCCCCATGTGTTGAAAACTAATGCCATTAATGCACCACCTGCAAATACCGAAAACATAGTTTTCCAGCTTGCTATACGGGTAATTAATAATAATGCTGCACCAATCAAAATTGCCAACGTTGAAGTTTCACCTACCGAACCAGGGATAAGTCCAATAAAACCATCTATAAATGATATAGGTTCTTTTATTATGTTTACCAAATTTACATCCGTAGTGGCCGAAGTGGCTACTTGTCCGAGTGGAGTAGCACCAGCGTAAGCATCAACTACATTGCCGGCTCCAAGTCCAAATGTGTCCGAAGTGCGAACCCAGACAACATCGCCCGACATATAAGTAGGATAGGCAAAGAAAAGAAATGCACGAGTTACCAATGCTACGTTAAAGATATTCATCCCTGTTCCGCCAAATACTTCTTTTGCAAAAACCACAGCAAAGGCAGTGGCTACACCAACCATCCAAAGAGGAGTGTCGATGGGTACAATAAGCGGAATTAACATACCCGACACTAAAAATCCTTCCTGAATTTCGTGTCCTTTTATTTGAGCCACAATAAATTCGATACCCAAACCAACTCCATAAGCCACTACTATTAATGGCAAAACAGCCAAAGCTCCAAAAATAAATGTATCGAGGAAACTTACTTGTTGACCTATTGCCAAAAAGTGTTGATAACCAGTATTGTACATTCCAAAAAGCAATGCAGGAATCAACGCTATGATTACCATTACCATGGTACGTTTCGAGTCGATAGCATCGTGTATATGCGTTCCACGTTTCGATGTGGTATTTGGAACAAATAAAAATGTTTCAAAACCATCGAACACCGAGTGGAATTTTTCAAGTTTCCCACCCTTTTCGAAGTGTGGTTTTACTTTATCTACTAAATTTTTTAATGCGTTCATATTTTTAAACTCCGTCAGCCGACGGATTTAGGGGTTTATTCTAATTCTGTTCTCATTATATCCAACGAATCGCGTACAATTTGTTGCAATGGTAGTTTCGATGTACATACAAACTCACAAAGTGCCACATCTTCGGGTGCAATTTCGTAAGCTCCAAGTGCCTCCATTTTGTCGATATTACCTACAATCATTGCTTTTATCAAAAATTCGGGTAAAATATCCATTGGCAGTACTTTATCATACTCTCCCGACATGATTATGGATCTTTTTCCACCCATAATACGAGCATCGAAATCGAAATTTTTTACGCCGAAAACCTTACTCATAATGCCTGTAAAGTAAGTGCCGCTGGTACTGAATTTGTTAAAGCGTGGCATTGCCCAGCCAAACATTTCGTGTACATCGTTTCCTTCTTTTATTACGGTAATTTGAGTAGAGTAGGGGTCGAGATAGCTTTTACCACTCGCTTTTAAACCTGTAAGCACATTGCCACATATATAACGGTGAGTTACGTTGCTTGTAACTTTTCCCAAAATTAGTTTATCAATCTGACAGCCTGTGATTGTTTCGTAATAAGCTGGCGAAGTTACTTCTGGACCCGTCAATGCAATTTTACGTTTCAAGTCAACAATTCCTTTGTTAAATAGGCGTCCGATAAATAGCACATCATGAGCATGAATTGTCCAAACTACTTCTCCTTTGTTTATAGGATTAATTTTGTTGATTTGAACTCCTACATTGCCAATCGGATGCGGTCCTTGATAATGATTAATCTCTACGTTTTTTAAGCCCTCATACAATTTTGTTACATTACGAACCGCTAAATGAACTTTTCCGGGTGTAAGTTTTGCCAACGCATCTAATCCTTTTTGGAAATCATCCATTTGTTTGGATAACACAAATTCGCTCGAAGGGGCAAGTGGCGCACTATCGAATGCCGATATGAAGATTGCTTTTGGGGCAATATCAGGGTTTGCAATTACATCATAAGGGCGTTGTTTGATATAAGGCCAAAGTCCCGCAGACAAAAGAGTTGCTTTCACTTCTTCGCCTTTTAAGGTCTCTAACGAGGCTGTTTTAAAAGTCTCATATACAGTTTCCTTATCGCGCTCAATGGTGATACTTAGTATTTTACGACGTTCACCACGGTTTACTGCGAGCACTTTTCCACTTACAGGCGATACAAATTTCATGCTTTCGACAGCTTTGTTGTAAAATATCGGTGTGCCGGCTTTTACTACATCACCCTCTTTAACAAGCATTTTTGGTGTAATAGCATGATAATGATCTGGTACAATAGCCACAACATCCGAAAGTACATAAGAATGTAACACTTTATCGGCTGCACCACCTATTGCAATATCCAAACCACGTGTTGATTTAATCAGGTTTGCCATTTTATTGTTGTAAATAATTGATTTATATAGATATAAATGACTTGATTATAATGCAATTAATCATAAGATTTTTACATTTTAAAAAGTTCGACAAAATTAATTCTTTTATTTCATTCAACAATCGAATTAGTGATTTTTTTCTTTATTTCTAAATTGTTGATAATGTATGTGTTATCTTGAAATGAAACATATTTTATAAAATTATAATAATTGTTGTTTTTTAATAAATATTAAAATGATAATGATGGTTTACTCAATAATTGTTTCGAAAACAATTTTACTTAATTCTATCATAAGGGAATTTTTGGCATAAAAATTGGTAAATTTTTAAAGCACTACTAAATCATTCATTAAAATGATATTTCGAAAACTCCTTGTAATTCAAATTTTAATTTTAATTGTTTCAATATCGTTTGCAAACGGAAAAGTTTTTCGGACACAAATATTTGATTCGACAATCAAAACTCTTCAAATTGGAAGAGTGGGGGAGAAGTACTCTTCAAATTTGATGGAACTAAATGGGGCTGAAATACTCCAAGTTGAGTTTGATCAATTATCGCACAATGCTCATGCTTATAGTTTTAAAATTTTGTATTGTAATGCCGATTGGACCTTGAGCAATTTGTCGACCAACGAATATATTGAAGGTTACACCACATCTTCTATCACCGATTATTCGTTATCGTCGGCTACTACGGTGCTTTATACCCATTACCGGTTCGAATTGCCAAATTCGGATATGAAACTTAAATTATCTGGCAATTATGTAGCTTTCATTTACGAAGATAACCAATCGGAAAAGCCT
>JAIFKX010000148.1 GCA_020049335.1 Paludibacter sp. | reverse complement strand
CGCCAACCCGTTGATTTTGTTGTCGAAACCAATGATTCCGACCTCAAACTCACCGAACGCGAAATTAATGTACTAGAACAATTAGCCACCGGCATTAAGTACGATCAAATTGCCGCCAATCTGTTTGTTTCCACCGGAACAATCCGCAAACATGTCGAGAATATCTACTTCAAACTGCAAGTTCACAACAAGTTAGAGGCCATACAAAAGGCAAAGATTAATAAGCTTATTTGAAATAAATATACGCTATTCATCGTATTTCGAATTTGCATTGCATGTTTTATTTTTGCAACTTAAATAAGCTAAATTATGCGAACTGCGATATTCGGTGTTTTTTTAATCCTATTTACTCCTCTTTGCGCTATTACTCCAAAGCAAGTGGATAGCCTACACACCGTAGTATCAAGCACAAAAGATGATTCAATCAAGGTTTTGGCGCTTAATAAGCTTGCTTTTCATTACATTTTCAACAATAAAACTAAAGCCGAAGAACTACTGTTGCAGTCCGAAAAAATTGCGCTTGCAAAAAATTTAAAGCTGGGACTCAACGAAATTATTTATACCAAGGGCGTAATTCACGATGTGGCGGGTCGAAAAGATTCGGCTTGGTTTTATTTCTACAAAGCTTTTAAGTACAGCCAAAAACACAAATTCGCTGTGCTCGAAATACGCTCGCTAAATGGGTTGGGCATGAATAGTTGGAACAAGGCAAAGTACAAAGATGCTATAAACTATTTTTTTAAAGCATTACAGCTCAACGACAATCTGAACAAAAAAGACCAATTAAGTCCGTCGATATTTTACAATAATATCGGGTTAATTTATCAGGAACTGAAGCTTTTCGAAAAAGCACTCGAATATCACCAAAAAGCATTAGAAATTCGAAAAAAAGA
This sequence comes from Paludibacter sp., assembly GCA_020049335.1. Classification (GTDB taxonomy): domain Bacteria; phylum Bacteroidota; class Bacteroidia; order Bacteroidales; family Paludibacteraceae; genus Paludibacter. The sequence goes on along the minus strand of JAIFKX010000148.1, from coordinate 25,634 downwards.
AAATTTAGTAAAAGATATTGTTGCATCACTAAATAATATTGCCATTTGCTATGAAAACACAAAGCACCTAAGGCTGGCCGTGAAATCATATTTGGAGGGTATGGAATTGGCTGTTTCTTCGAATAATTATATTGATTATTACAAGATAATGAACAATTTAGCAGGCACTTATAATACTCTGAAAGAATACGATAAATCAATTGCATTGATTGAAAAGGCTATAAAAGAAGAGAAAATGGCTTTTAATAATCCACGTAGTTCTATTCTAGCTTATGGAGCGTTAGCAATTGCCTACAGCAAGTCAAACAAACCCGACAAAGCAATTCAGGTTGCCGAAAAAGGTCTTGTTATCCTGAAAAATGATTCAAGTTTGCGTTCTTTGGCCGATGACATTTATTATGGGCTTACCATGAGCTATTATTTGAAAGGTGATTTAGAAAAGGCAGACTTTTATCAGGAAAAGTATTTTGAAGAAATAAGACGCAACTTTTCGAAAGATAATAGTTTGGCCATAGCCGAAATGGAAGTTAAGTACGAAACAGAAAAAAAAGAACAGGAGATACTAATTTCGAATCAAAAATTACGATCTCAGAAAATTTTCACAGCCTTTAGCCTTACGTTTGTTGTTTTATTGATGGTTGTTTTGTATTTGATATTTCAAAACAGAGATAAAAAACAGAAACTCAAAATTGCAAATCAGGAAAGCAAAGTTGCCGTTTTACTTGTTGAGGCCGAACAAAAAGAGAGAGCCCGAATAGCCCGCGATTTGCACGATGGAGTGAGTCAAAAATTAGCCGTAATACAAATGCATCTGTCTATGAATGAAGATGCTGAAAGCATGAAAAATGCAAATACACTGTTACAACAAACCATTACCGATGTACGTGGAATTTCGCACAATCTTTATCCACCCGACTTGGATAAGGGATTATTGCCTGCGTTAAATCACCTGTGCGACCAAAACAATTTTATCAATAAAAACACGGAATTTAAACTGAGTTTAAATGGATTTACAGACCAAAACGGACTGAATAAAAATATTGAACATCTGGTCTTCAGAATTGTACAGGAAATTGCAAATAATACCTTGAAATATGCTCAGGCAGCTGTTTTGCAGCTAAATTTGAATTTTACAAATCATTTTTTAGAATTAAATATTTCGGATAATGGCATCGGGTTCGACACATCCATACTTAATACAAAAAGCGGAATAGGATTAATTCTACTTTGACAGATTATATTTTTTAGATAAAAATAAATAAAACGATAGTAACTTCAAGTCCCCTTTAGGGGATTTAGGGGCAGTTAAAATTCAATTCTTTACTGCCCCAAGCCCCTAAAGGGGATGTGGATTACTATCGTCTCTGAAATTATCTACAATTTACTTTTTAATCTGTCAAAGTAGGATTAAAAAACATAACAGATAGAGTAAACCAAATTGGTGGAAAAATTGAGATTAAATCTGATATAGGTGCTGGAACTTCATTTCGAATAAAAATACCTTTGTAGAATATGGAACAAAAAATTAAAATATTGATTGTCGACGACCATCAGTTGGTGCTTGATGGCATAAAAAGTATGCTTCACAACAACGAAACCTACACCATAGTGGCCGAAGCATTGAATGCCGAAAGCGCTTGGGAAATTGTGCAATGCAAACACGAGCACATTGATATAGTGATTACCGACATTTCGATGGGCGCTTTAAGTGGCATTGAGTTGTGCGAAAAAATTAAAACTTTCGACCGAAATATCAAAGTAATGATACTTTCGATGTACAATCAGATTGATTACATTCGGCAAGCGCTTACCTGTGAAGCTGATGGCTATATTCTAAAAAACAGTGGACGCGACGAATTTCTAAAAGCATTGGACGCTTTAGTGCAAAAAGGAGCTTATTTTGCCCACGAAATTATACCCATTTTATACCAACAAATGCGAGCGCAAGTACAAACTACCAACAAAGTTAAACTCAGCGTAAGAGAATTGGAGGTACTTGAACTAATCTTGCAAGAACTTACCAGCAAAGAAATTGCAGAAAAGCTTTTCATAAGCAAACAAACCGTTGACAGCCATAGAATTAGCATTATGGAAAAAACAGAAAGCAAGTCGATAGTTGGACTAATAAAATACGCACTCAAAGAAGGAATACTAACTATTTCCTAACTAATTCCATACATATAGCACGTAAAAATCCATATAAATATGGAATTTTGTACTAATTACAGACTGTATCTTTGTATTAACAAATAGATGCAGTCTGTATCTATTTGTAAGAATTTCAATTTAAATAATATCAATTTAAAATTAAAAGCCATGAAAAGGAATTTATTTCTATCATTTTTTTGTCTTGCTTTGTTAATTGGATGCGACACTGCAAATGACCCTACCGACGAAGATCCAATTGACGAAAATCCCGTTGACACAACGCCAACAAACGGGCTGACAGCTAATCAATATAAAATTGGAAGCACGGTTTACAACACTATTACCTTGGGCTGGCAGGGAACTGGCTATTCGGGATATGCCGATGCAACAATGGGCAATCAATTTAAAGCAATTTTTTCGAAAAAAGGACCCGATACCGGCACATACAAATTGGTGAGCGTTCCTACGTCACTTTCTACGGTAGCTGCCGATGAAATTGGAGTTTATGTTTTAGCAGGCTATTTGCCAAAAGCGATTACTGCCAACACTGGCACAGCCAAAGTAACTCATACCAATGGCGTAGTTACTATTATGGTAAACGATGTAACAATGGGTGCCGACAAGTTTAACGCGCATTACGTAATTGGAAAAGCCGACAAATATGTTTATGTCGACAATAATTCCTTAGACCCAATGTTGTTGGAATCTAAATCGGAGCGCAATGGCGACGGCTACTATGTGCGTATTAAAACCTATGGCAGTCAATTGTCTGATTTTGAATCGTGGAGCTTTCATTTCTATTTTGGAAAAACAAACACCTTAGCCGACGGAACTTACACTTCAGTGGCATTTCCACCGAGTGGATACGACGCTATTGAAGCGGGAAAAGTGTATGTGCTTGGCGAAAGCTCCTACCAATCCTACAAATCGGATGCTACAAGTGGCACTGTAACGGTATCCAAAAACAAAATAACATTTAGTTCATTCAAAATAAAAACAGCCGACAAAACGGTTACTATTCGGGGAGAATATCAGTTTTAAATAAACAAAAACACAAAGAAAATGAAAAAAGCAATTATTACAGCAGTATTCGGAATATCGTTTTTAGCATTAAATGCTCAGGTAGAAGTATCAACCAAAAGTTTTGATTTAGAATCACAAAACAAACATAAAAACTGGCAAATTGGCTATACCACCATCGATTCGAAAACAGATAATATAGCTATAAATATGCAACAAACTATCTGTGATAAAACAGAAGGTTGGGCATCGGTTACTTTTAGAGGAACGGCTTGGAACATTGATAAGTTGATTTTTGATACAGATTTTAATTATCTCGAAACGAAGTCGGCTAAGTATAAAAATACCGCAGAAGCTTTGTTGAACAACGAAAACGTATTTGGTAAAAAATACAAAGTCGTTGCTCACGGAAGTAAAAGTCTTGCTATTGCCGAAGTAATGGCTTCGGCAACTACGCCAATGCCAAAAGGACTGATTGACAACTCATTTATGTTTACCACTATTGTTACAGGTAATTCTACCATGACTGGGTTTAAGTTAGCCTCAGCACGTATAGGGTTAGAGATGCAATATGGTGTCGGAAAACAGGGTGGAAGTTATTGCTCTGAATATCCTGCTGCGTTTAAGAAAACAAGTGAAGATGCCAAAGAAGAAAAGGGACAAAGATGGATACCCATGTTTAGCAATCCGGTGCCAAATGGGGGTAATGTTTTATTTAATACCTCTGGCGTTTTAAAAGAAGAAAAAGGATATTGGGTTTTTAGAAAATATGATGAGAATACCAATATTTTAAAAGAAAAAACATTTACATTTGATTATCAATGCATTATGTATGGCAAAGAAATTGAAACGGCGCCAGGCGAATTTGATTATGTATTTGTAACATGGCCTATTGACTATAAAAAGTCGAAAATGCCAACAGCTCCTGCCAATAGTTACGAGTATTTTTATGTAGATGGTACTACTTACGAAATAAAAGAAAAGCTAACTATAGTAGCACCTAACTCAGAATGGATTATAACGGATGTAATTCGCGACAATGGTTCAACCTATTTAGTAGGCGGTTGTGGAGCGAAAAATACGGTATACACTGACATTTCTCCATTAAAGGCAAATATTAAGGTGTACGAAAATTTACAAGTTGCAAAAATCACAAACGGAAAACTTGTATATGTTAGCAGCAATATGAATAAAGATTTAAAAGGTGCTGTTAAAACGACTGATGGTTTAAACGCAAACAGTACTATGAATTTTTCGATGTTAAATACAAGTTTAAAAGTATCGAATGGTAAGTTGATATACGCTGGTAAGTGGGCAACTACACATCAAGCTTTTGTAATTGACGATAAAGGAAAAATTGAAACCGTTTTGAGCACTACCGAAAGTACGAATTCGCGTTCACAACTATCTTTTTCGAAAGACGGAAAAAAAATGTTTTGGCTTTTAGAAGATCTCGAAGTATTCAATAAAGTAAGTAAGGGTATGATTTATCCAAAAAAATCGAGAGAGTTAGTTTCAGGTTTATCAATTGTTTCGTATGATTTGGAGTCGAATAAAATATTGAAATACCAAGATCTGAAAAACGACGAATGGGCAGTAAACTATTACAACCCAATTTTATTGGATAATGAAAATACAATTATTATGCTTGGTAGTAAACTAACTAAAAAAGCGAAAGAAAGCGAGATTGTTTTTGTGAAAATCAAAAAATAATCCTTAGCTTGACGGCTATGCACCTTTAGGAGCTTGGGGCAGATTTTCTAAAAAACAATATAGGGAGCCGATACCACTAATAAAACGGGGCGATACCGAAAAGCCTAACGAGTAGGAAAAACGATCAACAATAATAAAATGAAAAAACAACTATTGCTTCTTTCAAGCTTGTTTATTGTAAGTATTTTCGCTTTTTCGCAAGGCGATAAATACTTCAAAAACAAACAATATTCGGTGGCTATTGCAGCTTATACCGAGGAGGTGGGCGCTAAGCCTCAAAAGTATTTGAATTTGGCAAAATCCTATTTTGGAGTTAAAAACTTTCCGGCAGCCATCGAGGCAATGGAAAACTACAAAACCAAGTTTGCAAAAGCCGACAAAGCCTACGCCGATTGGTTTATTGCTATGTTGAAGCGAAACGATTCCGAATCGCCTATGTTTCCAATCAAAGGAGCTGTCAATACGGCTGGTACAGAGGCTGTTCCGCGTATTTCGTCGGATGGTAATCGCTTGTATTTTAAAGCTGAGGATCGTAAAGGCGGACTAGGTGGCGAAGATATTTTTTATTCCGATAAATTAGCCGATGGAACTTGGGGTGAGCCGGTAGTTTTCAATGCGCTAAGCACCGATTCGCACGAAACACTTTATTCCATTAGCTCCGATGGTCGTATTGCCATTTTGTTTGGCAATTACCCAGGAAATTTTGGTGGTGGCGATCTTTTTTACTCTGTTAAAAATGGCAGTAGCTGGTCGGTTCCTTGTAATATTGGTGGAGCTATCAATACCAAAAAATGGGAAGCACAAGCAGCAATTAGTCCCGATGGTAAAACGCTTGTTTTTGTAACCAACAATAAAATTGCTGGACAAGTGGGTAGTTACGATTTGTATTTTTCGCAAATTACCGACAAAGGTTGGACAAAACCTAAAAATTTGGGTAAGGTTATCAATACAAAAACGTCCGAAACGCGCCCCGCTTTTGGAGCCGATGGCAAAACGCTTTACTTTTCGTCGGATGGACACAAAGGTTTTGGCGAAAATGATATTTACATGGCTAAACGCTTGGACGACAGTTGGACAAACTGGAGCGAACCTATTAATCTTGGACGCTACATAAACACTTTGCAGGACGACGAAGATATTACAGTAAATAGCACGGGTACAATTGGTTACACGGTTAAATATTCGGAAGTTGGTGCGCCTGGCGGTTACGATATTTTCCAATTTGTAATGCCCGAAATTGCTCGTCCGGAGCAAACAATTACACTTTACGGCACAGTAACCAACGAAAAAGATTCGGCTGCTGCTGTAAATCTTCGTATTACCAATATGCGAACAAATGCTGTACAAACCATTGTGCCATCGCAAATTACCGACGGAACATATACAGTGAATTTACCTTTCGAGAAATATTTGTTGGAAATAAATATGAAAGGCTTTTTGTATTATTCCGAAGAAATTGACCTCTCAGACCCTTCGAAATTTTTACCAAAATTCAATCTCCGCGAACGTATAGGAGACGATACACAAAAGAAATTGGACTTTTTAAGTGCAAAAGCCGGTGGTTATAATACGGAATTGAAAGAGCTGAACGCATCTACATCTTATGATTTAAAAGGCTCGTTTGCAGCTTACGAAACCTTGTTCAAAAACTACAATACCACCACTGCCGAATTGCAAAAGCTCATTGCCGAACGGAAATATGCTTGGCTATCGGAAGAAACAAAATACATTGATGTGCTCAAAAACTTCAAAGTGCAGCGCGCTACCAAAGGAGCAACCTTTAAGTTGGATAATATTTTCTTCGATTTGGGAAAAGCTACATTAAAATCAGAATCGCTTCCTTCGTTGGATAATTTATACGCTATTTTGGTGAAGAATCCTATCGCTATTGAGTTGGGTGGCCACTCCGACAGTATTGGTTCAAACGAATCGAATCTTATTTTGTCGCAAGAGCGTGTGAACTCCGTTAAAAATTACCTGACAACCAAGGGTATAAGTGGAGACCGTATTTTTGCAAAAGGGTATGGCGAAGAAAAACCAGTGGTATCGAATGCTACCGACGAAGGTCGCGCCAAAAACCGTAGAGTAGAGGTGAAAATTATCGACAAAAACACGTACGGACGCGAAGGAGTAGAAAAAGATTTGGTGGAGAAAAAAGCCGATGTGAAAGAAACAGTGGTAGTTCCCGAAATAATTGCAGACTTCGATTTATTGTCGAAACTACAAAAAGCATCCCGTCTGGGCGGATTACCTGCCGGAAGTCCCTGCGACGACAATCCGCAGACTATCAACCTGAAATCGTCGAAATTCAAAAATACGAAAATTAAATCGTCGAAAAAGAGCTCCAAATTATCGAATGTAAACCTGAGCAGTATAAATATTAGCGGTTCCGGTTCACGAAAAAACAGCTCTGGCGGCGGAAACTTCAGCTTAGGTTCGGGCAGTTGGGGTTCAAACCTATCGTTCGACGAGTTTGAAAAAGATGATTATATCTATAAAACAATAAATGGTGGTTTAGAAAATTTTGGAAACTACGAAAAATCGGGCATTATGGGATATAACATTCGTTTTGCTAACCCAAGTAAACTCGAAGACAATGGCAAAGTTTCTGAAAATAATTTTACCTATTTCCCAAAAAGCGGCAATATCAACTTAGGAGTTGGCTATCAGTATCTGCGCTTTAGTTCGTGGAAAGACTGGTCAAGTTTGCCAATAGGCTTAGTTTGGGGGCTCGAAGGAAAATACTTTATGTACAGCAGCACCAGCACATCGACCAGTGCAATTGCCGAAGGATATTTTGGAATTCCCGTAGGTTTAAGAGGCTTAATCAACATTGGCGGAATAGTGCTGAGTCCGGATATTTACTATCATTATGCGCTTGTATCACCAGCTTCGGAAAAAACAAATGGCGTAAATTCCAACTATTTAGGCTTTGGTGCCAACGTTCGCTGGAAATTTATTTACGGAGGCGTACACCTAAATACCGGAAGTAGCATTAGCTATTTGGGAATTAAAGCCGGTGTAAGTTTTTAATCAATCATATAGCCCTAACACTGTTTGCTTTATAAATATTTAATAGACAACCATATAAGTAAGTGGAATAAAATAATGTCGCATATTTCTATTAATTGCAGACCGCAGTTCCCTCTCCTCAAGGAGAGGGTTAGGGTGAGGTAAATATTTTAAAATGGTGTATTATATTTGTACATTTACTTAAAACGTTTGTATTATTTATTAATTTTTCTGATTGGGCGTTCCAAAGATTTGGTTCGCCCAATCTTCTACTTCATTTTCAATTAATCGTATGAAACAGGCTGCATATATACAAAATTTGTCGTATTGCCGCTTTACTTTTCCTGTCCTATTTTTGCAATCAAAGAATATTAAAATTATTAATATGAGAACCAGACATTTAGCATTTATAGCAGCTTTAGCATTTTCTGTTATTTCGTATAGTCAAATAGATATGACTATAACAAATGTATCTTTTCAATTGGCGAATAATATTAGATATAACAATACAAATACTATTCGGGCAACCGTTAGAAATATCGGTTTGGACACCTTGAAAACAACATTAAATACGGAAGTATTTTTATCGCGCGACCAGATATATGACGCGGGCGACCTATTGCTTGCCAATCAGGTTACTGGCGATATTGCTCCGGGTGCCGAACGAGAGATTTTTTTAAGCAACCCGTTTTCTTATGGACAGGGTGCTCCAGCCATTTTACAAAGCAATTATGAGCCTGGCAATTACTACATTATTGCCATCACCAACTTTTATCGAATTGCTCAAAGTTTTGCTTTGCCTGAAATTACAAACACCAACAATATATTTGTTTTGCCTACCACTTTGTCAGTCCCAAATACAGATTTAAGAATTGTGTCGGCTAACATTCCCGATACGCTTACTTTGGGGGACAATGAAATTGATTATACGTATACAATTGATGGCACAGATAGTATTCATGTGATGTATTCTGATGGATTTTCAATTTCGAAAGATTCGATTTTAGGTATAGGAGATATTGGCGTAGGAAGTTTAGGTCTCGGTGGTGGTAATGCGGGCGAAACAAGAACCTATAACGACCTGCGTATAACTGTTCCGGCGCAAACACTTATGGGCGACTACTATTTTTTTGCTAAGTTGGATAATCCGCAAATTAATTATGGTAATGTGGTAAGTTCGATGCAAGACCGAATAGCCGAAACAAACGAAAATAACAACATTATTAGAAAACGTGTTTATGTAAAAGGTTTAGATGTAGATATTGCTCTACAGTCAATATTGTGCGATTCGGTTGCACAAAGAGGCACAGCTCTTTCAATTGCTATAAATACAAAAAACACAGGAAAAGTGAATGTAGGTGGCTTCAAAAATAAATACTATTTATCCACCGATACCATTGTCGATGCCTTGGATATTCTTTTTAGCACAACAAACTCAGGTTCAACCGTGGGTTTGGTTGCCGGAAATACTACAACCGAAAACATTAGTTATTTTATAAATTCGAACACAGCGGTCGGAACTTATTACCTAATAGCCATGACTGATACACAAAATGCTATTGCCGAAATCAACGAAACAAACAATAAATTTATCAAACGTATTCAGATAGAAGCGCAGTTCAGAGATATTTCTATCAACTCCTTTAGCTCAAGCACCAATCCCGTAAATGTTTCAACGGCATTCTACACTTCGGCGGTATTTAAAAATAATGGAGCACTTTCGGTTGGCAGTTTTGGGAATAATATTTATTTATCGACTGATAGTATTTTGAGCGTCAATGATTTAAAATTGAATGCGAGTTTGATGTCATCCTCAAGTATTAATGCTGGTGCAACTCGTAATGTCAATTTCTCCTCGTTAACTATACCTGCTAATGTTTCTACTGGTAGCTATTTTTTAATTCTGGAAGCAGATGCGGCTAATGTAGTGGTCGAAAAGTTTGAGAACAACAATATTGCTACTTCCCGATTGAACGTAGTAGGTTTTAATTACGATTTGGCAGTAAATTCCATTGATACTTATCCCGCAAATGTGCCTAATAATAGTACATTTGTGTCGTTCAACTATACAGTAAAAAACAATAGCAATACATCTATTGCGACAGTAAATAGTATGTTGTACTTATCCACCGATAGTATTTACGACAATGCCGATGTTTTGTTAGTCAACAATAATAAAAATGCAAATATATCGGTAGGTGGATCAAATCTTGTGGCTTTAGGTTTTAGCTTAACAAATGCTACAAGCCCGGGCAATTACTATCTTATTATTAAAACTGATGGTAATAATAGCTTCAATGAGACCAACGAAACAAATAACTTCAAGTGGGTTAGCATTCGGGTAGATGCACCATTCAGAGATTTAACTTCGCAATTTCTGACCGATACCGTGAACGTTGTAAGGTCGATAAGCAAAGATGTAATTTACCGAATTGTGAATAATGGTAACATACAATCAACAGGCAGTCAGCAAATTAAATTATTTCTATCGAACGATAATGTGTTAAGTCCAAGTACCGACCAGGAACTTACGGCATTAAACATTTCCAATTCGATAAGCGCTGGTACTTATTTACAATATACAAGAACTCTTAATTTAACCAATTCTGCCGGCTTATATTACCTTTTTGCCGTTGCCGATTTCAATAATACACTTGCTGAATCCAACGAAAGTAATAACGCGACTTACACGGTTATAAAACTTGAAGAACGAATTGTTGATTTGACTCTGAATACGGATACTTTAAGCTATGTGGTAAAATTGAATAATGCTGCAAGGACATTTCCGGTAAAAGTTTTCAACACCGGAAACAGTGATGTGTCCACATCAGTTTATCTATATTTGTCCAACGATTCAACTACCAATTTAGCGAGTAAAACGCTTATCGGAAATCTATCGGCGAATATACTGCAGAATTCTTTTGCTTTAGCAAATTTCAATTACACATTTAACTCAAACACCACCTTGCCAAGCAAAAAATACTTGTATTATGTAACCGACCCAACGGGAGTTTTTGCTGAAACAAATGAGAATAACAATTACATGATTATACCAATTGAGTTTAAACCATTGTATGTTGATATGGGCATGACAGCTGTTTCAACAACAGTTAACTCGGTTGCTACAAACGAAATTGTGTCAGGAAACACTATAACCATAAATGCCACCATGTCGAATATTGGCACCGATACTTCGCCAGTTACAAGTGGAATTACAGTTGGCATATATTATTCGGAAGATAACCTGTATCAAACCACCGATGTGTTTATTGGTTCGCGTAGCACCGGTCCTAATTTCCCGTTCTCGCTTCAGGTCGATGTTCCTTCGAATACATTAGCAGGCAATAAGTTTATCATTTTGTATGCTGATAGGCAGGGTTTAGTTACCGAAAGTGACGAAACAAATAATATTTATGCAATCCCCATTAAAGTTATCGATAGAACATACGATTTTAGTGGACAATTTACCAACGCAAATGCCTCCGATTCAATAATTGCAGGTACAAGCAAAGTCATTACTTTTTCAGGAAGCAACACTACCAACTTTTGGGCTGGAAATACGGCTTATACCAAAATTTATTTGTCGACTGATAACCAGTATAGTGCAAACGATATTGATGTGGTTGGAAATGTGAGTTTAGCCACCAACTCCATAAATAATACAGTAACTACCAATGCCACAATTAATATTCCTGTGAATCAAGCAAGTGGAAATTATTATCTGATAGGCTTTATCGACTATAACAATGGTGTAGCCGAAACAAACGAATCGAACAATTATTTTAACCGACCTATTCGAATTGTGAGTAGGAGTTTAGACCTGAGAGTTGATAGTGTACGCTTTGACAATGGAAACGAGTACCAGCATGGGATGGCAACGCCTACACTCACGCTACGTTATGGGAACTTCGGAAATGTACCTCTCTCTTTTCAAAATTATCCAATCATTCGGGTTCTTTTGTCGCAAGATGATGTGGCTGACATCAACGATATTGTGTTGCGAAATTACAGTATACCCTACGGAAGTATGGCTGTGAATGCACGCTATACCGAGTCAGTTTCAATTTTTATACCAACAAATACGCCTATTGGCGAGTATAAATTGATAGTTGCGATGGATGCCAACAATATTTTTGTCGAAACCAATGAGGATAATAATAACACGGCCTTTAATTACAAGATAAGAAGCATAACTACCGCAATGGAGAGCAATCTGACATCGAATGAAATTAGTTTGTATCCAAACCCAACAACTGATAAACTGCATCTGAAAACAGGTATAATTGATTATGCAATTTACAGCATTTCGGGAGCAAAAGTTGAAATAGGAAAGGCTTTGAATAATACAATCGATGTGGCGCACTTAACCAATGGTATTTATTATTTGCGGTTTACTAAAAATGATACTACCCACAATCTGAAATTTATAAAACAATGCCGGTAGCAGTATTAGCTATTTGGGAATAAAAGCCGATTTAATGTTTTTAATTGCGCACCTAATTCCTTCACTTTCTTTGAGCGTCTGACATTAACGTCAGACGCTCATTTTTAAGTGTAAGTAGTAGATTATATTAAATGATATGTTTTGAGTATGACCCCCAACCCCCTAAAGGGCATAGCCGTCAAGATAATTTTAAATTTCGACCCCCAATCCGTCAGCCGACGGAGGCCTTAAGACGCAGTATTTTTAATTTCTCTTATCTTATCTTATGAAGAGAATATGTCTTAGCCCCCTTTGGGGGTTGGGGGTCGGAAAGTAAAAATTAAAAACATATCATTAATTATCCCGAATTACTTATATTTTTCCTAAATTGCATTTTCAAAATTAAGAAAAGCGATTTATTTTGATTAATTTTCCATGAAATATCAACCCAATTTTTATTCATTCTGGAACAATCAACTACTTTTTTTGTTCTAAAAGTAATAATCAATTAATTTTTAAGGTAATCGTTCGTTCAAAAATATATAATTCTTTTAAAATAATATTGCTGGTGCTGTTTATTGGGCATTACAGCAATATTACTTTGTTTTATCATACCCACACAGTTGATGGTGTAACCTATTGTCACTCACATTTTTATTGGCTTTCCAAAACATCAAATCCGGTTCAGTTGCCTCTGCACACCAAAGAGCAACTTAAACTAATTCAGGATGTGAATAACATTACTTGGAATTCGGATATTGAAATTCCAACGATTGAAAAGCCCTTTTTTACTTTTATTCAAGAAATTTTCACTCCAACAGCTACACCAAACTCATTGGGAGCCGTGTTGTTTTCTTCTCTTCGCGCTCCCCCTGCGTTTTTTTGTTAGATTTATCCTCCTCCATTTATCATAATAATATTTACAGCTATGTATTTCAAGTACTTAGTTCTGAATATTATGTATTATTATATATTCAACTACGCAATATGTAAGCATTTGATTTATAAAGTTTTAAATCAATGTGCTTTATATCTAACTTGCAGTGTCTTGTCCCCCTCTCTTCCCCCCTCTCCTAAAGGAGAGGGGCTGGGGGTGAGGTGTACAGGGAGAGGGGTGAGGTCGAATAATTAATTTTTCAATAACTTGTGCAAATTATTTTCATCTAAAAAATCATTCAACATGAAATCAAAAATCCTCATTATACTAGTGCTATTTATGAATAGCGCAACTCTTTTTTCTCAAAAAAACACCGATGCCAACATTGTTGGCGATGTAAAAGATAAAAAAACGGGCGAACATATTCCGTTTATAAATGTATCTATCAACAATACTGTTTTGGGAACAACTACCGATAATTCGGGGCATTATTTTTTAAAAAACTTGCCCGTAGGCACTTTTACAATTCGTGTGAGTGGCTTGGGATACAAGCAAATTGAAAAACAAGTAACTTTGGAAGCTGGAAAAACCATCGAGCTTAACTTTTTAGCCGAAGAAAGTGCTTTGTCGTTAGACGAGGTGGTGGTAAGCGCCAATCGCAACGAAACAAACCGCAAAGATGCTTCGGTCATCGTTAGTTTGTTAAGTCCAAAGATATTTTTGGCAACTAATGCCGTGTGTATGGCCGATGGATTGAATTTTCAGCCCGGCGTGAGGGTCGAAAACAACTGCAATAATTGTGGATTTACACAAGTTCGAATCAACGGACTCGAAGGACAGTATTCACAAATCCTGATTGACAGTCGGCCAATATTTAGCGCCTTATCAGGCGTTTATGGGCTGGAACAAATTCCCGTGAATATGATTGAGCGTGTAGAGGTGATTCGCGGAGGTGGTTCGGCGTTGTATGGCTCGAGCGCAATTGCTGGCACCATTAATATCATTACCAAAGAAGCGCTGAACAATACTTTTTCGGCGGGTTACAATTTGCAGCAAAATGGAAATGCACCCGACAATTCGGTCAATTTGAACACATCCATTGTGTCGGGCGACAATAAGGCGGGAATGTATTTGTACGGTAACTATCGAAATAGAAATCCTTTTGATTCAAACGGCGATGGCTATTCCGAAGCAGCCAAATTACTCAATCACACCATTGGTATGCGCTCGTATTATCGCTTGAGTTCGCAAAGCAAATTAACGCTCGAATACCACAATATCAACGAGTTCAGGCGTGGTGGAAATGGTTTCGACCTTCAGCCGCACGAAACAGAAATTACCGAACAAATAGAGCACGAAATTAACGGTGGTAGTTTGGCCTACAACTGGTTTAGCCCCGATAGTAAGCAAAAAATTAATGCTTATGCCTCACTCCAAAATGTGATGCGCAAAAGCTATTATGGCGTTCAAAAAGATTTGAATGCGTATGGAAATACGGCCAACACAACCACTGTGGCTGGCATTCAGTATGTGTATAATTTTGAAAACCTATTGTTTATGCCTTCCGAATTTACTACGGGCTACGAATATCAATACGATGATATCGACGACAGAATGCCCGGTTACAATCGACTTTTGAAGCAAACTACGCAAACAAATGGATTGTTTCTGCAAAACGAATGGCGTAACAAATCAGTAAGTATTTTGCTTGGCGGTCGATTTGATAAACATAATTTATTATCCAAAGTGGTGTTTAGTCCGCGAATGAATTTGAAATACAATTTTACCGAAAATCTCAATTGGCGAGGCTCTTATGCGGCTGGTTTTCGTGCACCGCAAGCTTTCGACGAAGATTTGCATCTGGAGGCAATAGGCGGGACCATAAAAATTATTGAAATTGCGCCCGATTTGCGCCCCGAATACTCGCACACTTTTAGTACCTCGTTCGATTACGATTTCAAAATTGGAAGCACAGAGGCAGACGTATTAATCGAAGGTTTCTCAACACGAATAAACGATATTTTTATTTTGGTAGATCAAGGACAAAATGCAAATGGTCAGAAGGTTATGCTACGTCAAAACGGAGCTGGTGCGCGTGTAAGTGGTATTAATCTGGAAGCCAAAATAGTGCCATCGCCTAAATATCAGTTGCAATTTGGCTTTACATTGCAACAAAGTTTGTACGATGTGGCCGAAACTTGGTCCAATGACCCTACCATTGCTCCCGAGCGAAAACTAATGCGTACGCCTTCGGATTATGGCTTTTTTTCATTGACCTATAATGCAACAAAGAAATTTTTGATTAACGCAACAGGCACATACACGGGCAGTATGCTTTCGCCACACTTTGCTGGCTATATTGCTGCCGACCGTTTGGAAATAACGCCTTCGTTCACCGATGTTAACCTCAAAGCTACTTACGATATTCGCCTCAATGGAATTGCAATGCAACTTACTGGCGGAGTGAAAAATGTATTTAACAGCTATCAAAAAGATTTAGATTTGGGTGCTTTTCGCGATGCTACTTACATTTACGGACCTTCGCTGCCACGCGCGTTTTTTGTGGGTGTAAAGTTTAGTAATTAATTTGCTATGACTTAATATGTAAGTATTTGTGAGTTAATGTTCTAAATAAATTTGAAGTATTCCTAAGTTGCTGTATCTTGTCCCCCTCTCCTCAAGGAGAGGGGTTAGGGGTGAGGTCGAAAAGTTCTTTCAATTCCTTAAATCAATTTATTTTTGAATTTCTTTTGGTAAATGCGTCTTTTTATCCAATAAAAATGTAGAACTTCCGATATATTCGCTATTTCCACCAACAAAATATTTTACGGTAAGTAGTTGTTCTCCATTGCTTTCTGATAAAGTGGGGCGAAATAATTGGGCTATTTCAGTTTTCGAAAGGGCTTTGGTATCATTTGAGTTATCAAAAATTGTTTTACCCGATTGTGGTGAGCCAACATGGTCCGACTCGGTGTAAAGAAATCGGTATTTACTATCAACACATTTTAGCAAAATGGAGCGATGCATTACAAAGAAGTTCGAAATCTGATAGACAACATAATCGCCCCACAAACCGATAGAATCAATTCGAAGGCTATCTGCGGAGAGGTATTTTGCGTAATTTTTATTTTCCGACAAAGAAAAGGCCAATTCCTCATCAATTTTTGTAACATTTTGCAAATAATTATCCATTAAATTAGTGTTTGCCGCTAACGAATAAACTGCATTGGGTTTTCCCTTCCCATTATTGACTACGATTTCCCAATTCTTTTCGTCGATAGTTACAAGTGAATCTATTTTCGCCTCAGCCGACTGCGCTTGTTGTGTGTTTTGCTTGCATCCAATTACAAATAAGCTTATAAGAAAAGTGCTGAAAATATATTTTTTTGACATAGCATTAATATTTTAAAATTAAAAAAATAAGGTCGCACTTATAAATACGACCTTACCTTTTTTCTTTTAATTGCAATCAATAAATAAACTTCTTGGAAATAACCGTGTTTGCCGATTTAATTTTCACAACGTAAACGCCTTTATTCAAGCCAAATAAGTTGATTTGATTTTGCAGCTGATTTTTAATTACCGTTTTACCACTCAAATCGACCAACGAAAGCTCCAAAGCACCTGCAAAGCCTGAAACAGAAAGTTGTTTTGTCTCTGAATTTAAATGCAAAGTAGCTTCATTTAGTGAATTTATTTTAGGCAAAGCAGTAGTGATATTATTAAATGCAACTATACTATTAGCTAACATATTAACAAATAGGTCTTTTCCTTCTTGTGTCATGCTGGCAGGCGAAAGACTATACCCCCAAAATGTATACTTATTGTTTTGTCTAGTTACTGAATAGTAACTTGAAACCTTCAAAAGACCTCAGTGGAACCAGTTGGATTAACCTTGCAATATACATTTGAAGAAGTAGTATATAATTGAATTGTTGCTCCATTAGTCGTATTTAGATTAAATGGAGCCTTAAAAATAGTTAAAGAAGCATCATGTACGGTTATTGAATTTCCATTAAGAATGCCTGTACCATTATATCCAATTACTAATGACAATCTATCAAAAGATTTACCACCGCCAGTACCCAAACCAACAATTGGTTTGTTCTTGGAATTTAATGAATTCATTTGTTCTAAAGATAGCCATGAGCCATTGCTAATAATTATAACATCATAACCAGAAAAATCAGCGGTTTCGGTGTTTGCAATAGGAATAAGTGTAACTGCAAAACCATTTGCATCCAGAAGCGTTTTGAATGAGTTTGCATCCGTTAAATCGGTACTGTAGATAAACGCTGCATTCGAAATTGCTTTTGACGACATACCGAAAAGCATAACGGCTAAAAAGACAAGTAATAGTTTTTTCATAAAACTCTAATTTAATTAATTTGATATATGTTTTAACTAAATAGGCATCAAAAAGACGCATTATTAAAAGATAAACAACATTATGTAAATTAAAGTTCATACAATATTGTAATTATATCATTTTTTTATTTTACTAATTCTCTATTTTGTTAAATAAACAGTAAATTAGCTGTGGTGATAAATAAAAAGTCCTATTTTTATCAAAAAAAATGTCCGACTTAAACTCAGTCGGACATTTTTAATTTTGGAACATTTGAACTTACACTTGCTCATTAATCACTTCTCTAAACTTATTTAAAAAAAACACGGCATCTTGCTTCGACAAACAAAGTGGTGGTAGTAACCGTATAATATTGCTACCGCTTACACCTGTGAATATTTTTTTATCAAAAAGCAAGCTTTTGCGTAGTAAGTTTACCGATTTATCAAATTCAATACCAATCATTAATCCCAAACCGCGAACTTCTTTTATGCCATCTATTTTCCGGAGCTCTTCTATTAAATAGTCGCCAATTTTGCGTGAATTTTCCACTAAATTTTCTGCTTTCATTACGTCAAGCACAGCTATTGCAGCCGCGCAAGCCAAATGACTTCCACCAAAAGTTGTTCCCAATAATCCGTACGATGCTTCGAACATTGGGCTTATTAACAAGCCTCCCACAGGGAAACCGTTGCCCATGCCTTTTGCAACTGTTATTAAATCGGGACGAATATCGGCATGTTGATGGGCAAAAAATTTCCCGCTACGACCGTAGCCCGATTGTACTTCATCCAATATAAGTATAGTGCCTGTTTCTTTGCAGGCTGCGCTGAGTTGTTGTAAAAATAATTTATCCGGAATATTAATGCCACCTACGCCCTGTATGCCTTCAATAATAACCGCGCACACATCGCCTTTAATCAACGATTTACGTACTGATTCAATATCATTTAATTGGTGAAATTCAACATCAAAGCCTTCGTTGATAGGAGCCACAATTTTTGGGTTGTTGGTAACGCGTACGGCTGCCGAGGTGCGTCCATGAAAACTTTTTTCGAAAGCAATTACTTTGGTGCGTCCAGTATGAAACGAGGCTAATTTAAGCGCATTCTCATTTGCTTCTGCGCCAGAGCTTATTAGGAAGAGGGAGTAATCCTCATATCCAGAGGCCTTTCCGAGCTTTTGAGCCAGCTCTGTTTGCAGCTTATTGATAACCGAATTGGAGTAAAAAACAATTTTTTCGGCTTGTTGAGCAAGCTTTTGCACATAATATGGGTGCGAATGTCCTATTGAAATTACGGCATGTCCACCATATAAATCGAGGTACTCCATCCCTTGCTTATCATAAGTGCGGCAACTAATACCTTTTGTAATTTCGATATCGAAAAGCGGATAAACATCAAATAAATTCATAAATTTAAGTTAATTTATAATTTTACAATTTTACGATTTACAATTAATCATTATTAATTCGGCAAAAGTAATTCAAAAAATGGAAGTTAGCAATTTTATCATCAAAAAAAATTGTACTTTTACGTCAAATTTATAATTCCATTCTATTGATGCAAAACTTAGTAACTATTTATTGTAAAAATACAAAATCGTACCACGACATTCCCCTTGGTACTTCGCTTAGCAATCTTTACGCTTTATTAAATATTAATTTAAAATTTCAGGTAGTAGCAGCACGTGTCAATTACAAAGTAGAGGCTCTCGATTTTATGGTTTATAAGCCCAAAGATATTGAGTTTATAGATATGAGCATTCAGTCCGGTATGCGCGTTTATATTCGTACTTTGAGTATGATTTTAGCCAAGGCTATCGAAGATGTTTTCCCTACACTATCTTTGCGCATTGAGCATCCTATTTCGCGCGGGTATTATTGCAAATTAGAAGGTTTGAACTCGCCTATAACAGAGGAAATTATTCATAAAATTAAAAACCGAATTGCCGAAATTGCCGCTTCGGGTGAAAAAATTTTCTGCGAAGAAAAGCAAACAAAAGTAGTAAATAATCTATTTGCCGAGCGCAAACATCATTCGGATAAGGTGTCGCTGCTCGAAACATTAGGCACTCCTTATTGCCGATTTTATCGTATTGGCGACTATATCGACTATTACAATGGTGTTTTATTGCCCTCCACAGACAGTGTTGGCTTGTACGATTTAATTCCTTATTACGATGGAATGCTGCTCCGGGTACCAAATCGAAATAATCCCTATGAGCTAGAGCCGCTTGAAATGCAACCCAAAATGTTCGATATTTTTAAGGAATATGTTGGCTGGAATAAAATTATGAATCTAAACAATGTAGGTGAATTCAATCAGTCGTGTCGCAATAATCAAACATTTAATCATATAAAAGTATCGGAAGCATTGCACGAAAAAAAAGTAGCTGAAATTGCCGATGCGATTTCCAAAAAAAACGAAAAAGTTCGCTTCGTACTTGTCTCGGGTCCTTCCTCATCCGGAAAAACCACTTTCAGCAAACGTTTGTCTATACAATTAATGGTGTGTGGATTAAAGCCCATAGTGCTATCGCTCGACAATTACTTTGTAAATCGCGATACCACGCCTTTAGACGAAAATGGTGAATGGGATTTCGAACATTTAAATGCTTTGGATTTGCCTTTTTTCAACCTGCAATTAAAACAATTGCTTCAAGGCGAGGAGGTTGAGATTCCATTTTTTGATTTTGAAGATGGGAAACGTTATTTTAAAGGCGAAAAACTGAGACTAACAGATGATAGCGTATTGGTAATGGAGGGGATTCATGCGCTGAATCCAGCCTTGATGCCCGATATTCCGCAAAATTTAACGTATAAAATTTACGTTTCGGCACTCACTACCATATCTATCGACAATCATAACTGGATTCCAACAGCGGATACTCGCTTATTGCGCCGAATTATTCGAGACTATCGTTTTCGCAACTATTCGGCTCGCGAAACAATAGCCCGTTGGCCCAGTGTGCGCCGCGGGGAAGAGAAGTGGATTTTCCCGTTTCAAGAAAATGCTGATGTAATGTTTAACTCAGCTTTATTGTTCGAATTAGCAGTGCTAAAAAGACATGCTGAGCCAATATTAGCTGAAGTACCCAAGTATTGCGAGGAATATACAGAAACGCATCGATTGATAAAGTTTTTAAATTATTTTATTTCCATTCCAGAGAGAGAAATACCCCCAACATCACTTTTACGTGAATTTGTAGGTGGTAGTAGTTTTCGATATTGAGATTTTTGATATTATATGTTTCCATTTCAAACAATTATTGTATATTTGCAATCATTTTAAGGCTTGCACTATACAAACACTTTGTTTTTTTATTTTAAACAAGCTTTTGTTAATGTTGATTACTACAAAATTATTAGACCAACGATGTTTACAAAAAGAAAAGGTATCCTGTTACTATTGGTAGCTATTACAACTTTGATATTCTCTCAAAGTCGTAACGGCTTATATCAATTTACTAAACCTGGTCAATCTTCGGTTGTACTAACCGGTATTGGTCCGTCATATCTTTTTGGCGATGTAGGTGGAAATAAAGATACAAAAGGAATTATTAATAAAACCGATTTTATTGTAGCTCAAACGAAATATATGTTCTCGCTCAACTACCGTTATTTGTTTCAAAACAATGTTGGATTTATAATAAATGCTCTTTTTGGCAAATTTGAAGGAACGGATGAAGGCTCGAGAAATGAAGGTCGTGGATTCGATTTCTCAACAAATTTATCCGTTTTTGCTTTACATATCGAATATAATATTATTGGTGGCGAAAATGCGGATTATTGGACTCCACACAAAATATATGCTTTTGTAGGAACTGGTGTAATGATTGGCAATGTTAATTTCAACAGTAAAAGACCGCTTAGAATTACTGATTCGCACGCTCCAAATGCTAAGTTTACATTATTACCTAATGGAGGTTATAACGCAAAAATGGTTACTGTCTCTCCTTCTTTTCCTGTTGGTATTGGCTACGAATACGAACTTTCATCCTCTTTCGCTATTGGTGCCGAATTTGTAATTCATTCATCTTTTTCCGATTACATTGATGGAATTTCAACAAATCGTTCCAAAAATAATGATTACCTTATGAATCTTGATTTGACTTTAACTTACAAGTTAGGAACGTCCACTACCAGCCGAGGGGGACGCGTAAATTGGAATTAACCAATACAATGTCTATATCTAATTTCTCTTCTCACTTAATTTTTAAATCTAATAGCATCGAATATTTCAGTGCTATCGAACATCTATATCACGATGCCTATTCGAAAGGTTTCTCCGAACAATATATCGACAAGGCCAATCTTGAAATTTATATTTCTGATATTTTAAAGCATGGAAATGCTATTTTTGTTAAAGATAATAATATTTTCAAAGCTTGTTTGTTATATACACCTCTATCGCTCGATTATCAATGCCCACAACAAATTAGGTCTAATTTCAATCTGGAAAAATGCGTCTATATTGCCGAAATTATGGTGGCGGAACCTTTCAGAGGACAGGGCTTTGGAAAATTGCTTATGAAATCTTTTTTTGAAACGATTGAATACCAATATTATACAGACGCTTTTATTCGAGTATGGGAAGAAAATTTGCCCGCCATAAAACTTTACGAGAATTTTGACTTCGAAAAATATACTTCTATTGAGCAAACAAAAACAAAGCCTGATGGAGAATCTGATTTTCTGATGAAAAAAATATATTTACACAGACCTCTATTTAAAGAGTAATGAAACGAACACGACAAACTAACTTTGATACACAAGGGAATGTTTATGAGTGAGTTCCATGTGACCTAAAAAAAAGAATTATAAACAGATGAAAGAATTAATTACAAAAACAATTGATATTTCTGCTGGGAATGTAGAAATAAAAAGACAGGAAATTCTGACTTATTTCGAAAAAACGTGGGCGATAGATGAAAAACTCTACGAACAACTCGCATCCGATGATGTGTTTTACCATCGTGGCGATCCTTTGCGTCATGTTTTGCTGTTTTATTTGGGACATACAGCAGTGTTTTTTATTAATAAACTGTTTCTGACTAAAATTATAGATACACGTATAAATCCCGATATTGAATCCAGCTTTGCTATTGGGGTAGACGAAATGAGTTGGGATGATTTAGACGAAAGGCATTACAATTGGCCTAAAGTTTCGGAGGTGCGCGATTATCGTGCTAAAGCAAAGGCGATTATTATGAATGTTATAAATACGGCTCCTCTTCGAATACCCATTGGCTGGGACGACCCATTTTGGATTATCATGATGGGAATTGAGCACGAAAGAATTCATTTAGAAACCTCTTCGGTACTTATTCGACAGTTGCCCATTGAGGAAGTTGTGAAAGATCAATTTGGAAAAATTTGTACCGAATATGGAAAAGCTCCCGAAAATGAGTTTTTGGCTGTTGCTGGTGCTGAGATGAAACTTGGCAAAAAGCACAATGACACCTATTATGGATGGGATAATGAATATGGTATTCAAAACGAAACCGTTGCCGATTTTAAAACAACTAAGTTCCTCATTTCAAATAGCGATTTTTTGCAATTTGTACAAGCAGAGGGTTATAATATTGAAAAGTATTGGACAGTAGAAGGATGGAATTGGCGAAATTTCAAACAAGCATCTATGCCATTATTTTGGAGCCAAAAGCAGGATGAGTATTGGCTGCGTTTGGTAGCCGAAGAGATTCCAATGCCTTGGAACTGGCCTGTGGAAGTAAATTATCTCGAAGCAAAAGCTTATTGTAACTGGCTATCCGAAAGGGACAATAAGACTTTTCGCCTACCGACCGAGGCCGAATGGTATAGACTAGCAGAAATTTGTACTATCCCCGATGCTCCCAACTGGCAAAGCGCACCTGGAAATATAAATTTAGAGCATTTTGCATCGCCTTGCCCCGTCGACATGTTTAAAATGGGCGATTTTTATGATGTAGTAGGCAATGTTTGGCAGTGGACAGAAACGCCCATAACGGGTTATGCCGGATTTAATGTGCATCCCATGTACGACGATTTTTCGACACCTACGTTCGATGGAAATCATAATATTATCAAAGGTGGATCGTGGATTTCGACTGGAAATGAAGCTTTGCGAAGTGCGCGATATGCGTTTCGTCGCCATTTTTACCAACATGCTGGTTTTCGGATTGTTGAGTCTGAAACACCACTCAATTTACAAACAAATGCTTACGAAACTGACATTGAAGTAGCTAATTCCTGCGAAAATAATTGGGGAGATGCTTTTGGTGGCAATGTGGATTATTACAAGCAATTAGCGCAGATTGTAGTGGCTACTACCGATTTGAAATCGAAGCACGTACTTGATCTAAATACAAAAACCGGACGTTTAGCTTTCGAATTAGCTCCCTTTGCCGATAAAATAACTGCTATCGATTTTTCGGCTCGTTTTATTCAATCGCCTATTCAACTACAACAAAAAGGTTTTATTCGCTACATTGTGAAGGACGAAGGCGATTTGTTATTTTACCGCGAAATTGTATTGTCGGATACTGACGTTCAATCTAAGGGCGAAAATATCCAATTTATGCAAGATAATGCCAATAATCTCAAATCTATTTACACGGGCTTCGATGTTATTGTACTTCCAAATTTGTTAGAAGAGTTAATTTGTCCAATTATCTTTTTACGGAAAATTCACGAACGCCTCAACGAAGGCGGAATACTCATTATTGCAACCACTTACGATTGGGATGGTAGCAATGTGGAAAGAGCGCACTGGCCAGGAGGATTCAAAAAAGATGGCGAGCCTTTTACTTCATTCGAAGGAATTTCGGAATTGCTCAACCCTAATTTTAAATTGTTGGGTACACCCAAACAAATTAATCAAACAAAACGCATCTCGTCGCGCAAAAGCGAGTTGTGGAAAGTAGAAGTGAGCTGCTGGAAGAAAAATTAAAAATATAAACACTTGATATATTGAAAAATAATTCTCTTATGGAAAGGTTAACACTTGTAAAAGTCGGCGGCAAAATTGTGGAAGAGCCCGAAAGCCTGAAACAATTATTAGCCGATTTCTCAAAAATTGAAGGTTATAAAGTGCTGGTGCATGGAGGTGGTCGGTCGGCTACGGCTATGGCTGCTAAATTGGGTATCGAAAGCACGATGGTTAATGGTCGACGTGTAACCGATGAAGAAACGCTCAAAGTAGTAACCATGGTGTATGGTGGGTTAGTAAATAAACAAATTGTAGCTGGTTTGCAGGCAGTTGGTGTAAATGCGCTTGGACTTACCGGTGCCGACCTCAATTATATGCGTTCCGAAAAACGCCCAGTGAAAGATGTAGATTACGGTTTTGTGGGCGATGTAAAAGAGGTTAATGCCGGAATTTTAGCCGATTTAATTTCCAAAGGTGTTGTGCCTGTGTTAGCACCGTTAACGCACGACATGAATGGTAATATGCTCAATACCAATGCCGATACCATTGCGGGTGAAGCTGCAAAAGCATTGGCAAAACATTTTGATGTAACATTAATGTATTGCTTCGAGAAAAAAGGAGTGTTGATGAACGAATCAGACGACGAGAGTGTTATTATGGAAATTACATCTAATTTATTTGAAAAATATGTAGTTGATGGAATAATCAGTGGAGGAATGATTCCAAAGTTAGAAAATGCGTTCGAAGCTATTAATGCTGGTGTAAAACAAGTAGTTATCACTCGGGCTGATTTGATACATACTGACGGAGGAACGAAAATTTTAGGATAGTTTCAGGACAACTGACAACTGACAACTGACAACTGACAACAGACAACAGAAAAGAAGTCAAAAGACGGAGGACAATAAAATAACTATTTATAACGGCAAAGCCCAATAACGCGAAGCAAATGGTAGCGAAGCGGACATCCCGCCATAGCGGGATAACGGCGAAGCCTAATAACACGAAGTAAATAACATTAAATAATATGCAGGTAGTAAATTTATCGGAAAATAATTCCATTCTCAATCATTATATCAAAGAAATTCGTTCGGTGGAAATTCAGAAAGACGCTATGCGTTTTCGACGAAACATTGAGCGCATTGGCGAAATTATGGCCTACGAAATAAGCAAGAAAATGCA
>JAIFKX010000225.1 GCA_020049335.1 Paludibacter sp. | reverse complement strand
TATAAAGGTTGACTCTGGGTACAAATTAGTCGAAAATATGACCAAATGCAAATAAACACCATAATTGTGACATTGTCAAAATCAATTTTATAAAAAAACCTTGCTGAAAAGTGCATAAATAATCAGATGTACCGACAGGATATAGGATGAGTATAGCTACCTTATAGCTACTCCCTACGAAATGATTAATAAATATACATAAAACAAAGATAAAAACGACATAAATATGCAGATTTAAGGATGAATGTGGAAAGCTGGAGTGCCGCGAATTACAAACGCTATTAGGATATACACAATGGCGAAATTACGAAAACACCATTGAAAAAGCCGAAGAATCATGCAAAAATGTCTGACAAACTGTAGCGACCAGCGCCAAGTGATAGGCTGCAGGGAGCAGGGGCTATTTTTTTGTGCAGCAGCGTGAATTGTAGTGCAGCATTGCGCAATAAATTGTTAAATATTCATATTGCAATAAAAATAATTAATGAAAAGATTGTTCAGTTGTATTATTACAACTACTTTTGAATCGTCAAATAAAACAAAGCGTTCTATGAAAACTTGGAAAGTAAGAGAAATCATTCATTTGATTGAAGCTAACGGCTGGTTCTTACTTCGTACAAAAGGAAGTCACAGGCAATTCAGACACCCAACTAAGAAAGGAACGGTTACCGTTCCAGGAAAACTAAGTGATGATTTGCCTGCCGGAACCGCCAAAAGTGTATTGTCACAAGCGGGGCTTTAATGCCCTGCTTGTTTAATCAATAAAATTATAAAAGTTATGGAAAAAATTAAAGTTATTGTAGAACTTGCAGCTAATAACTATGCTGCATATATTGAACTTCTTCCAGGATGTGTATCTACTGGAGATACATTTGAACAATTGCAGCAAAACATGAAAGATGCTGTAGAATTTCATTTGGAAACTAGCCGCGAGTTTGGTGATGATATCCCTGAGCAATTTAATACGGATTACGAATTATTTTATAAGTTTGACCCCGAAAGTTTATTGGTACATTACAAAGGAATATTTAGTAATTCAGCATTCGAACGCATTACTGGTATTAATCAACGCCAGCTTCAACGATATGCTTCAGGCAAAACTAAGCCATTACCCGAGCAACGGCAAAAAATATCAAACGCACTTCATAATCTTGGTCGAGAATTAATGCTCGTAGAACTATGATGTTTTAATTGACATTTCAACTAATGGTTTTATCGAGAAAAGCCTCACCATCACTGGTGGGGCTTTTTTATGCAATTTTTTTAATAGTATCATTTTGGCACTATTAAAAAAAAATGTGAATATTTGTGGGGCAAAAACACTTTTACGAGTAACTGTTTTTTAGGGTCAGAGACCCTTAAAAAAGATCCGTAGGCGCACGCCCAAATTCAAAATAGTTCCGTCTTATACTCTTATTCCCAGCCCGGATTTTGAGTTAAATTTCTATTTTTATAAATTTCGCTCAATGGTATTGGATAATAATACATTTTATCTTGCCAAATTCTATCGGTAGTTGTATAAGTGCTGTAAGTAAATGTTACTGGAGTAGTATTGTTTTTCTCAATTTTAGTGCGTTTAATAGCCACTGTTTCGGGTCCTATCATCCATCGACGAATATCCCAGAACCGATGATCTTCGAATGCAAATTCCACACGGCGTTCTTTTCGAACTTTGGCTCTAAAATCATCTTTGCTAATAGTTGTAGGAATAGCCAAAAGTGCCACACCAGTTCTTTTTCGAACCAAATTTATAGCTTCAACAGCCGAAAGGGTATAGGTTGCATCTTTGTATGTGGGCGATGCAAAAGCTTCGTTCATGGATTCGGCATAGTTCAACAAAACTTCGGCATAGCGAAATATCACCCATACGTGGCGTGAGGTGGCTAATCCCGATGTCTTAAAACTAATATTTTTATCCAAATATTTTTTCAAATAATATCCTGTTGTTGTAGCACCTGCTTTGGGCTGACCACTATTTCCACCTATCCATGCTTCTACCGGTTCATCATAAGCCCATTTGGTATTATTGAGCACAACAGTAAAAGCTAAACGAGGATCACGATTGAGGTACGGATTGGCTGTCATGGTTGGATCATTCCAGTCGAAAGCACCACCATCGAAAGTCGCACCCGATTTTTTCATTTCGTAATCATCCACCAAATTCTGAGTTGGAACAGTTCCTGTTTTTCCACCTTCGAAGCCTATTGGATAATTCAAACCTTCGAATGTGCCCGATAGCGGTTCGCGACAGGCAAAAATTAGCTCCGGTAAAGCAATATTATTTGGAATTTTGTCGTAACCAATCAACGAGTTAATTTTATATACTGCTCCCGAATCAATCAATGCCTTCGATGCCTTTGCTGCGTCTTTCCACCTTAACGTCCTGTCGCCCGAAGTAAATCCATTAAGTTTATCTATTCCTGGTTGGTTGTACAAATCACTTGCCCCAAACAATAAAACCCTCGCTTTAAGGGCTAAAGCTGCCATACGTGTTGCGCGACCAGTTTCGACATCATAATTGACATCGTAAAATTTTGGCAAATATTTTGCCGCAGTATCACACTCATTGACAATGAATTGTGAAACATCCTCGAAAGATGCTCTTGCTATCGAATTGGCTTCTTGTTCAGTTAAAACTTTTGTAAATAGAGGCACACCTCCATAACGCTTTATTAATTCGAAATAGAAATATGCACGAAGAAAACGCACTTCATATTGTAGGTTATTGTACTTCAACATGTCTTTAACATAAGTCGTTTGGTACCTATTTTCCTCAAAAGTTTGCCCAACGCCTTTTTCTAAAAAAAGATTAGCAGCCCTAATTCCTTTGTAGCTACGAGCCCACACATCATCTACGGTATTGATAGCACTCCAAGTTCCGTTGTAAAATGTATGTACACTTGACGATGGCCACACATACTCGGCTTCGTCCGTGCCAGCACCACGCATAGCACTGCCCACGCTCCCAAAATCGGAATCCAAATAGGAATATACATTGGTTGCCAGTTGAGTTGCCCGCGAACGAACAGTAAAGACTTGATCTTCAGAGTATGTAGAAGATTCATCGTACCCAAGAAATTCGGTACATGAACTTACAATTACCATTAAAGCCGAAAAAAATAATATTTTTGTTTTCATATTCATCTGTTTTTCATCTGTTTTTAAAATGCAACATTAACACCTAAATGAAGCGAAGCGGTAGTAGGATAAGCAACGCCATAAGACTCGGGATCAACAATTTTCAAATTATCAATAGACAATAAATCCGTTCCTCGAACATAAATTTTTGCTTTTGAAATGAATAATGATTCCAATATTTTTTCGGAGAATTTGTAATAAATTTCGCAGGTACGTAATTTGATAAATGAACGGTCTCTTACCCATACCGAATTGGTATTGAAGTTATTGTCGTTTTGAAGCGTACTTAATCTGGGGAATAATGCATTCTGGTTATCGGGTGTCCAGCGATTTTCGTAGTAATAAGTAGATAAATTTGTGTTGTTGCGCAATGGCCAAAACATACTTGTTGTATTTAATACAGCCGTGTAATTACCTACTCCTTGAAAGTTGGCATCAATACCCAACCCTTTGTATTCCAAATTCAGGTTTGCCGAAAAATAAATTTCGGGAAGACCTGTATTGTATCCCAAAGCAACTCTATCCAATTCGTTGATTTTATTGTCATCATTTTGGTCTTTAAACTTAATGTCGCCGGGCACAACTGTTCCTAATAATTGTACGGGGCTTGCAGCAATATCTGCTAAATCTTTAAAATAGCCAATATCTTGGTAGCCAAATAATTGATTAACTGACCTACCTGTTTGTTTTAAATAATCATATTGTACAAAACCTTCGTTTCTATTTATAACTTTGCTTCTTGCAAAAGTAAATTGCCCTCCAATATTGTATTTAAAATCGCCCACCGATTGGTTGATATTTAAGCCCAATTCAATTCCTTTGTTTTCAACTATTCCGTCGTTAGCCATAGAAGCGGTGGCACCAATTACGCTGGAAACAGAACCAGATGTGCTCACCAAAATATCAGTTCGTTTTTCGTAAAAAACCTCCGCTGTCAAATCGATGGCATTCAAGAAACGTCCTTCCAATCCCAGATTTGTTTTGTGCGATTTTTCATAAGTCAATCCAGTTGTAGCCAAGCGCAACTCAGTCATACCGCCCGTAGAAGTGTAATTGTCGGTAAAAAAATACGAACCACCAGTACCATAAGTTTGTTTAAATAGTTCCGATGAACTTGTATAATCGCTACCCACAACGCCATAAGATGCTCTTATTTTGAGTAAATCAATAGCTTTTACATCTTTCAAAAAATCTTCTTTTGACACAATCCATGCTGAACCAATAGCTGGAAAAACACCAATATTATGACCCGTTTGCAACCTATTTGTACCATTTCCAGTGATTGACAAATCCACAAAATACTTGTTGTATAAACCAATGTGCGTGTATGCATTCGCTCGCTGCCTGTTGGTAGTGCTAAATTGTCCATTACCAACGTATTGATCGTGGAAAAACATCAGACTAGAATTAAGACTTAGATTTTGCCATTTTTTATCGTAGTTTATTTTTGCAAAGGCATTGAAATGTCTCCACTGACTGCCCAACGAACTTGCGTAGGTGGGAACAGAATTAGACCCAACAAGCGTTGCAATTGGACTAACCAAAGCATCACCTGTCGCATTAAATTGAGCTGTGTTTTTATAATATCGATAGGTTTGCGAAATAGATTCCCAATAATCGGCGTAGTTGTCAAAACCCACACTCGCATCGGCCGATAAACCTTCGGTGATAGCAGAAAGGTTTTGATTGATAGTCCAGTCGGCAAATAAAGTACGCGAACTTGTTTTTCCATATCCTTGAGCGGCAATCATGGCCACCGGATTTTTTGTCCACGTATCGCTCCCACCCCATTCGTTGGTCGAAGTTTTAACTGGGAAAGCGGCAGATGGCGTATTGTACATAGATGTCATAATGGTGCCAACCACATTTCCCGGACGATTCGACTCGGACAGGGCACCCAATAACTTCACGCTCATGGTTGTTGTTGGCGATAATTCCACATCCAAATTGGTACGAATATTCAATCTCGAAAACTTAAACTGAGACGAATAAGCATCCACATTGTTGGTTGGTTTCATCATGCCATCGTGGCTCGACAAATTCATTACCGTGAAATAGCGCACTTTATTGTTTCCACCACGTATACTTAAATTGTAGATATTTGACGATGCATTGTCTTTCAACACTTGATCTACCCAATTTACGTTGGGATAATAATCGGGAAATTTGCCCGACTGATAAGCTGCCAGCTCATTTTCATTGTAGCGTGGAGTAGTAATTCCATCGTTAGCAAGTGCCTCATTCACCGATTTAGCGTAGGTATATCCATCTACAAACTGGGGTTTGTGTGTAGGTTGAATAAAAGCATGATCAATAGAAAAGTCAATCTGTGTTTTTCCAATTACACCCTGCTTTGTTTTTACCAATATTACCCCAGAAG
This sequence comes from Paludibacter sp., assembly GCA_020049335.1. Lineage (GTDB taxonomy): Bacteria > Bacteroidota > Bacteroidia > Bacteroidales > Paludibacteraceae > Paludibacter. Next base: position 4,182 of record JAIFKX010000225.1, on the reverse strand, counting down.
ATCCTCTGAGACCGTACATAGCCAGCGAAGCAGCATCTTTTAAAATGGTAATAGAGGCAATTTCTTCTTTGACCAACGAACTGAGTGGACGTTCGAAACCATCCACCAAAATCAATGGACTGTTACCCTGAAGACTTCCCAATCCGCGAATATTGAATGTGGTATTATTATCATAATCCAATCCATCGTTTTGCAAAGAAGTTAATCCTAATCCTCTACCATACAGGCTATTTGATGCATTGAGCGACGAGCTTTTCATTATCTCTTCGGCAGTAATGGTTGATGTAGATGCGGTAGTTTCTTGTTTGGGTTGAGCAATATTATTTCCCAACTCAATCAGCGGCTCTTGTTCGGTAGCAACAACTTGTTGTGCATACATAGCGCCATTGAAGCACAAAAATAAGGCTACAACAAATAAGTACAAATTATATTTTACAATCATAATATTTTAAATTTAATGAATTAACAACGTATTGATAATTATATCTTTATTGAATTTTCAAATTTTTTCATTTTCAAATTTTCAAATTAATCTTCTCACCATCCTGGATTTTGAGTTAATCCATAATCCTTGTAAATCTCAGCTATTGGGAAAGCAGCTAAATACCATTTTGGATCAAAATTACTGGTACCATCATCGCTGTCTTGCCACGCACGTTTAAATAGTGTGAATTTCTTGTAGGAGTATCTGTTTGGTACAACAACCCCTTTTCGGAACACTCTATAAATACGAACGCCATATAATCTTTTTTTGAAATCATCGGCTTTTTTCCAGCGAACCAAATCGAACCAACGTACATGTTCCATTCCAAACTCTAAGGATCTTTCTCTTAAAACTTCCTCTAAAAATGCTTCTTTTGTCCAAGATTTTCCGGGAAAAGCATCTTTCAATCCGTTAAGTGCTACCCTTGCTCGCACTTGATCTACCCATGTAAATGCCTCTTCGGTTCTACCTGCTTGACTTAATGCTTCGGCATAACTTAAATAAATTTCGGCTAAACGCAAGTACGGCCAATGTGCAGGTGCACCTATTGAAGTAGAAGTAGTTCCATCCATAACAAATTTGTATAGCCCCATTCCGGTCGCAAAAGGTCCTGATTCAGAAGCGCTTTTACGATCAAGACCACCCATCCACAATTCGGCATTGCGACTCTTAAAACTGGAATTATTCACAACACATGTTTGATACATTCGAGGATCTCTGCCGTCGAAAGGACTGCTAAATGTTGTGTCGCCGGGAGCCTTTATTTTATACAAACCCAAGGTATCATTCCAAACTGTATTATCAAAAGGAGTGCCGTCGGCCATTGGAAACAAATCGGCATAATTCATGGTAGGAACAGCAGTTCCATAGCTTCCTAATGCCTGCAAACAATAATAATCTTTATTCCAATAATCGGGCACCGTAGCCCGAATGCGGGTCGAAATTAACATCTCGGTTGTTCCTCTATTGAAATATGCCTGTTTGAAAGCCGTTTGTGGATCACCCGAAACTAAACTAAATCCACCATTGGCATCTTGCGAATTTAATAAGAAGAACTGTTCACAAGCCGAAACTACATCATTCCACATAGTAGGGTCTTTACGACCGAACCAAACCTGTTTTTTATCAATCGACTCGTAACTACTTGAAGTATAATAAGGTACGTCATCGTTGAATAATGGACTGGCAGCAAACAATAATACTCTAATTTTTAGTCCTAAAGCAGCTCCACCCGTAAAACGGCCATCCCATTTTGCCACATCATCCACAGACAATTTCCAAGGCAATACTTTTTGAGCCGAATCGCATAAATTTGTAATAAAATCGAGCGTTTCTTTGGCTGTGGCGCGTGGCAATTCCATGTTTTCATTCGGCTTGAACGATTTAGTTACAATAGGTAAACCACCAAAATAACGGAACATATCGGCATAATGGCAAGCAATAATCATTTTAGCTTCGCCTTTCAGTCGGGCTTTTGTGGGTGCATCCATATCGGGTACTCTATCTACATTTTCGATAAAAATCCAAGCTTTTCTTATACCTTCCCAATTGTTTTCTAATTTGTAACTGTAAGCAGTGGTGTTATTTTCTTCTGAGGCATTATATTTTCCGTTATAATAAAGTTGATTGGCACCGTCCCAATTCATGTAACTTTGAAAATTATCAGTTAATGCTTCGGGAACACCCATCATCATTTTATTTCCGGCATTACTATAGTCCGAATTTAAGCCATAAAACAAAGTAGCATAGCCATTCCACAAAAAACGTTGTGCAAAATCTGATTTTGAAAATACAGTATCGATAGTAATGTCTTCGCCTGGCAGCTTGTCGAGAAAATTGTTGCCAAACTTAAATTCATCTGTACACGAAACAACGGACACCAAAAGTAAAAGTCCGAATAGTATGTTATTTGATTTTTTCATATCAATATATTTTTTTGTTACCCCCTAACCCTGCCCCTAACCCCTAAAGGGGAATAAAAGAGGGAATAAGACAGGTTAGTTCGAATGATTTTTAATTAAAAAGAAATATTTAAACCTGCATTCACAATCCGCATTGTAGGATAAGTTGGGCGACTGCTGGTTTGAGTTTCAGGGTCGGCAAATTTCAAATAATCGAAAGTGAATAGGTTGTACGCATTTCCAAAAACTCGAAATTGGGATATTCCCATCTTTTTGAAAAATGGCAAATTCAAGTTCTGCGATACTTCTATTGTTTTCAATCGGATATAACTTGCATCTTTGAGCCATAAATCGGAATCATAACCATAGTTATACCCTTTTGAATCGAACGAAGCCCGCGGATAAGTAGCTGTGGCAGCAGTTTCGGGTGTCCAACGATTGTCATATTGTATCTGCATCAGCGATCGGTTGTTTGAACCACCTAAAGGCTCTCTGAATGTTTCTTGCAATAAGCGCGAAGTCATGGTAGCTCCAGCCCACATCATGCTAAACGAAAAACCTTTGTAATTGAAGCCCAGCGTAATACCACCATTTAAAGTTGGATAATTTGGGTATCCAATGGCTGTGTCATCCATTTTGTCAATTTTCCCATCTTCGTTTAAATCTCGGTAAACATTATCGCCCGGTTTTATATTGTCGGGCACTACTACGGGTTTACCATTATCCGTCATACCAACTGAATAAAATCCAATCCATTCTTTTCCGAAGTTTTGCCCCACTTGTCTTCCCGTTCTCCATTGATATTCGTAGGGAGATAAAACTTCATCTTGATAAATAATTTTATTTTTTGTATAGGATAAATTCATATTCACAAAATAATTGATTTTGTCAATTTTATCCCGCCATTTGAGAGTAAGTTCTGTTCCGCTATTATCCACTTTACCCAAATTCAACACGGGAAGACTCATGGCATTGTATCCGGGGTCCGAATTGCTGGTTGACAAAATTCCAACACGGTGTTCGAAAAACACATCCAAGTTGATAGTCATTCTATTTTTGAGCAAACCAATATCAAGTCCGTAATTTTGCTTGTAAGAAGTTTCCCATGTTATAATAGGATTTCCAATTTTTCCTTCGGCTATACCGGGTAAATTGGCAGTTACGTTCACACCAAAATTGTAACCCGTAGCGCCTGCTACATACGTATCGGGCAAATATAAATACCGATAATTTCCAATAGCTCTATCATTTCCTACTACCCCATACGAAGCCCTTACTTTTAGAAAATCGACCATTTCTTGTTTTTTCATAAAATTTTCTTCCGAAATAATCCAACCTCCTGATATGGATGGGAAAAGGCCGAAGCGTAATTTAGGGTCATTTGGAAAGTTCTCCGAACCATTGTGTAGCGTGTTTTATAATCATACGTTATACGTCCCACTAACCCAACATATCCAGTAGGAATTTCGGTATAAGTAGCTGGATAGTACGTTCTAGATTGGTTGTACAAAAGCAAAGCTGTGAAATTATGTTCACCAAAATCTCGGTTATAATCAAAGCTAGCTTCGCTGTACCAGTTGCGCGCTTTCGAAAAACTTTCGCCATAGCTCAGTACGCCTTCATCACCATTTTTCACTAAAACCACATCGTTCTTTTCAGATTCTGGTATATTCGAAAGCCATGAAATATCGTTTTTTAGCCAAGGTGTATAATTTTCTATCGAAGTTGACCTTTGCTTGGCATGATTGTAGGTACTATTGTAAGCGCCTTTTATTCGGAATGAAAGTCCTTGCGTAA
>JAIFKX010000135.1 GCA_020049335.1 Paludibacter sp. | reverse complement strand
GCAAACACAATGTATTATTACAAAATTATTGCCGAAAGCGGCACGACGAATGTGCAAAGAACAGAATCGACTGTGGGCGATTTTACAACAATTGCTACACCACCATTAACAACCATTGCCGAATTCAAATTCGACAACAGCTATGCGAGCGAACAAGGTAGTATTTTGTTTGGTTCGAATCCTGGAACGAGCTTCACCAACGATAGAGCAGGCAATCAAAATAGCGCACTTAATATTAATAATTCAGGTTCTTCGGCTACAATTCCCAACTTGCCTTATGGCTCTGCAAGTAGGTCAATATCAGTTTGGGCTAAAACAAATGTAATGAATAATCAAATTAATTACATTTTCCATTATGGTAATTCGGCCAATGGTAATGGATTGGCATTTAGACCCGGAACAATTCTATACTTTGCAAATGGAAATGCAAACCTTGAAATTGCAAATACAAACCTCAATAATTCTTGGGTGCATTATGTTGCTACTTACGATGGTACAACAGCAAAGGTTTATAAAGATGGCGTTTTGTTTAGTGAAGGAGCAAAAACTTTTAATACTGTAAATTTTGGCGACATATTTAAACTTGGTATTTCGGAAGGTAGTCAAGCAGGCTTTTTTAATGGAGCCATCGACGACCTGAAAATTTTCGATAAAGAATTTTCAGCCGCTCAAGTACTAACCTTGTATCAAACCAATGCGCTAACAAGCACTAAAAATGTCAAATACAACAATTTGAATGTAAGTATTTATCCAAATCCAGCTACCGAAAAAATTATTTTTGAAAATTCAACAGAAACCACTCAAAAGGCAATTTACAACCTACAGGGTAAAAAACTAATAGAAACACACGAAAACAGCATGACTGTATCACATTTACCTTCAGGGATTTATATCGTTAAGTTTACGCAAGCCGACAACGAAATTGGTTATGGTAAATTTTTGAAAAACTAATATTTTTGTTTATTCTGACTTTAATTTTGGCAGTGAACGTCTGGTTTGTCTCACTTCTGATGATTTTAATTTTGGCCCCGACAGTCTGATCCGTTTTGGATCGGACTGTTTTGCACTAAAGCGGTAACCGATACCCCATTCAATAAATTCAGCCTTTTGCAAATGCGTTTTTAAACCCAAAGATAAAAAAACATGATTTGTGAAAGAATATTGAAAAGAGGCACGTGTATAAAACCAACCATCTTCCTTTTCGATATCATATTTATAAAACATTGGCTTATCAAGAGTTGTAGTTTTTGCATCGTCGTAGGGTTCTAAGTTTTTTAGCGGATTATGCACATACACTCCACAATGCAAACCAGCCGTAAAACGTCCGAACATCAACTCAGGTCGTAACGAAACTCCCACTCTGACTTTATTTTCCCATTTATCTTCTGTCAGATATGTTCGTTGAAATTTTGTATCTCCATTGTAAACTCCATCGTAAAACCCTTCCACTCCCACTCCCAAACGAATGGCATTACCGAGCGGACGATAAACAGCCATAACAAATGACCCCGTTGGATATTGTTTGTCATCTTTGTAATACAATTCGCGAGCACCGCCCGAAGCCATAAACTCATAACTGAATCGCTGTGGAAAATCGCGAATATGTTTACGTCTTGGACGATAAGCATGTTTATAAAAAGGCGTATAGCTTAAACCAGCACTTGCATTTATCATGTTTATACCCGAATTGGGTTGATAAAAACTACCATTCGAAGCATGATTCCATTGCAAATCGGAAACAATCGCAAAGCCTTTATAAATTGGAACAATGAAATTTACACCGCCAGCAAAATAAACATTCAAATGCGAACCAATGGCAGCATTTCCCGTATTTAAGTTGTTTAAGTCAGTTGCTGTATTGTTAAATGTTTTGGTTAAATAACTTGCTCCAGCTCCACCTTTCAAGTTCATTACAAAACCACGGATATGAAACAATCTGAAATTCAGATACGGATAAGCTGCATACAAATTGCCTAACATTTCGGGATTACCCAAATTGAGCGACACCAAGCCCAACCCAATTCGCGGATAGCCAATGTATTGATGCCAATTTTGCTCACCCATAGTTTGCCATTCAACGGAAAGTTCAACGCCTTTGGTTGGGTCCTTTACCAAATTTTGTAAATGAGTGGTATGTTTAAGGATGTTTCCATACATATACTCAGCTCTAATGGCATAATTATTTTTGGTTTGCGAATTTATTGCAAAACAAAAAACAGAAAAAACAAGTATTAAAAAAAACTTTTTCATTACAGCTACACTTTGAAAGGCTTAAAATTTTGTTTATCTTTGAGGGCGCAAAGTTAATAATTTATTTTAATGATGTAATAATTTACAATATTTGCCCCAAGCCCCTAAAGGGGATGTGAAATAGTACCGAATGGTTTCTTTTCTTTACTCCCCTTTAGGGGTTGGGGGCAGTTTATATTTACTATCTTATGTTCTCGATATTTAATAAAGAAATAAAATCGTTTTTTGGTTCGCTTACGGGCTATATTGTTGTGGGAATATTTCTAATTCTCACAAATCTTTTTCTGTGGGTAATTCCGGGCGAATACAACATTCCCGAATCGGGCTACGCCAATGTCGACGGGCTTTTTACTATTGCGCCTTGGCTTTTTTTGTTTCTTTGTCCTGCCATTACAATGCGCGCATTTGCCGAAGAAAAACAAAGTGGAACGTGGGAATTAATTATTACTAAACCACTTAGCTCGTGGCAAATTGTGTTGGGAAAGTATTTTGCAAGCATCGTAGTTGTAGTTATTGCATTAATTCCTACCGTTTTAAATTATTTCGTTGTGTCGTATCTGGCCGAACCAGTTGGAAATGTTGATGCAGGTGCATTTTGGGGCTCATTTATTGGCTTGGTGTTTTTAGCTACGATTTTTACGGCTATCGGTATTTTTTCGTCATCACTTTCAAACAATCAAGTCGTTTCGTTTGTTTTGGCGGTAGTAATTGCATTTATTTTATTTTATGGATTCGATTTATTAACATCCTTTTTCAGTCAGGGAAATACTATAGGATTGATTGAAAATATTGGTATAAATGCTCATTATAAGTCGATTAGCCGTGGAGTAATCGATTCGCGGGATTTGGTATATTTTATAGTAGCAAGTTATCTTTTTCTATTTTTTACCGAACGAAAAATATCAAAAAAATAAATCACATTTTATCACAAACTATTAATAATCAATAATTTACTACTTATCATTAAAAATGAAACGTCCTCTTATATTAATTACAAACGACGATGGCGATACAGCCAACGGCATAAATGTACTTACACGCTTAATGATGCAAATTGGCGATGTGGTGGTTATGGCTCCCGATGGTGCACGCTCTGGACAATCGAACGCCATAACAGTTTCGCACCCATTACGTTATACAAAAATTGAAGAACGCGAAGGCTTGGTACGATACAAAAGCAACGGCACGCCCACCGACTGTGTAAAACTAGCTTTGCACGATATTCTCGACCGCAAACCCGATTTATTGGTTTCGGGAATCAATCATGGCTCGAATGCTGCTATTAATATTATTTATTCGGGAACAATGGGAGCCGTGCTCGAAGGTTGCGAAAACGGTATTACTTCCATTGGATTTTCCATTTGCAACCATTCGTACAATGCCGATTTTAGTATTTTTGAAAAATACATTTTGCAAATTACACAAGAAACATTAAAAAATGGTTTACCTTATGGCACTTGCCTGAATGTGAATGCACCTCAAGGAGAAATTAAAGGAATTAGAATTGCTCGCCAATGCAAAGGAAATTGGACCGAAGAATACGCCAAACGAATTGACCCACAGGATCGTACCTACTTTTGGCTGACTGGCTATTTTAAAAACCACGAACCTGAAGCACACGATACCGACGAATGGGCTTTGGCAAACGGATATATTTCGATAGTGCCATCAAAAATAGATTTGACCGATTATAATATGGTTAAATCGTTGCAAAATTGGGAGTTATAGAAAATGTGCCAATTTGAAAATATGCCAATTTGAAAATACTATTCAGCAATATCTTATTAATTCTACTTTGACAGATTATATTTTTTAGATAAAAATAAATAAATCGATAGTAACTTCAAGTCCCCTTCAGGGGATTTAGTAGCAGATAAAATTCAATTCATTACTGCCCCAAGCCCCTAAAGGGGATGTGGATTACCATCGTCTCTGAAATTATCTACAATTTATTTTAATATGTCAAAGTAGAATTAAAATATTTTTAGTAAAAAAGCACGAAATCATTGTTGCTAAAAAAAATAAAATTTGGAAATGAAATTCGAGATTGATAAGTTTAATAATTTCTGGTATGGATTTGTGCCTGGAATCTTTTTGCCACCATTATTTATTTGGCTGTATTTGAATCAGTTTTCGCCTTTTGGAACTGGCTTTTTCGATACTATTAAATTACTCTATCCCAGCGCAATATTAGGAAAAATGCTATTACTTTCGGCATTTCCTAATTTGGGTTTGATGTTTGTTTTTTACAAAACAGATACATTCAAACTATCGGCAGGAATATTATCTGCTGGAATGCCCTATCTCATCAGCAGTTTTTTTATGCTTTAAAAAAATCTAACCTCTTTGGCGTTCGAGCAAAATCATCATCATTAATCCCAACAAAATACGCTCTTCCTCGCCCGTTTCAAATTCGGCTAATTTTTCGATGGTGAAGATGCGTCCAAAAAACGATGTTTCCTTTTTTAAACGTACCACAGGTGTACCATTTGGTCGGGTTACAATATAAGAAGGATGGAAAAGATAACCTGTTAATAAGCCAAAAAAAGGAATTTCACCCAGCATGGAATCAAAAACTTTAGCCCATGGATTTTCTTCACGAACAGCCAAATCGAGTTGCTGCTTATCGTCGTAAATTTCGTAATGCGCTTTCCATAGCGATGCCCAGCCTTTGCGCACGATACGTCCGATTTCGTAACTCTGGCGGTTTGTAAAGGTATAAGTGGCCGTAAAATCAATCCAGCGATTGGCACGAATGGTATACATCAATTCCGAACGGTTTTCGTTATTAAACACTTGAACCTCTTCAATCAATTTCAATAATTTTTGTCGAACGTACACAATGGTATTTCCAGTGGCATCTTGAGCCACAAAATCGTTGCTTAAAGTTCCAATTTTAAATGTAAGCTTTACAGGAAATTGATTTGCATTCATGCTAATGTATAAATTTAATGAAATGAATATTATCTAACTCGCAGTTTTTGACCTAATTGCAATAGTTTTTTCTCTTTTATACCATTCAATCGGCAAAGATTTTTTACACTTGTACCATTTCTTGCTGCAATACTTCCCAAATTATCACCTTTACGAACAGTATAATATTTAGCTTTAGCTTGTTCCTTTTTTGCCTGAGCTACAGCTCGTTGATAATGGAATGATTTTGCTTTTGTAATCAAATAGATATCGCTGTGAACTTTACCGGTATAAAAATTTATCAAGCTTGCCGGATTAAATGCATTTCCTAAATAGCGTATTTCGAAATGCAGATGAGGCCCTGTTGATCGGCCTGTATTGCCAGCTAATGCGATTAATTCGCCACTTTTCACATTTTGGTCCAACTGAACTAGTACTTGCGAAAGATGTGAATAAACTGTTTCGAGACCATTTTCGTGGCGAATAACTACGTAATGTCCATATCCACGAGCCTCGTAATCGATAATTCGGATGCGTCCCGAAAAAGCAGACACAACTGTATCGCCAATATTTACACGCAAATCGGTACCATAATGATAGCGATACCGACGAGGTCCAAAATCGGACGTAATCATGCCTGGCACAGGAACGGTAAAGTTACGGCAATCAATTTTTACTGAATCGGGTAGACTATCAATGGGGATTTTGTAAGGATTCAGCCTTTCGGAAGTCCAAATATTATTATAAATGTCGTCGGCCGGATGATTTTCCATTAAATCATCCGTACGGTCATTCAACATATCTTTGTAGATATTTGTAGAGTCTTTTTTGGGAAGAAGTGAAATATTAGAGTGCTGTGCATGAAGTCCCGAAAAGGAAATGAAGAGTAAAAGCGTAAAAAAAAGATAATTTCGGAATAAATGCATGTTTTATCTGTTAATGAGCTGAAAACAAATAGCAACGTCACACAAAATAACGTTCATAATTATTTATACTATAAACTATTTACTATAAACTATTTACTATTTACTATTTACTATTTACTATTTACTATTTACTATTTACTATAAACTAAAGTCTAAAATTCGTCGTTAGCGTAAATAAAACTCAGGTTATTTTGTTTAAAATCAAAAATCTCTTCGGGTTTAAAAAAACGATTGATTTCAATCTCGGCTGTTTCGTACGAATCGGAGGTGTGCACAATATTTTCCTGAACGCTCACACTAAAGTCACCACGAATAGTGCCTTGAGCAGCTTCGCGCCCATTGGTTTTACCAGCCATTTGGTGAACAATGTGTATGGCATCAATACCCTTCAGGCAGATTACAATAACAGGAGTAATCATCATACCATCTTTTATACGTTGAAAAAAAGATCTTTGCGCTAAATGCGAATAATGTTCAGTCAACACCTCATCGGTCAATTGCATCATTTTCATACCACAAATCTGAAGTCCTTTGCGTTCGAAACGTGAAATAACTTCGCCCACTAATTCGCGTTGTAGCGTTCCGGGCTTTAAAATGACAAGAGTTTTTTCCATGATGGATAATTTTTTATATGATTGAAGAAACAAAAAAACACACAAGTATCACAAAAGAAGAAAATTTATAAAATTAAAAGTAATCAGTTTTCAAAAATAGGCATAAAAGATTAGAAGTCAAAAAAAGTTCCAATTTTTTAACTAACAGCACCCATCTAATAACACTTAACAAAACCCGCTTTACAAAGATTACTTAGCTAATTACACCCCAATTTAATAAGTTGGTTTTGAGTTTGCGAAGTTGTTGAAGTAGCACATAATTTTCGGTTTTGACTAATGTTGGATCATCATCGAGCACTTCCAGAGCAGTGTTTCGGGCTATTTCGAGCATTTTACCATCTTGAGCCAAGTTGGCAATTTTCAGTTCAAATGGCATACCACTTTGTGTTGTTCCTTCGAGGTCGCCAGGTCCACGCAGTTGGAGGTCGGCTTCCGAAATTTCGAAACCGTCGTTGGTGCGCACCATTATTTCCATGCGCTTGCGAGTTTCAGTGGCCAATTTAAAACCAGTTAGTAAAATACAATATGATTGGTCGGCACCACGCCCTACCCTACCCCGTAATTGGTGTAGCTGCGACAGTCCAAATCGTTCGGCATTTTCGATAATCATTACCGAAGCATTTGGTACATTTACGCCCACTTCAATTACCGTAGTTGCCACCATAATTTGTGCTTCGCCCGAAACAAAGCGCTGCATCTGAAAATCTTTTTCAGCAGCTTTCAGCTTGCCATGCACTTTACTAACTTTGTACTGTGGAAATGTTTCGGTGATATAATTATATCCGTTTTCTAAATCCTGCAAGTCCATTTTTTCCGATTCCTGAATAAGCGGATACACGATATAAACTTGACGACCTTGATTTACTTGTTTGGCAATGAATTGGTTAAGGCTCTGACGTTTACTCTCGTAATAATGATAAGTTTGGATTGGTTTACGTCCCGGTGGTAATTCGTCGATAACCGACACACGCAAATCACCGTAAAGCGTCATGGCCAAGGTCCGTGGAATTGGCGTGGCCGTCATAACTAATATATGCGGTGGTTGTACATTTTTTTTCCAGAGTTTCGAACGTTGTTCCACACCAAAACGATGTTGCTCGTCGATAACCACAAAACCCAGATTTTGAAACTGAACCGTATCTTCGATTAAAGCATGTGTTCCAATCAGAATTTTTAATTCGCCGGAGCGTAATTTTTCGTGCAACACCTCGCGTGCTTTCGGTCGAGTAGAGCCAGTAAGTAGTTCAACCTGTACACCCATATCGCCTAAAAACTCTTTCACTGTAATAAAATGCTGATTAGCAAGAATTTCGGTTGGAGCCATTAATGCTGCTTGAAAACCATTATCGACGGCAATAAGCATCGACATAAGTGCCACCAGCGTTTTTCCACTTCCGACGTCGCCCTGAAGCAAGCGATTCATCTGTCGCCCACTGCCCACATCGGTGCGTATTTCGCGCAGTACACGTTTTTGAGCTCCTGTAAGTTCGAAAGGAAGATAACTCTTATAAAAGGTGTTGAAATTTTCGCCCACTTTCGCAAAAACAAAACCTTTAAAATTCTGCTCACGCCATTTGGTTTGGCGCAAAATGCTGAGTTGAATATAAAACAGCTCCTCAAACTTTAAGCGTTGACGAGCCTTATTCAGCGCATGCGCATTTTTAGGAAAGTGTACATTTACAAGCGATTCGGTGAGGTTCATCAGCGCAAAACGCTTGAGAATATAAGCCGGCAGCGTATCTGAAACACCTGATTTTACTTGACTCAACAATGGAAATATAATTTTCTGAATTGTTTTTGAATTCAAAAAACCGGACTTCATTTTTTCTGTTGTATTGTAAAATGGCTGTAAACCCATTTGCTCAACAGGCGGTAAGGCCGAAACCAATTCAATATCCGGATGCACAATATTATATTTGCCATTAAATGGCGTTGGTTTTCCAAAAATGACATATTCAACCCCGGTTTTATATTTTTCGAGAATAAATTTCACGCCTTTAAACCACACCAACTCAATGGTACTTTTGCCATCCGAAAAAATGGCTGAAAGCCTCATTTGATGTCCTTCGCCAATTTTATCAAAACGAATAATTTGCCCTTTTACCTGTATGTAGGGCATATTTCCGTTTATTTCGTGAATATAATAAAAGCGGCTACGGTCAACATATTTATACGGATAATAACGCACCAAGTCCTCAGCCGTAAGCAATCCCAATTCGGAAGCAAAAAGTGCTGCCTTTTTAGGTCCTACGCCCTGCAAATAAGTGATATTTTGCATGGACAATTCCAAGATACGAATTCTGACTGTTTAAACTTATAATGTTACAAAATTACTATCTTTTTTGAGTTATCAAAAAG
>JAIFKX010000235.1 GCA_020049335.1 Paludibacter sp. | reverse complement strand
AAAATGTCAAGAACAAATTTTGAACAATTATTAGAAGCAGGTTGCCACTTTGGCCACTTAAAACGCAAATGGAATCCTGCTATGGCTCCTTTTATTTTTATGGAGCGTAACGATATACACATTATCGATTTACACAAAACAGTGGTTAAAGTAGACGAGGCTGCTGCTGCACTGAAACAAATTGCAAAATCGGGTCGCAAAGTGCTATTTGTTGCAACAAAAAAACAAGCCAAAGATGTAGTTGCAGAGCGTGCAAAACAAGTGGCTATGCCATATATTACAGAACGTTGGGCTGGTGGTATGTTAACTAACTTCCCTACTATCCGTAAGGCTGTAAAAAAAATGACTACTATCGATAAAATGACTACCGATGGTACTTTTGATAACATTTCGAAACGTGAAAAATTACAGATTGCTCGTCAACGCGAAAAATTAGAAAAGAACTTAGGTTCGATTGCTGATTTAACTCGTTTGCCTTCAGCTTTGTTTGTAATTGATGTAATGAAAGAACATATCGCTGTAAAAGAAGCGCAACGTTTGGGTATTCCAGTATTCGGAATTGTAGATACAAACTCAAATCCAAATGGTATTGACTTTGTAATTCCTGCAAATGACGATGCAACAAAATCGGTTGACGTAATTCTAGGTGCAATGGTTGAAGCTATGTTGGAAGGGCTAGAAGAACGTAAAATCGAAAAAGTAGATACTGAAGTTTCGGAAGTACCCGTAGCGAAAGATAAAAAATCACGTATTACCAAACGCCCTCGTACTCAAAAAGACGAGGATGAAGCATTGAATGCTAACGTGGCTAAAAAATTCATCAAAGAAGAAGAATAAATTCATTTACGATTTTTTCATTTACAATTTACCATTTACAAATTTGTATAAATGCGAAGAGTTTCGCATTCAATCGAATAGTAAATGGTAAATTGTCAAATAGTAAATTAACAACAAACAATAAACAGAAATATTATGGCTGTAACAATGGCAGAAATTTCGAAATTGCGTACCATGACCGGAGCCGGTATGATGGACTGCAAAAACGCCCTGACTGAAGCAGAAGGCGAATTCGAAAAAGCAATAGAAATTATTCGTAAAAAAGGACAGGCTGTAGCTGCAAAACGTAGCGACCGCCAGGCTTCAGAAGGTTGTGTAATCGGCGCAGCGAAAGATGGCTTTGCAGCTATCATTGCGTTGAAATGCGAAACAGACTTCGTAGCAAAAAATGCTGATTTTGTAGCATTAACTAAATCAATACTTGATGCTGCTATGGCTGCAAAAAGCACTTCTTTGGATGATGTGAAAGCAATCACTATTGATGGACGCACCATTGCCGAGTTAGTTGTTGACCGTTCGGGTGTAACCGGCGAAAAAATGCAACTTGACTACTACGAATGTGTTGAAGGTGGTTCAGCAACTGCATATATTCACCCGGGTAACAAATTGGCAACTGTTGTAGCTTTTGCTGAAAAAGACACAGAATACGATACCATGCGCGGCATAGCAATGCATATTGCGGCAATGTCGCCAGTTGCAATTGATGAGGCTGCCGTACCCCAGAAGGTAAAAGATGATGAATTGGCAGTGGCAATTGAAAAAACTAAACTCGAACTTGTAGCAAAGGAAGTTGAAGTTGCGTTGAAAAAAGCTGGATTAAATCCCGCCCACGTTGATAGCGAAGCTCACATTGAATCGAATATGTCAAAAGGTTGGATAACTGCAGAAGATGCTGCTAAAGCGCGCGAAATAAAAGAAACGGTAACTACAGAAAAAACCGCAACTTTGCCCGAACAAAAAGTAAACAATATTGCTGCTGGACGTATGGCTAAATTCTTCAAAGAATATACACTTGTAGAACAGAAGTACGAGGGCGGTGGAGATGAAGCTGGTAAAATTACAGTAAAAGAATTGCTTGCAAAAAAACAGCTAACTTGTGTTGCTTTCAAACGCGTAACATTAAACCAAGAATAAGATAAAATTCTTTTTCACATAAAAAAAATGCCTATATCATAATTTTGATATAGGCATTTTTTATATCTCACATTTTAGGCAAAATTTCCGAATATAATTAGTTGCGATTCTTGAGCTCCTCAGCAGATTTTGATCGCTGTCCAGGATTTTCTTTAGCTATACGTCGGAGAATTTCATCCGAATATCCAGCTCTTATTATGCCTGGCGGAATATGAAATTCGTTTTGTAAAAACTTGCCATCTTTTTCCTTTTTAATATTACCATCCATGTATTTCACCAGCAAGTATTCACCTAATTTTTTCCAAGCTGCTGTTGAATTTTCTGCTTGGGTGTTGCTAAACGATGTCAGGAAATTACGTGCATCGGCTTCGGCCATATTTAACGCTGCTTTGTCGACCGCTGGTACAAATTTACGAAAATCAGCTTCCCACAGCATTTGAACTGTTTTAATATCTTTCATCATAAAGCTATATTTACCATAAGCAAAGTTAGCCACTTGATTATAAATCCAAAAAGCAGAAGTAGGCGAATACTCCAACAAACTGCCATTGTGCATATCGTAGCATGTTGGCACGCCATTAATACCACAATACATTGGTACAAAAATATTGCTTGCAGCGTCGTCGACACCAAACCATAAAATTCCACCAACATAATTAGGCAACCAACTACGCATTTGCGATACAAAAACAAAACCTGTTTGCTGCGTTGCAACTGGGCGTTCGTGATAGTACTCTACGCTATCAATCTTAAAGCTGAGCGGACTGTGGCGAAGTTTGCTTCCAAAAGGTTGAGCACATATACCTTTGGTCATGTCGAACTCGGTACCTTCGTACTGGTTGCGCATAAATTCTTGCATTTTCTGTGCATCTAACTTTATTGTTGGTTTAATCCACAAAGGCATTCGTTGTACTGTTTCGCCTTTTACATACGAAATATATTTATCCATTGCAGGATCTACCTGACGAAAGAAACTCCACACGCGGGCTTCACAGGCTCGAAGTGCGCCATAATCGAGTGGTGCATAAACATCCGAAAAACTAAAATCAGAATTTTCGCCTTTAAAATATCCCTTTTCTTTTGCAAAAGAGATTACATCTTTCGCATAGATACAATTATTTTTATCATTGAGCGGAAAAGTAGTAATGCGTGCCTGGTTGGCATGTCCGGACACACAATCGTCGGGAATTCGCTGTGCTACCCACACAGCTCCTTTTTTGCGTGGTCCTTTACCAATCATTTCCATAATCCAAACCTCGTTGGGGTCGGCTATCGAAAACGACTCTCCTGAACTATAGTAGCCATATTCTGCTACTAAATCAGTCATTACTTTTATAGCTTCGCGCGCCGTTTTGGCACGTTGTAAAGTAATATAAATCAGGCTTCCATAATCAATAATACCAGTTGTATCTACTAATTCTTCACGTCCACCATAGGTAGTTTCGCCAATCGAAAGTTGGTGCTCGTTCATATTACCAACTACGGAATATGTTTTTTCAACTTGTTTAATTTTACCAAGATATTTACCCGTGTCCCATTCGTAAATATCGAGTAGGGTACCTGCTGGATAAGTAGCTGCTGGATAGTGGTATAAAGCGCCGAAAAGAAAATATGAATCGGCGGAGTACGAAATAAATGTGGAGCCATCGGTTGAGGCATTTTTACCAACTAAAAAATTGGTGCACGAAAAACTGTATGTCCACAAAAATAAAAAAGCGGCAGTAAATAGCGTTCTCTTTATCATTTTGAAAAATTAAATTGAAAAAAATTAAATTGATATATTTATTTTATATAATTGCATAAGTAGCTAAATTGTTCGAAAAAAGGAATAGATTATGCCAAAATACATGCCATTGCAATGCTGTAGAATTTAGATTGTACACTTTCACTTCGTGATGTAAGAACTACGGGCTTATCGGTACCTTGTAGCAAACCACCCATTTCGGCACCAGCAAACAACGACAAACCTTTGTAAAAAATATTGGCACTTTCGAAATTAGGAAAAATGAGAATATCGGCATCTCCGAGCACAGGAGTTGATACATTTTTAAGCTTTCCACGTTCGGCATCCAATGCTAAAAAGACATCCAATGGTCCATCTAAAATGACATCACCAAATTCACCATTTCGCCATTCTTCTTTAATATCCAAATAATCCTGCATGTACTGGATTTTCGGATTGGCAACTTCGGTAGCATGCAATAAAGCAATTTTGGGTTTACTGATTCCAAATTTTGAAGCAGTTTCGATGGCATATTTTATCATGACAGTTCGCTGTATAATGTTTGGCGAGGGAATAACAACTGGATCGGCAAAAAAGAGGAGCTTATGATAACCCGGAATTTCGAGAGCAGCGCTGAAAGAAAGCACTTTTCCTGCAGGCAGCAATCCTTTTTCTTTATCCAAAATTGCCCGAAGTAAAACGTCGGTATTTACTAATCCTTTCATTAAAATATCAGCCTCGCCTGATTTTACCATTCGCACCGCCTCGAGTGTCGCTTCGAGCACGTCGGGCTTGTCGATTATATGTATAAAAGGCGACAAATCATGTTCAAATAATCGAGGTGATTCAATAGCAGCCACATCGCCAATAAGAAAAGCCTCCACAATTCCCGCATCCACAGCCATAAGCACTGCATCGAGTGTATGCGTGTCGGTAGCATTTGCCACAGCTACGCGTTTACGGCAGTTAATGCTTTTCAAATGACTTGTTAATTCGGTAAATGATGAAATTACATTCATATCTTTTTATTGAATTCATCGCAAATGTAAGTATAATATTTTTGTATTGCAAACAGTTGTGGATTGCATTAAGTATTTGTTAATTTAGACATTAGGTAGTATTTATACAAAAAATTATTATTTGATTTTTAAATTTACATAAACTTGTAATTTTGGATAAAAAAAGGATAATTAAATTCAAATTGTAATCCGACAAATTCGAAAAAAAATCAATTTTATTTTGATACGGATTAATTTTAACTAAAAACGGGCTACAGCTTTTTTAATGCTGAATATTCTTTGTATCTTTGGTGGATTTTTTGAAAAAATAAAACTACATTCATTTTTATGAAAAACTTCAAATTACTGAACAATATTTTTGGCTGGATTGCTTTTACCATAGCAGCCGCAACGTATTTAACCACCATGGAGCCCACAGCGAGTTTTTGGGATTGTGGAGAGTTCATTTCTACTGCGTACAAATTGGATGTAGGTCATCCACCCGGAGCACCATTTTTTATGCTTACAGGTCGCTTTTTCAGTCTTTTTGCCTCCGATC
Source organism: Paludibacter sp. (assembly GCA_020049335.1). Classification (GTDB taxonomy): domain Bacteria; phylum Bacteroidota; class Bacteroidia; order Bacteroidales; family Paludibacteraceae; genus Paludibacter. The sequence continues at coordinate 9,298 of JAIFKX010000235.1, read as the reverse complement.
CTACGCAAGTTGCCGTTATGATAAATGCTTTATCGGCAATATTTAGTGCGTTCACAATATTGTTTCTATTTTGGACAATCACACATTTAGCCCGAAAAGTGGTTGCGAAATCTGAAGAGGATTATACCACAGCTAATATTATTGGTATAATTGGTTCGGGATTAGTTGGTGCTTTAGTTTACACTTTTTCCGACACATTCTGGTTTTCGGCTGTCGAGGGCGAGGTCTATGCTTATTCATCGTTTTTCACAGCAGTTGTGTTTTGGGCTATTCTGAAGTGGGAAAGAGTTTCGGCAAACGAAGGATCTGATCGATGGTTGATTTTGATTGCCTACCTTATGGGACTGTCTATTGGAGTTCACTTACTCAATTTATTAGCTATTCCAGCCATTGTTTTAGTTTATTATTTCCGCAATTACACGCCATCTACCAAAGGAGTAATTTCGGCTATGGTAGTTTCGGCAGTGTTGCTTGGCGTTGTTTTATACGGTATTATACCAGGCTTTGTTGAGGTAGCAAGTTGGTTCGAATTATTTTTTGTAAATACTCTCGGAATGCCTTTCAATACTGGATTGTACATATATATAGCACTTACAGTAGCTACTTTAAGTTGGGCATTGTACGAATCGTATACCAATGTAAACTACACGCGCACAGCCATTTCGTTTATTTTAGCCATCGCCTTGGTAGGTATTCCATTTTTTGGATCACACATCATTGCTGGATTGGTTATTATAATTGCATTAATTGTATTGTTTTTTTACAAAAAAGACTATATCAATGCTCGTTGGTTAAATACAGCTTTGGCAATGATAACGGTTATTCTTATTGGATACTCTTCGTACACGGTAATTGTCATTCGTTCGGCTGCCAATCCACCAATGGATCAAAACTCGCCCGACAATGTTTTTGCTCTAAAATACTATTTGAATCGGGAGCAATACGGCGATCGTCCATTACTTTACGGACCGGTATATAATGCGCCTGTAGAATTACGTGTAGAAGGAAATAATTGTATTCCCGAAGAAAAAAAAGGAGAAGCGCAATTTACGCCAAAACCAAAAACATCTCCCAACGATAAAGATGCCTATCTGAAGACAGGTTATAAAACCGATTATGTGATGGATAGTCGGTTCAATATGCTTTTTCCACGCTTATACAGCACACAGCAATCGCATATCGACGCTTACAAGCAGTGGGCCGACATTAGCGGAACGCCCATTACTTTTGATTATTGTGGACAGCAAAAAACGGAAAACAAACCAACTTTTGGCGAAAATTTGAAATTTTTCTTCGACTATCAGGTACGTTTTATGTATTGGCGATATTTTATGTGGAATTTTGCAGGTCGCCAAAATGACATTCAAGGACATGGCGAAATAGATCATGGAAATTGGATAACTGGGTTCAATTTTATTGATAATTACTTAGTTGGTGATCAAACAAATTTACCTAGCGAATTAGCTGATAATAAAGGACGTAACAAGTACTATTTGTTGCCATTATTCCTCGGAATTATGGGAATTGTATTTCAATTTTATGGCGGCAAAGAAGGTCGACATGGATTTTGGGTTACCATGTTGCTATTTGTACTTACTGGTTTGGCCATTGTGATTTACTTAAATCAAACACCTTACCAACCCCGTGAGCGAGATTATGCTTATGCAGGTTCGTTCTATGCTTTCTCTATTTGGATTGGCTTAGGGGTGTTGGGTATTATAAAAGCAATTGATAAATACTTGCCAAAAACAGCCGCTGCCGCTTTGGTAGCCATTGCAGCGCTGGGTGTTCCGGCTCTTATGGCTTCCGAAAACTGGGACGACCACGATCGTAGCAACCGTTATGTAGCACGCGATTTTGGTGGAAATTATTTAGCATCGATAAAGCCAAATGCGATTATTTTTACAAATGGCGATAACGATACTTTCCCACTTTGGTATAATCAGGAGGTGGAAGAAAACAGAACCGATGTCCGTGTTTGTAACTTGAGTTACTTACAAACCGATTGGTATATCGACCAAATGAAACGCGGTGCATACAAATCAGCACCACTACCAATTTCATGGACTCCAGCCGACTATGTAACGGGTAAAAACGAAGTTGTTTGGGTCGAAGAGCAGTTAAAAGAACCATTAAATATAAATACAGCATTCGATTTTCTGTTGAAACGCGGACAATTTAAGGATGTAGAGGGCGAAGGATTTATCCCAACCAAACAATTGTTTATGCCAATAGATGCTAATCAGGTAATAAAAGCTGGTGCTTTGCCTGCCGAACGTGCAGCTGAAATTATTCCTCAAATTAATATTGACTTAACGCAACGTAGATTGACCAAAAGCGAGTTAATGATTCTCGAAATGCTACGCATGAATAACTGGGAGCGTCCAATTTATTTTGCTGTTACAGTTGGCGACGATTATTATTTAGGAATGAGCGATCATTTTGAATTGACCGGTTTGGCATATCAAATTTTACCAATCGGACAAAAAGGTGCAGGTTCGGGTGTAAATACCAAAGAAATGTACGACAATATGATGACAAAATTCCGCTATGGAAACATCAGTGATCCAAAGGTTTACTTAGACGAAAACACGCTTCGTATGTGTCGTACACACCGCATGATGTTCTCACAATTGGTAAGTGCTTTGTACAACGAAGGCGATTCGGTAAAAGCGTTGAAAGCGTTGGATTATTGCGAAAAAATGATACCTGGAGCTACTGTTCAGCACGATTATATATCGACAATGCTAGCTGAATACTATTACAAATTGGGTGAATCTCAAAAAGGAGATGCCATAATGGAATCTGTTGCTAAAAATGCAGTTGAGAACCTAAACTGGTATTACAGTTTAACAAAAATACAACAAAATAGTGTTCAGAACCGTATCAGTCATAATCTAGCTGTACTAAATCAGGTATTGCGTATATGCGACCAAGAAAAGCAAAAACGTGTATTGGATAAATACTTGCCTGTATTTATGAAATATACCAAAGGTTCAGACATGTAATGAACCTACAGTTTCCACGCATTTTTCGTCCGTTTTTTGGTAAAAATGTTCTCTGGCAAAAAAAAACATCGTCGAAAGTAATTTATCTTACTTTCGACGATGGGCCAGTGCCCGAAGTAACACCACAAGTACTTGATATACTTGATAGTTACGGTTGGAAAGCCACTTTTTTTTGTGTAGGCGAAAATGTAAAAAAACATGCGGAAATTTATAATGACATTTGCAACAGAGGGCATAAAACAGCCAATCACACATACAATCATATTAAGGGTTATAGTTATAATACGGCTGATTATTTGAGCAATATAGAAAAAGCTTCGGAACTAATTAGCAGTGAGTTATTTAGACCACCACACGGACAAATCACCTACAAGCAAATAAGTGCATTGAAACGTGATTACCAAATTATAATGTGGGATGTAATAACGCACGATTACAATAAGAAACTAACACCCGAGCAAGTTTTTTCAAATATAAAAAAAAATCTCAGAAATGGTTCTATAGTGGTTTTTCACGACTCTATAAAGGCAAAAAAAAATGTTTTGGAAGTACTTCCGAAAGCAATTGAATTTTGGAAAAGTAAGGGTTATGAATGTAGATTACTATAAAAAAATAGCTAATTTTGAACGAACAAGAATTGAAAATATTGATTTCGAAAGGCGAAAATGAGAAAGTGGAATTTAAAAAATGTTCTACTGAAGTTTCGGAAGTGTCGACAACGATGTTACATATAATTATCAATTAATTGATAATTTACATGCCCGTAAAAGAAAAGAATCGAGCGAGAATGAAGTACTTCCTCAAATAAGTATTTCGGATTTTGATGAAAAAACATTTCGAATGGTTCGTCAAATTCTAAGTATTCATAATCAAGTACATCCATGGCTATTCCTATCGGACGAGGAGCTATTGAAATCGGCTGGTTTTTGGCGTAAAGATCCATTACATAACTGTGAAGGTTACGTCTTGGCAGCGGTGCTATTATTCGGAAAAGAACAGACAATTTTAACTTGTTTGCCTCATTATAGAACAGATGCTATTTATAGAAATATCGAGTTTAAACGTTTTTTGAAACCCCTAGCATCAGACCCTGACATTCGCTATAACGACAGAGAATTAATAACTGAGAATCTCATTTTAGCTTACAGTAGTTTAATGAATTTTGTTCAACGGAATTTGCCAGATAAATTCAGTCTTGACGAAAAAAATATTAATCGTATCGATTTAAGAAATATAATTTTTAGAGAAATTGTAGCTAATTTATTAATTCATCGTGAGTTTTCGAGTTCGTTTGAAGCTAAGTTTTTAATTTTCTCAGATAAAATAATCACTGAAAATTGGAATAAACCACTTCAATTTGGAAATATTACAATCGAAAATTGGACTTCACACACCAAGAATCCGTTAATTGCAAAAGTATTCAGAGAACTTAAATGGGTCGAAGAACTTGGTTCAGGAAAAAAGAACATCTTAAAATTTGCATCTTTGTATTTTGATAATCAGACTATTACAATAAAGGATGATGATAAATTTGTTTTTGAAATAGATTTTAACGAATTTACCCCGCAAGATACCCCGCAAGATAAACAAGATACCCCGCAAGTTACCCCGCAAGATACCCCGCAAGATGAGCAACAAAATAGCACACAATTACTAAATCTTATTAAGGTTTTAAATCGGGACATGTCGCGCGAAGAACTAATGAAAGCACTATCAATATCTGATAGAGAGTACTTTAGAGAATTTTTTATTAAGCCAGCATTGGAAAAAGGATGGATTGAAATGACAATTCCAACGAAACCAAACAGCAAAAACCAAAAGTATCGAAAAGTTATCTTGGTAGAATTTATCGAAGTTACCCCGCATGATACCCCGCAAGATACCCCGCAAGATGAGCAACAAGTCATCCCGCAAGATGAGCAAGAAAATAGCACACAATTGCTAAATCTTATTAAGGTTTTAATTCGGGATATGTCGCGCGAAGAACTAATGAATGCACTATCAATATCTGATAGAGAGTACTTTAGAGAATTTTTTATTAAGCCAGCTTTGGAAAAAAGATGGATTGAAATGACAATTCCAACAAAACCAAACAGCAAAAACCAAAAGTATCGAAGAGTTATCATGGGAGAATTTAGCGAAGTTACCCCGCAAGTTACCCCGCAAGATAAACAAATTACCCCGCAAGATACCCCGCAAGATAAACAAGATACCCCGCAAGATGAGGTACAGCATTATGAGCGACTTCAAAGACTTGTAAAGGCATTAAAAGTTGATATGACGAGAGAAGAATTAATGAACGCTTTGTCAATTACTGATCGTGAGCACTTTAGAGAATACTATCTTAAACCTGCTTTAAAGAAAAGATGGATTACAATGACAATTCCTTCGAAACCAACCAGTAAAAATCAGAAATACAGAAGAATAAAAAAACTTTAACCATGAAAGAGTCTATTTTACATTATATTTGGCAACAAAAACTATTTACACAGCAGGGTTTACGAACTACTGAAGGTGAAATGGTTGAAATTATTGATGTTGGAAAAATAAATACGGATGCAGGTCCTGATTTTTTTAATGCAAAAGTGAAAATTGGTGATACCATTTGGGCAGGGAATGTAGAAATTCATACATTGGCGAGCGATTGGAAAAAGCATAATCATCAAGCAGACAAATCGTACGATACTGTAATACTTCATGTTGTAAAAAAAGCTGACTCTGAAGTTTTCAGATTTGATGGAGCTAAAATACCACAGTTAGAATTACTTTATCCATTAGAAATTGAACAAAATTACGAGGCATTAATTAATGACAAAAAATGGGTAGCTTGTGCTGATAAAATTTCTGATGTACCTACCATTTTTATTCACAGTTGGAAAAACGCTTTACTTGCTGAACGTTTATGGCTGAAAACAAGCAATATACAAAATTTACTAATCGAAAGTAATCAGCATTGGGAAGAAGCATTTTACATAACGCTGGCTCGAAGTTTTGGTTTTGGAACAAATAGTCAGGCATTCGAGATGTTAGCAAAATCGCTATCAATTTCAATACTGGGAAAACATAAAAACAATTTATTTCAGATTGAGGCATTACTTTTTGGACAAGCTGGTTTACTCGAAAACGATTATGACGACGAATATTTCCAAAAGCTTAAAAAGGAATTTTATTTTTTGAAAATTAAATACGACTTAAAATCTATTGCTGGTTCGCAATGGAAATTACTCCGGCTTCGACCTGATAATTTTCCGCATGTTCGTATAGCGCAGTTTGCATCAATTATTCATGGTTCATCCAAACTTTTTTCGAAAATAATCGAGCTGACCGAAATGGATTATTTAGTTTCGTTGTTCCGTTGTGAACCATCCGAATATTGGAAAAAACATTATCTTTTTGGTGAAGAAAGCACTGAAAAAAGCAAAAAGTTAGGCAAAAGCTCTATTTATAGTTTATTGATTAATACGGTGATACCTTTTGTTTTTTATTTTGCGGATAGAAATGGGAACGAAGATTTAAAAGAAAAAGCAATGAATTTGTTGGAAAAAGTTCCGGCAGAAAAAAATTCGGTTATAACGGGTTGGCAAAAGGTAGGTATGAAAATTAATACAGCTTACGATTCGCAAGCATTTTTGCATTTAAAGAAAATATATTGCGATGAAAAAAACTGTTTGCGCTGCCGAATTGGGCACAAGGTTTTAACAAGAAAGAAAACTGCCCCAAACCCATAAAGGGCATAGCCGTTCATTTAGTGGTTTAATGACCCCCAACCCCCTACTGGGGGCTAAGACATATTCTCCAAAAAGGATATGAAAAATTAATGATACTACGTCTTGAAGCCTCCGTCGGCTGACGGATTTGGGGGTCGCAGAATAAAATTAGCTTGACGGCTATGCCCTAAAGGGACTTAAGAATGTGCAATTTATTAAGTTTTACGACATAAAGAAAAGTAATAAATTTTCAGAATGAGAAAGGTAATTTTCAAAATATTTATTGTAACAATTGTTGGGATTGTGGTGTATGCATGTGCCAATAAAGCACAAGGACCAACTGGTGGACCAAAGGATGAAACGCCTCCAAAAGTAATGAAGTCCGTTCCATTAAATGGGGCATTAAATTTCAAGAAAAAGGAAATACAAATTATATTTGACGAAAATATTAAAGTAGAAAAACCGAACGAAACAATTATTATTTCGCCGCCACAAGCCAAACAGCCTGATGTAAAAGGAAATGCAAAAGTTGTATCAATCCTTTTTGAAGATGATTTGAAAGACAGTACTACATATACTGTTAATTTTGGAAATTCCATTGTGGATTTAAACGAAAATAATCCGTTAAAAGACTTTCGGTTTGCATTTTCTACCGGAAATGAAATAGATACACTTCAAATTTCGGGAACACTTATAAATGCCGATGATTTGAATCCTGTTTCGGGAGTGATAGTTGGTATTTATGCCGAAGATAACGATTCTGTATTTTTCAAAAAACCATTTATAAGAATTGGAAAAACTGACGAAAATGGTCGTTTTACGGTGGACAATTGTAAACCCGGAAAATACCGAATTTATGCGTTAGGTGATGTAAGTAAAGATTACTTTTATCAGCCAGGTGAGAGTGTTGCTTTTATTGATTCACTGATTTCGCCTTATGCAATAAGAGAAGAAAAGCAGGATACACTTTGGAAAGATACAGTTACGGTTGATACTGTTCGTACCATCACTGTTACACGATTTTTACCTGATAATCTGTTGTTTAAATATTTTAAAGAAAATAAAAAACGACAATATTTTGTAAAGTCAGAACGAAAAAAAGACCAATATTTTACGCTTTTTTTTAACACAGATGCGGCGCAACTACCCGAAATTAAGCCTTTGAATTTTGAATGGGCAAACAAAGTTCTTATTCAGAAAAATGCGACCTTAGACACATTAACTTACTGGCTTAAAGACAGTTCTGTTTACAATATCGATACATTGACAATGACATTGACTTATCTGAAAACGGATTCTATTTTTAATCTTCAAACCCAAACCGACACTATAAATGTATTTATGCGAAAGGCCGCAGTAAACCCAAAAGCTAAATTGAAAAAGACAACTCCCGAAATTGAGTTCTACAAGCTAAATACGAATGCCTCTTCGAGTTTCGATGTGTACAATCCATTGTTGATTACGTTTGATGCACCTTTGGATTCAATTGATTTAACAAAAATAAAATTACAACAAAAAATTGACTCTACATTTAAAGAACTACCTTTAAAATGGCGACAAGTAGATTCTACGCGAATGCTTTTTGCAGTAGATTACAAATGGGAACCCGAAAAACTATACGAATTTAATATTGATTCTGCGGCTATCAAAAGCATTTACAATCTGAAAAACAACAAGTTAAATGCCGATATAAAAATTAAATCGTTGGACGAATATTCAGCGTTAAAAATACTTGCTGCAAATTTCGATTCATTAATAGTATATCAGATGCTCGATACAAAAGACAATGTTTTAGTAACAAAAAAAGCACAATCGAAAGGCACATTGTTTGAATACTTAAAGCCTGGCGATTTTTATCTTCGTGCTTTTACCGACAAGAATCAAAATGGCAAATGGGATACGGGCGATATTACGACACGAAAGCAACCCGAAGAAATGTATTATTATCCCAAAAAGTTTAGTTTGCGCGCCAACTGGGAATTCGAAGAGACTTGGTATATAAAAGCCCTTCCACTGTTGGAACAAAAACCAAGCGAACTTAAAAAAGATGGTGGAAAGAAGCAAGGGAATTGATAGTTTAACTGCCCCAAGCCCCTAAAGGGGATGTGGAATTAGTACCGAATGGTCTATTTTCTTTAAGCCCCTTTAGGGGTTTGGGGCAAATTGAAAAAATAAGAAGTTAAAACTAAAAGAAAATATAATAGTGATGGAATACAATTTCAGAGAAATAGAGCAGAAATGGCAAGCTGAGTGGAAGAAAAATCAGACTTACAAAACCGAAATCGACAATTCGAAACCAAAGTTTTATGTATTAGACATGTTTCCCTATCCTTCGGGAGCTGGTTTGCATGTTGGGCATCCACTTGGATATATTGCTTCGGATATTTATAGTCGCTACAAACGCCTGAAAGGTTTTAACGTGTTACACCCGATGGGCTACGACGCTTATGGTTTGCCTGCCGAACAATATGCTATTCAAACTGGTCAGCACCCTGCTGTAACTACCAAAAATAACATTGCCCGCTACCGTGAGCAGTTAGATAAAATTGGTTTTTGCTACGACTGGGATCGTGAAATTCGTAC
>JAIFKX010000124.1 GCA_020049335.1 Paludibacter sp. | reverse complement strand
AACGATTTGAACATCGTTTCTTTCTTGAGCAGCACGGAAAACTAAACGTCCGATACGGCCAAAACCATTGATACCTACTTTAATCATTTTTATTTATATTTAAAATTGAGTTGTTTCTGAAATTTGCCACAAAAGTACAAAATTCTTAGCGACTAGCAAAATATATTGCCAATTAATTATAGATAATAAATTCGTTTTGTTATCGATATGAATTACTCAATATAGTCAATTCCGTTTATAAATTCTAAAATAAATTGATGCGTAAAATACAAATTAACGAGCACATAATGAGATATAAGAAAAAACTATTGTGCCATATTAGCTTTAATCACTTTTTAGAAAGAATGTGAGAAAATAATTTCTTCAAAGATACTGCATGTTACATCAAAAAAAAGCGAAATTCATATTGTTGAATTTCGCTTTTTTTAATTATTTAATTATGACTTAGTCATCCGAATTACCATCTTCTATATCGGTAACATTACGGCGAGCATCTTCCTTTTTATTGTACTCGTCGCGCGAGTAAACAATAATTTTGTCGAAGTCGCGTTGTCCTGTACCAGCAGGAATAAGGTGTCCGCAAATTACATTTTCTTTCATTCCTTCCAAACGGTCTACTTTGCCATTGATAGCTGCGTCGTTCAACACTTTCGTAGTTTCCTGGAACGATGCTGCCGACATAAAGCTCTGAGTTTGAAGAGCAGCACGTGTTATACCTTGCAAAATCTGATTCGAAGTAGCAGGAATAGCATCACGCGTTTCAACAATACGCATGTCGCGGCGTTTAAGTGCACTATTTTCATCACGAAGTTTACGAGCAGTAATAATTTGACCAGCTTTGAGATTATCCGAATCACCAGCTTCGAGAATTACTTTTTTACCCCAGATACGATCGTTTTCTTCCATAAAATCGTGTTTGTCCACAATTTGTTTTTCCAAGAAACGAGTATCGCCTTGTTCGATAATTTCAACTTTACGCATCATTTGACGAACAATAACTTCGAAATGTTTATCGTTTATTTTAACACCTTGAAGGCGATATACATCCTGTACTTCGTTTACAATATAATCCTGAACAGCAGTTGGTCCTTTTATCATAAGAATGTCCGAAGGAGTTGTAGCGCCATCCGAAAGTGGAGTTCCAGCTCTAACAAAGTCATTCTCCTGAACCAATATTTGTTTCGAAAGGGCAATCATGTATTTCTTCACTTCACCAGTTTTCGAAGTTACACTTAGCTCACGGTTACCACGTTTGATTTTACCGAAGTTCACTTCACCATCAATCTCGGCTACTACAGCTGGATTGGATGGGTTACGCGCTTCGAACAACTCGGTAACACGTGGAAGACCCCCAGTAATATCACCGGCTTTGCCAACGGCACGTGGAATTTTCACCAACATCTGCCCAGCTTTGATTTGTTCTCCATCCTCTACTACAAGGTGAGCACCTACTGGTAAGTTGTAAGTACGAATTACAACACCATCTTTGCCCATAATGTGTGCACTTGGAACACGGTTACGATCTTTGGCTTCGATAATGATTTTTTCACTCAAACCAGTAGCATCATCGGTATCAGTTTTAAATGTAACGTTTTCCAATACATCTTCAAACTCAATTTTACCTTCTGTTTCAGAAATAATAACGGCATTAAATGGATCCCATTCACAAATAATCTGACCTTTCTTACCCATTTCGCCATGTTTGGCCATCAGTTTCGAACCGTAAGGAATATTTTGTGTAGTAAGAATAATACTTGTATTGGTGTCAATAACACGCATTTCAGCCAAACGGCTTACAACAATCTGATAGTCCCCTGCAGCATCTTTAACATCTACGGTTCGAAGCTCATCAAATTCAATCAATCCATCGTAGCGCAATGCAATTTTATTTTCGGCTCCAACGTTCGAAGCAACCCCCCCTACGTGGAAAGTACGCAAAGTAAGCTGTGTACCAGGCTCACCAATAGATTGGGCAGCAATAACACCCACAGCCTCACCAATATGTACCATTTTATTGGTTGCAAGGTTACGACCATAGCATTTAGCACAAACGCCCTTTTTAGATTCGCAAGTCAACACCGAACGAATTTCAACTCGTTCAATAGGAGAATCTTGAATCCTTTTTGCCAATGATTCAGTAATTTGTTCTCCAGAACTTACTATCAATTCACCACTAAGAGGGTGGTAAATATCATGCACCGAAACACGACCAAGAATACGTTCGTACAATGACGAAATCACATCCTCGTTGTTTTTCATTTCAGTTGCAATTAGTCCGCGCAAGGTACCACAGTCGTCTTCATGAATAATCACGTCGTGCGATACGTCAACCAAACGACGTGTTAAATAACCAGCATCAGCCGTTTTCAAAGCAGTATCAGCTAACCCTTTACGAGCACCGTGAGTAGAAATAAAGTATTCCAACACCGACAATCCTTCTTTAAAGTTCGAAAGAATAGGATTCTCAATAATCTGACCACCTTCGGCACCCGATTTTTGAGGTTTTGCCATCAAACCACGCATACCCGAAAGCTGACGAATTTGTTCTTTCGAACCACGAGCTCCCGAATCCAACATCATATAAACCGAGTTGAAGCCTTGATTATCAGTAGAAAGTTGTTGCATTAAAATGTTCGACAACTTTGAGTTAATATGTGTCCACGTATCGATAATCTGATTGTAACGTTCGTTGAAGGTAATAAAACCCATATTGTAGTTATTCAGAATTTCTTCTACTTCGGCATTACCTTCTTTTACTAAGGTTTCTTTTTCCGCAGGAATAATAACATCACCAAGGTTAAATGACAATCCACCTTTGAAAGCCATCGAATACCCTAAATCTTTAATATCATCAAGGAATGAAGCCGTACGAGCTACACCACATATTTCGATTACATTACCAATAATATCGCGTAATGATTTTTTCGAAAGCAGTTCGTTAATGTAACCTACTTGCAAAGGCACACATTTATTAAATAAAATACGTCCAACAGTTGTTTCAATTAAACGTATAACATTTTCGCCTTTTTCATCAATATCGCGAGTACGTACCTTTATCCATGCGTGAAGCGAAACCTTTTTTTCGTTGTATGCAATTTCAGCCTCTTCGGGTGAATAAAAAATAAGTCCTTCGCCTAAAGCACCTTTTCGTGGTTTTGTAATATAATACAAACCAAGAACCATGTCCTGCGAAGGAACTGTAATTGGTGCGCCATTAGCAGGATTTAGAATGTTATGCGAAGCAAGCATCAACATTTGAGCTTCAAGAACAGCCTCGTTGCCAAGTGGTAAGTGAACAGCCATCTGATCACCATCAAAGTCGGCATTAAAAGCCGTACACGAAAGTGGGTGTAACTGAATAGCTTTACCTTCAATCATTTTAGGTTGAAAAGCCTGTATACCAAGACGGTGAAGCGTTGGAGCACGGTTGAGCATCACAGGATGACCTTTCATAACGTACTCTAAAATATCCCAAATGACAGGATCTTTGCGATCGACAATTTTCTTAGCCGATTTTACCGTTTTAACGATACCACGCTCAATTAATTTGCGGATAACAAACGGTTTATATAATTCGGCAGCCATATCTTTTGGCAAACCGCACTCGTGCATTTTTAATTCAGGACCAACAACAATTACCGAACGAGCCGAATAATCCACACGTTTACCTAATAAGTTCTGACGGAAACGTCCTTGTTTACCTTTCAACGAATCGGAAAGTGATTTCAACGGACGGTTTGCGTCGGTTTTAACAGCACTCGATTTACGCGAATTGTCGAACAACGAATCCACGGCTTCTTGAAGCATACGTTTTTCGTTACGAAGAATCACTTCAGGAGCTTTTATTTCAATCAAACGTTTCAAACGGTTGTTACGAATAATAACACGACGGTACAAATCGTTCAAATCAGACGTTGCAAAACGACCACCATCAAGTGGTACCAACGGACGCAATTCGGGCGGAATAACAGGAACAATTTTTACAATCATCCATTCCGGTTTGTTGCGATGTTTTGAAGCACGAAATGATTCTACTATTTGTAGTCGTTTCAAAGCCTCATTTTTGCGTTGCTGCGAAGTGTCGGTATTAGCACGGTGACGCAAATCGTACGATAGCACATCTAAATCTAAGCGCGACAAGAGGTCGTAAACAGCATCAGCGCCCATTTTAGCTATAAATTTATTGGGATCGGTATCTTCCAACATGTGATTTTCACGTGGAAGAGCATCCATAATATCGAGATATTCTTCTTCAGTAATTAACTCGTTGTTTACGATATTTTCGCCATTATCCGCCACACCAGATTGAATAATCACGTATTTTTCGTAATAAATAATTGCGTCCATTTTTTTTGTTGGCATGCCAAGCAAATAACCAATTTTGTTAGGTAATGAACGGAAATACCAGATATGTGCAACAGGCACAACCAATTGGATGTGTCCCATGCGTTCACGACGAACTTTTTTCTCGGTAACTTCAACACCGCAACGGTCGCAAACAATTCCTTTGTAACGGATGCGTTTGTATTTACCGCAATGACATTCGTAATCCTTTGTAGGACCAAAAATACGTTCGCAGAAAAGACCATCTCGTTCAGGTTTGTAGGTTCGGTAGTTGATGGTTTCAGGTTTAAGAACCTCACCACTCGATAATTTCAGGATTTCTTCGGGCGATGCAAGTCCGATAGAAATTTTACTAAAATTAGTTTTTACCTTATTATCGTTTTTAAAAGCCATAATTTTCTTATTTACAATTTAATAAATTGACAATTTACAATTTTGAATAAAAGTCTTTTAAATCCCTCTCTTTAGCTCTATCCACTAGGAGTGGCTTAGAGTTAGATTGGGATTTAAGGGGCTTTTCTATTCCAAATTGATACTCAAACCTAAACCACGAAGTTCGTGTAATAAAACGTTGAGCGATTCTGGAATTCCTGGTGTTGGCATTGGGTCGCCCTTTACGATTGCTTCGTAAGTGCGAGCACGTCCCATAACATCATCCGATTTAACCGTCAGAATTTCCTGAAGAATATGTGCTGCACCGAATGCTTCGAGTGCCCAAACTTCCATTTCCCCAAAACGTTGACCACCAAACTGAGCTTTACCGCCAAGTGGTTGTTGCGTAATAAGCGAATATGGTCCAATTGAACGAGCATGCATTTTATCTTCAACCATGTGCCCAAGCTTCAGCATATATATAACACCTACTGTAGCAGTTTGGTCAAATTGTTCACCTGTTCCGCCATCGATTAGGTAAGTTTTACCATAACGTGGTACGCCAGCCTTATCTGTCCAATCGTTCAATTGATCGAGGCTTGCACCGTCGAAAATTGGAGTTGCAAAACGCACACCTAACTCTTTTCCCGCCCAACCAAGTACAGTTTCGAAAATCTGTCCTAAGTTCATACGCGAAGGTACACCAAGAGGATTTAACACAATGTCAACCGGAGTTCCATCGGCAAGGAAAGGCATATCTTCTTGACGCACAATACGCGATACAATACCTTTATTTCCGTGTCGACCAGCCATTTTATCACCAACACGGATTTTTCGTTTTTTGGCAATATATACTTTGGCTATCTGTACAATTCCATTTGGCAACTCATCTCCAATTGTAATATTGAATTTTTGACGTTTAATTTGAGCATCCAATTCTTTATATTTACGCAAGTAATTAAGAATTAGTCGTCTGATTAATTCGTTTTTGTGCGTATCGGTAGTCCATTTGCTTGTTTGTACAATTGAATAATCAATTTCACGCAAACGCTCAATAGTAAATTTACTATTTCTTGAAATTAAATCTGTACCTAAAAAGTCTTTAACACCAGCAGATGTTTTATCATTTACAAGAACCATCAATTTTTCAATCAATGTTTCGCGAAGTATTGTAGCCTGTGCTTCAAATTCTTCATCTAATCTCGGTAAAACAGCCTTGTCTGCTAATTTCGATTTGCGATTTTTTTGCGCTTTCGAATACAAACGTTTTCCAACAACTACACCTGATAAAGATGGAGTTGCTTTCAATGAAGCATCTTTTACATCGCCAGCTTTGTCTCCAAAAATAGCACGAAGCAGTTTTTCTTCGGGCGAAGGATCTGATTCTCCTTTGGGAGTAATTTTACCAATAATAATATCACCTGGTTCGATGCGAGCACCAATACGAATAATGCCATTTTCGTCCAAATCTTTGGTAGCTTCTTCACTAACGTTTGGTATATCTGAAGTAAACTCTTCAACACCACGTTTTGTTTCGCGTACTTCGAGCAACTGCTCAACTACGTGAATTGACGTAAAGATATCTTCGCGAACAACTCGTTCGTTTATAACGATAGCATCCTCGAAATTATACCCTTTCCATGGCATAAATGCTACTTTAAGGTTTTTACCAATAGCTAATTCGCCATTTTGAGTAGAGTAACCTTCAGTTAAAATCATTCCAGGCGTTACAATATCACCTTTACGTACTAGTGGACGCAAGTCGATAGTTGTATTCTGGTTTGTTTTCATAAACTTAGGTAGTTTATACTCTTTCACTGGCGATTCGAAACTTACATATTCGTCCTCCTCAGAGCGATTGTAACGAATTTTGATGTATTCAGCATCTACATATTCAACCACACCATCTCCTTCGGCAGCAATCTGAGTGCGCGAATCACGAATCAACTGACCTTCAATACCAGTTCCCACAATAGGAGCATCGCAACGCAACAATGGCACTGCTTGGCGCATCATGTTCGAGCCCATCAAAGCACGGTTTGCATCATCATGTTCTAAGAAAGGAATTAACGCCGCGGCAATTGAAGCAATCTGCGAAGGTGATACATCCATCAGATTCACCTCTTCGGGATTTACAACTGGAAAATCAGCTTGTAAGCGCGATTTTACTTTTGCACGTATAAATTTTCCTTGTTCATCTAAAGGTGCGTTACCTTGAGCTATGACAGAATTTTCTTCTTCTTCAGCAGTGAAATACTCAATACCATTTTCGCTTAAATCAACTTTACCATTTTCAACTTTGCGATAAGGAGTTTCGATAAATCCTAACTCGTTTATTTTGGCATAAATACAAAGCGACGAAATCAAACCAATATTTGGACCTTCAGGCGTTTCAATAGGGCAAAGACGTCCGTAGTGCGTATAATGTACGTCACGAACCTCAAAACCAGCACGTTCTCGCGAGAGACCACCAGGTCCAAGAGCGGAGTGACGACGCTTGTGCGTAATTTCAGCCAACGGATTCTGTTGATCCATAAACTGCGATAACGCATTAGTACCAAAGAATGAGTTAATTACCGAAGAAATACTTTTTGCATTAATCAAATCGATAGGTGTGAACACTTCATTGTCACGAACGTTCATTCTTTCTCGAATTGTACGAGCCATACGCGACAAACCAACCCCAAATTGATTGAATAACTGCTCGCCAACTGTACGCACACGACGGTTACTTAAGTGGTCGATATCATCAACATCGGCTTTTGAGTTTATTAATTCAATTAAGTATTTAATAATCTCAATAATATCTTCTTTTGTAAGAACTTTAATATTGGGGTCAATCGAAAGATTTAGCTTCCGGTTGATACGAAAACGACCTACATTACCCAAATCATATCGTTTTTCGGAAAAGAACAAGTTGTTGATTACCTCACGTGCAGTTGAATCATCAGCAGGAACAGCGTTACGCAACTGACGGTAGATATACAATACCGCTTCTTTTTCAGAATTACTTGGGTCTTTTTGCAATGTATTGTAAATAATTGCAAAATCATTTTGATTGGCTTCGGGGTTGTGCAACAAAATAGTTTGAGATCCCGATTCAATAATTTGGTCAATATGACTATTATCAATAATCGTTTCACGATCAATAATAACCTCATTACGTTCTATACTTACAACTTCACCGGTATCTTCATCCACAAAATCTTCAATCCATGTCTTCAAAACACGGGCAGCAAGTTTCTGACCAACTGCTTTTTTAAGGCTGGCTTTGCTTACTTTAAGTTCCTCGGCCAAATTAAAAATTTCAAGAATATCTTTATCACTCTCGAAACCAATGGCACGTAATAAGGTAGTTACAGGTAATTTCTTTTTGCGGTCGATATAAGCATACATCACGTTGTTAATATCCGTAGCAAATTCAATCCATGATCCACGGAAAGGAATAATACGAGCCGAGTACAATTTAGTACCATTAGCATGCATACTTTGTCCGAAAAACACCCCCGGTGAGCGATGAAGCTGTGATACAATAACACGTTCTGCACCATTTATCACAAATGTTCCTTTGGGCGTCATGTAGGGAATAGGCCCTAAATAAACATCCTGTATAACAGTATCGAAATCTTCGTGATCAGGATCGGTACAGTAAAGTTTGAGTTTTGCCTTTAAAGGCACACTATAAGTTAATCCACGTTCAACGCACTCTTCAATGGCATAACGAGGTGGATCAACATAATAATCTAAAAACTCTAATATAAAGTTATTGCGTGTATCGGCAATGGGGAAATTTTCGGTAAATACTTTGTATAAACCTTCTGATTTTCTTTTTTCAGGTGATGTGTCCATCTGAAAAAAGTCTTGGAAAGATTTTAATTGCACTTCCAAAAAATCAGGATATTCCAACTGATTTTTGATTGAAGCAAAATTGATTCTTTGTGATTGGATTTTTGAAGACATTTTCAAAGAGGGTTATTTTGATACAGTGAACTCAATTTGTTAAAGACAAGAAAAGGTTTAGAATCCCTCTTGTAGAGGGAATCTAAACCAAAAGCCTGATAATCAGGTGAAATTATTTAAGTTCAACTTCAGCTCCGCCTTCTGTCAACGATTTTTTGAGGGCTTCAGCTTCGTCTTTTGTTACACCTTCTTTAATAGCCGAAGGTGCTGAATCAACTAAATCTTTCGCTTCTTTCAAGCCAAGACCTGTTAATTCTTTAACCATTTTAACGATTGCTAATTTATTAGCGCCGGCTGCTTTCAA
Organism: Paludibacter sp.; assembly: GCA_020049335.1. GTDB lineage: Bacteria > Bacteroidota > Bacteroidia > Bacteroidales > Paludibacteraceae > Paludibacter. Next base: position 4,499 of record JAIFKX010000124.1, on the reverse strand, counting down.
TATTACATCGAAAGAAGTTTTTTCTTCAACTACTTCAGCAGCAGCTGCGGCAGGACCTGCCGTCTTTCAAAATTTGAGCTAACTCATTTACTTCTTTAACTGTTAAGTTAACCAATTGTTCTGCAAAAGCTTTCAAATCTGCCATTTTACTTTTATTTTATGAAATTTGTTTTTTTAATTTAATTTTGTTGAATTATCTCTCCGACAATGTTTTTAACACGCCGTGGATAGTTGTTCCTCCTGATTGGAGTGCGGACACCACATTCTTAGCTGGCGATTGCAATAAGCCAATAAGCTCGCCAATTAAAACGTTTTTGCTCTTTATGCTTATCAAAGCATCGAGTTGATTTTCGCCAATATAGAAACTTTCTTCTACATAAGCAGCTTTCAAAACTGGTTTTTTGCTTTTGCTTAATCTGCTGAAATCTTTTATCAGCAAAGCAGGTGCATTTCCTATATTCGAAAGTAACATCGATGTTGCTCCTGTTAAAGATCCGTAGATTTCAGTGAAATCGACCGTAGAACTTTCGAGAGCTTTTTGAAGCAATGTGTTTTTTACAACCACAAGTTTAATATCTTGTTTGTAACACACACGACGTAGTTCGCTTGTTTCAGCAGCGTTTAAACCACCAATATCAGCTAAATAGAAGTGAGCATACTCATTGATAGTTGACTCAAGTTGTTTTATAATAGCGCTTTTATCTTCCTTTTTCATAATTGTTAATTTTATTCTTCAATTGATTTTGGGTCGATTTTAATACCCGCACTCATGGTGCTCGAAAGATAAATGCTCTTAACATAAGTACCTTTAGCAGAAGTTGGTTTTAGCTTCATCAAAGTATTCACAAATTCTTTGGCATTTTGAATTAACATTTCAGGAGTGAAAGATACTTTCCCTACCGATGTATGCACAATACCATATTTATCAACTTTAAAGTCGATTTTCCCTTGTTTTACTTCTTTAACAGCTTTACCTACTTCGTTTGTAACAGTACCACTTTTAGGGTTGGGCATCAATCCACGTGGACCAAGAACACGACCTAAAGCGCCTAATTTACCCATGATAGCAGGCATGGTGATGATAACATCAACATCTGTCCAACCTCCCTTAATTTTATCGATATATTCATCGAGTCCTACGTAGTCTGCTCCTGCTTCTTTAGCAGCTGCTTCCTGATCGGGAGTACATAATGCAAGAACCCTCACTTGTTTTCCGGTTCCATTTGGTAACGACACTACGCCGCGTACCATTTGATTGGCTTTACGTGGGTCAACACCTAATCGTACATCGATATCGACAGAAGCGTCGAACTTAGTAGTAGAAATCTCTTTTACTAATGTAGTTGCTTCCTTTAGTGTATAGGCTTTTCCTGCTTCAATTTTCTCTGCAGCCAACTTTTGTTTTTTTGTCAGTTTACTCATTTTTTAATTGAAGTTTAATTATTAATTGAAAAACTACCTTTTACGGTAATACCCATACTTCTCGCTGTACCGGCAACCATTTTCATGGCAGCCTCTAATCCAAAACAATTCAAATCGACCATTTTGTCAGTTGCAATCTGCTGTACCTGCATCCAAGTGATTTCAGCCACTTTTTTGCGGTTAGGTTCAGCCGATCCACTTTTTAATTTCGTAGCTTCCAATAATTGAATAGCTACGGGTGGTGTTTTGACAACAAAGTCGAACGATTTATCTGAATAGTAGGTGATAACAACAGGTAAAATTTTGCCCGGTTTATCCTGGGTTCTGGCATTGAATTGTTTGCAAAACTCCATAATGTTGATACCTTTCGAGCCTAATGCAGGTCCTACGGGTGGAGATGGATTTGCAGCCCCTCCTTTAATCTGTAATTTAATAAGTCCAGCAATTTCTTTAGCCATAATAATCTTTTATTTGTTGTTTTTTGGGAATGGGAACGGTATGTAACGTACCTAAAACTATTCCTTTTCTACTTGCGTAAACGATAATTCGAGCGGAGTTTTCCGTCCGAATATCAAAACCATAACTTTGAGCTTCTTCTTATCTGGGTGTACTTCCTCAATGATACCGCTCAAGCCCGAAAACGGACCCGAAATCACCTTAACACTTTCGCCCACAATGTATGGGGTCAGCATTTCTTCACCCACTTCTTGCATGTCGTCTACACGTCCTAATATACGATTCACCTCTGATTGGCGAACAGGTATTGGAGTTTGACTTTTTTCTTGCAGGAAGCCGATTACATTCGGTGTATTGCGAAGACGATGAGGGATTTCACCAATCAGATTAGCCTCAATCAAGATATATCCCGGCATACAACTACGTTCTTTTGTAATTTTTTTGCCGTTACGAATCTGATAAACTTTTTCGGTTGGAATTAATACCTGAGCAACATATTCACTAAGGTCAGAATTTTTCATTTCTGCCTCAATATACTCTTTTACTTTTGCCTCCTTACCACTAATGGCGCGGAGAACATACCATTTAAAATTTGTTGTCTCTGACACTTTTGTTCCTCCTTGTTAAAAAATTTACGACAGTGAATCGTAGATAATCGTCATGATCTTTTCAAAACCTAAGTCCATAACCCAAACTAACAGTGCAAGTATGATGGAAGCTATCAATACTATCACAGCACTATTCGTAAGTTCGGCACGTGATGGCCACGAAACTTTCTGAACAAGTTCTGAATAAGACTCTTTGATATAGTTTATTATCTTCATATTTATTAAAATAGAATAAGCACGGGCAGAGAGGCTCGAACTCCCGACACCTGGTTTTGGAGACCAGTGCTCTACCAACTGAGCTACGCCCGTGTGTGACCCCCAACTCCTAAAGGGGAGTTGAAGGTTTTGTTTTTATTTTAGTCCCCTTTAGGGGATTAGGGGTCTTAGTCTAACAATTCAGTAATCTGACCTGAACCTACTGTACGTCCACCTTCGCGGATAGCGAAACGAAGACCTACGTTACAAGCTACTGGGTAAATTAATGTTACTGTCAATTCCAAGTTATCACCTGGCATTACCATTTCAGTTCCTTCAGGTAAAGTAATTTCACCTGTTACATCCAATGTACGGATATAGAACTGTGGACGATAACGGTTGTGGAATGGAGTGTGACGACCACCTTCTTCTTTTTTCAAGATATAAGCAGCAGCTTTGAAAGTAGTATGAGGAGTTACTTTTCCCGGATGGGTAATAACCATACCACGTTTGATACTTTCTTTATCGATACCACGAAGCAATAAACCTACGTTGTCACCAGCTTGTCCATCATCCAAAATTTTGCGGAACATTTCAACACCTGTTACTACAGATTTAAGAGCTGTTGAGCCTAATCCGATGATTTGAACTTCTTCACCTGTTTTAATTTTACCTGTTTCGATACGTCCAGTTGCAACAGTACCACGACCTGTAATCGAGAATACGTCTTCAACTGGCATCAAGAATGGTTTATCAACATCACGTACTGGCAACTCAATCCAAGTATCAACAGCATCCATCAATTCCATGATTTTATCTTCCCATTCTTGTACGCCATTCAAGCCACCAAGAGCAGAACCACGGATTACTGGAGTATTGTCACCATCAAAATCGTAGAACGAAAGCAATTCGCGCATTTCCATTTCTACCAATTCCAACATTTCTTCGTCGTCAACCTGATCACATTTGTTCATAAAAATAACCAAACGAGGAACGTTTACCTGACGAGCTAACAGAATGTGTTCACGTGTTTGTGGCATTGGACCATCAGTAGCAGCAACTACAATGATAGCACCATCCATTTGAGCAGCACCAGTTACCATGTTTTTAACGTAGTCGGCGTGACCCGGACAGTCAACGTGCGCATAATGACGCAATGCTGTTTGATATTCAACGTGGGCAGTGTTGATAGTAATACCACGCTCTTTTTCTTCTGGTGCATTATCGATAGAATCGAAAGAACGCAATTCAGAAAGTCCTTTTTTTGCTAATACTGTTGTAATAGCAGCGGTCAAAGTTGTTTTACCATGGTCTACGTGACCAATGGTACCTACGTTTACGTGAGGTTTCGACCTGTCAAATTTTTCTTTTGCCATAACTCAAAGATTATTTTAAAAATTAATTATATGTTTTATAAAAGCTTACTAATTTGAGCTGTTGATGAGAATTGAACTCGCGACCTCTTCCTTACCAAGGAAGTGCTCTACCACTGAGCTACAACAGCATTTTCAGAACGAAGAATAAAAATTTAAGAACAAAGATTTAAAAACCCAAGACTCCGTATAATTTTATTCTCTCTAATCTCCTAACAAGAGCGAAAGACGGGACTCAAACCCGCGACCCTCAGCTTGGAAGGCTAATGCTCTATCAACTGAGCTACTTTCGCAATTTACCCCTAACCCCTAAAGGGGAATTTTAAGATGACACCCCTTTAGGGGACGGGGGTCATTTTGTGGGCAGTGAAGGATTCGAACCTCCGAAGTCGAAAGACAGCTGAGTTACAGTCAGCCCCAGTTGGCCACTTTGGTAACTACCCAA
>JAIFKX010000281.1 GCA_020049335.1 Paludibacter sp. | reverse complement strand
TTGCTTATTAGTGTATTATTTGTTTTATTTGTTCCAAAAGAAACCAAAAACAATGCATTAAACGGCACTTTAAAGTTGATTAAAACCGAAGGTGAAAATCCAAAAACTGCTTTTTTTGAATACACTACCCCCAACACAACAGATAGTATTAAAATATTATTCGACGAAGAGTATCCTCCTGTTTATGTGGTAAATGGTAATTCCCAAAAAACAACCTATTATTTCCAATATCCGGGTTTATTTAAAGTTCGAATGCTCAACAAAAACAAGTCAATTTCGGATACGATTCCTATTTATGTAGCTTCGAAAGGCTGGCAGGCTTCTGCGTTTTATTTCGACCAAAAATACAAAGAGCGCTATTTCCCTTTGAATATCGAAACATGCTGCAAATCGGGTGTTTTTCATCCAACAAAAAAGATACTAAGTGCTACAAGTTTAGATACAACTAAAATTGCTGTTCTTCGCCTCGACAATTATCGTAAAACTGGAATCAATGGTGATTCGTTTACATTAGAAACCACTCTTAAAAACCCTGAACAATGGCCAGGCATTCGCTGCAATTCCATCTTTTTGTATATTAAAGGCTCAACGGGCACAATACGTTTCCGCTTTGCTAATCCGGGATGTAGTTATTGGATTGATTATTACCTGAGTGAAAAGGTAATTACGAACAAGGATACCGACTTATCAAACTTCACATTCGACCTGAACAATTGGCAGCAATTTCGATTGGAAAACCGAAACAAGAAAGTGGAACTATTTATCAATAACAATCGCCGATTTTCAGATACTTACAAAAAAAGCATTGGTGAAATAGTAGGAGTAACGGTATTATTTCATGGAAATGGGTTTCTTAAAAACTATTTGCTGAAGGATACAAATGGTAAAGCAATATTTGAACTATGACTCTGAAAGCAAAAAAAAAATGACCTAAACACGAATGTCAGGTCATTTTTTTTGAAGTTGTTATTTTGTTTATGGAACAATATCAGTGTAAACAGTACGGAATGTATCGATACATGTTTCAACCGGCATAAACATCATTCTGTACGAAAAAGTACCACCTGTTTTCGGAAAGTTCTTTAAAATTGAAACCGTAGCAGGCGTAGTTTGACTGGCATAAATTTCATTAACCACAGTATCGTTTGCTGAAGCAGTCAGATATTTAATTTCGTGTCCGATAGCATACTTACTCAATATAGGCTCTTTTGCATTTGCAGGATCCCATGTTATAGTAAATGCTCTAGTTAATAAATTAAACTTTGACGAAACCACTTTACGGTTTGTAAGGAATGATTCATATTTGCTACCCCAGGTTGTTACTGAAGTGCCACCTTTAATCGAAAATACGCTACTGTCTTGATTGGCGGTATACCAACTCAGGATATTGTTTCCCTCATTTAACTTATCAATAATGAAAACCATAGAGTCTTTTCGGTTTACTGAATTTAGCAACAGTTTGTAAACTAAATTAGTATCGGCTCTGCTTACAATTAGTTGATTTGCTCTGTAATCGGGAATCCATACAATTAATTTTGCACGATTTTTCCCACCATAAATCTTGAACGAATCGGGCTTACCAATATAAAATCTCTCACCATCAACCAGATACTTTTCGTGCATATAGTTCACATCATCGCAGGCAATAAACCATGCACTGCTCAAAATGATAATTATTAAATATATTATTTTTTTCATTGAATTATTTTTTTAGAGATTATTATCTTACTACCTGACCATACCATGTAATTTCGGCATAGGTAAATGATTTAAGAGAAGTTGTAGTATTCCATTTACTAGCGCACTCAATACGCACATAACGAATTGGAGGTTTACCTGGTCCAAAAATCAAATCAATACCATCTTCTTCGATAAATGTTTTATCAGCTGCAGTAGGAGTTAAGCCCGACATACCCGATGGAGGTGCCATTAAAAATCCATTTTCAGGACTTAACAATATCCAAGCATCAGAACCTTCTGTATTGGTTGTCAATACATTTGGGCTGGTGGAACCATAAATTCGAACCTCTTTCGGAATAGCTGTATAATTGTGAGTATATCGAGCGTGAATACGCACACGACTTGGCAGAATAAAGCCTTTACCTGTTGCAGGATTTGCTAATTTATTCAAATCATAAGTTATGCTATTGGTAGTGTTACCACCACTGGCAGTACTATAACAATCGTTAGCCCCTGCTACTGATCCCCATTTCCCATTCCAAGTCAATGCAATACCAAAAGAGCCACTATATTCCTGATATGGTATATCAGTTGGATTCCATTTTTGGAAATTGGTTTTAGGAATCATCTCTTCGAACAATGGTTTAATTTGATTCAATGTATCCATTTTCGATTTATTTCCCCAACGGTCGAAAACCTGAATATAGAAGTTACGAGGTATAGTATCGTAACCTCTTACATTTACAACTGCCGAATCGATTTTTGAGTAAAACTTTCCTCCAATAGTAACTTCTGGTTTGCCTGCTTTATCGGGAGTTGTAACCACTACAATTATATCTGAATTTAATGGATTTTTCCATTTCAGATAAATACCTCCAAAATCAACACCTGCTACCAAGGACTTTTTTATGTTATAAATGGGCGATTCGAGAGGTTCTACTTTTACAGTTACCTTTTTCGAAACATTTTGACTGAGGTCGACACACACTATTTCAACTGTACGCAAGCTATCGCCTTTTCCAAAGCCTTCGATAAGCAATGTGTTTTTAAAAGCAGAAGCAGCTGCTTCCATTTTTGTTCCATTATCAAGTGTATATGTTGCTTTAACTGCCATCAAATCTTTATCCAATGGCAAATTATAAGTCAGACGGACAGCGCCTGGGAGGCTCTCGTAAGTTACATTGGTTACAGTGTCCGGCGCTACAAATTCAACCGGTTGCTGACCAACAAAAGCTTCTTTACATGAGTGGATACCCATGGTCAAGATTACTATTAGTATCAAAAAAATCTTTTTCATATAATATAATATTTTTTAATTAACCTAATCCTCTACAAATAAGGAAAAAATAAATTGATTGAATTAAGAATTACCAACCTGGATTTTGAATTAAATTTGGATTCACCTGTAAATTGGTTGTTTTAATTGGCCACAGATAATCGCGGAACTGAAAGTTTGTTGTCCACAGAATATCGGGTGTATAATACGAATCTAAGGTTTCTAATTTTACAGGGTAGAAACCTTTTATAGTTCCATTTGTAAGTAATTGATCCATGATTTTCCAACGACGGCGATCGAAACCACCCTGACCTTCGAATGCCAGTTCAATCATACGTTCGCGACGAATAATTTGGCGCATACCAGCTTGGTCGTTATATTTCGTTTTTTTGTCTTCGGTAGCATAAGTATTCCAGCTTTCAACTACACCTTTAAGGCCTGCACGTTCGCGAATTTTATCCACATATTTAATAACATCAGCATTTGTAGGATCCGACTCGTTTAATGCTTCGGCATACAATAAGTACAAATCGGCCATTCGAATTACTGGGAAAGCATAACCCCAATATACAATACCATTTTGTAGATTATTAGCAGTTTTGGCATCTATTGTCGTTCTGTATGGAACAAATTTCCGAACAAATAAACCCGACTGAGAAGCTGTTTGATCGGTATTATATTCCTTTACAAAATATTGATTTTCCTGATCATTAATACCAAGCCCAAACCAGTTAGCTCCATTAAAGGCAAGTGAACCATAATAACGGCTTTCTCTGTTTAGATGAAAAATGGCAGACTGATAACCATTTTTAATATAATAACGGTGGTCTTTTCTGGTTGAAAAGTTAGGATCAGGTTTGAAACGATTATTATACCAATTGTTTGTTTGCCATTCACTGTCCTCTTCAATTGGAACACCGTTTTTAGAGTAAAACAATTCAGCAGCATTTAACGATGCAGTTTCGCGAGGATATACACCACTAGCACCGTAGTATGTTGTAGAAGTTGCTAAACCTAAATAAAAAATTATTGGCATTGAATATGTCTGAATCCCCGATGCATTTGTTTGAAGCCATATAGCCTCATTGTTGGTTAGCACTTCGCCCAGAATCATTGCAGGCTGTACTTCCATTCTTATTGAATCAGTCATTTTAACTCCAGGTGGAACTGCAAATTTATACAAGCCAAGTCCAACCGATTCGCAGGCATCAATAGCCTCTTTACAAGCAGTAGCAGCACGTTGCCATTTTTCAATTTTAGGTTCGCCCGTTGGGAATAAATTAATTCCTCTTTTGTCGACAAATTTGGCATAATCGGGGTTTCCGTTATACAAAGTGCTTGCAGCAGTTACTAAAACACGTGCTTTGATAGCCATTGCAGCTTCCCTGGTTATGCGTCCCATTTCGGTAACCTCGGCTCCACCTAAACTTAAAGGAAGACCCGGTAAGGCAGCATCAATTGTTTTTACGATATAGTCAACCACTTTGTCAACTGGTTCGCGATAAACCTGCATGGCATCGTCTGAAGAATTAATTGACAGATTTACATCAACAATTGGAATTGGTCCGTAAAGACTAAACAAATACCAATGATAATATGCTTTCAGGAAACTTGCTTCTGCATTCCAACGTGCAGCTTCTTCGATTGTAATATCTGGAATGTTGGGTAATTGTTCAATCAATACATTACAAGCACGAATACCTGACCATAAACTTTTATTACCATCCCATACATTAAACATCGGACTCGATGAATTGTTACCAGTTTCGGTGATTTGACGGTTGTTATTCGAAAGACTCTTGTCGATAGCAAATTCATCGCTAAACATATTACCGGGGTTCGACTGCGAATTGTTGTGCGCAGGCATAAACGAATAGCATGTGTATAAATAACTCTCGGCCGAGTTTCTGTCGCGGAAAACGTGCTCAATAGTAGCCACATTGTCTGGCACAACATCTAAAAAGTCACAGGCATTCATTAAAGGCAGCATTACAGCCGCTACAACTATATAAATTAGTTTTTTCATATCTGTTTTATTTTTTGGGATTAGAATGATACTTGCAATCCAACATTGACTGTTTTCTGGATTGGATATGCCAAACCATTTCCACCCATTTCAATGTCCCACAATTTAAAGTTACTAAATGTAAGCAGGTTAGTGCCAGAGAAATAAATACGTGCACTTTCCATATAAGCTTTACGTATTAACTTTTTATCGAACGAATAACCTAACTCAAGATTTTTAAGACGCATAAAACTACCATCGCGCATAAACCAGGTGCTAGTTTGAATCCAAGGAGTTGAAGACGATGTAGGTGGAGCGTTATTAGCAATAATAGTAGTTGACAAACGAGGCCACAATGCATAAGGATTACGATCTGCTTCGCTCCAATGATTATCAGCATACACCTGTAAAAGTTGATTGTATGCACCAGCGATGCTTGATCCTGTTTCGGCTGAAGCATTTACGAAGGGTGCAGTTACTTTGGGGTTAATCCAGAAAGCTCTGCGACCTGATCCCTGAAAGAAAATGGAGAAGTCAACTCCTTTGTAACCCGCTGAAACACCAAAACCATAAGTAATTTCGGGTACAGTAGGATAACCTATAGCTACGCGGTCGTATGTGTCAATTTTACCATCATCATTAATATCGCGGTATTTAATATCACCTGCTTCAACGGTTCCAAAATTGCTTTTTTGGTCGGGAGAATTATTTATATCCGCCTCGTCCACAAATAATCGTTCAGCAATATAACCAAAAGACTGATTTGAATTATAACCTTTACGAGACAACCAGGGAGTAGCACTATAATCGGGTTCGTCGATTTTGGTGATTTTGTTAGTTGCATAAGTGAATGTATTATGCGATGTAATCCACAAACCACTTTTGAAATTTTTCTTGTAATCCAAAGCAATATCAATACCATTACTTTTAATAGATCCTGTATTGGCTCGCACTTTTGAATAATCAGTCAAACCGAGGGTCGTAGGAACATACGAACGTTGCATCAATACATTTGTACGATTGTCGGTAAAGTAATCCACCTGAAGTTCTAAAGCATTCAACAATTCAATTTCGATACCGAAGTTCGACTTTGTAGAAAGCTCCCAAGTAATATCGGCATTTGCATAACGATTGATTGAAACACCATTCATCGAAAGATTTCTGTTTTGACCGAATGTATAAGCATAGGTATTATTCGAAAGATTTACATCCGAAAGATAGAAATAACGATCAGCAGGGTCGTTACTCAGGTTATCGTTACCAACTAAACCATAAGTAGCTTTTAGTTTAAGTTTCGAAATAAGTCGGATAAAATTATCTTGCCAAAATTTTTCGTTCGACACTAACCATCCTCCACCAATTGAAGGAAATAAACCAAAACGATTTTCTTCTGCAAAACGCTCTGACCCATTGTAACCAAAGTTGGCTTCTAGAAAAAGACGCGTATCGTAGTTGTAAGCTATTTTTCCCGATATACCCATATTACGACGAGCCAAAGTCGATATTAAAGCTGTTCCTTTTGCAATCTGATCCGAGTTGGCAGTTACATCATAATTGCGTAAATAGCCTACCAGTAATACGTTAACGCCATGCTTATCAAAAGTACGATCGTAGTTAATGGCTCCTTCGGCATAAGTAGTTGTAGAAATAAAGGGTAAATCCTGTGAAAACGACAACCATTCCTGACCGGTTGTAGGGTTGAGATTTGTAGCTTTATAAGTGTTTGCTACAGGATCGTAATCTTGTTTCGCAACTGTATAATAAAAAGGACTGTAAGCGCGACTTGCACCTGTAGTTCCATATCGGTTTGTTGTAAACAAAGCTCGAGCAGTAAGACCTTTCGTAATGTCATTCAAATCCTGTTTTAATTCAAAGGTTGATACTACTGTTGATTTTGAAGTTTCTTTATACCCTTTTACCATGTCGGCATACGGGTTAAGCATATAACCGTTCAGATAAGGTTTATTTCCAAACATTACGTGATGAATATACGATAGTTCATCTGTTTTAGGATAATATGCCGGAAAATCGACGGGACTTGCCATAACCATCTTACGATAAATACCATTACCTCCATCAATCGGACCGGTATAATTATCCATAGTAATACCCAGACGAAGAATAACTTCAGTAGTTTTGGTGATATTTACATTCACATTCGAACGCAATTGATAGGTATTCAGTTTAATATTACTATTAAAGTTATTAGTTCCATCTACCTTCAATACACCATTATCCACATTGTAAGTTGCACCTACGTAATAGCGGGCTACTTTGCTACCTCCCGATACATTGAAATTGTAACGTTGGTTGCTGGTTGAATTTTTGAAAAGCATACTTTGCCAATCAACCGCAGGATAAACATAAGGATTTGTTCCGGCAATAGTGTTTTCTATTTTTTCGGGATAATATACTTCCACTAAGTTTGGGCTACTCATACGGCGAGTATTGGTGGCTTCGTTGTGCATCAACATGTAAGTAACCGGGTCAGCAAAATCGACGCTACTTGTTGGCATTGATGTGTTATTTTCGATACGGAACGAGAATTTAGCCTTGCCCTCTTTACCTTCCTTTGTTGTTACCAACATCACACCATTTGCGCCACGTGCACCGTAAAGAGCAGTTGAAGTTGCATCTTTCATGATAGAGAAAGAAGCAATATCATCGGGTTGTAAACGAGCTAAATCGGTAGTGGTACTTTCGATACCATCAATCAGGATAAGCGGACTACTCGAAGCGCCCATGGTTGATACCCCGCGTACGAAGAAATCTACGTTTTCTTCACTTCCCGGATCACCTCCTTTTTGGTACGAAATTACACCAGCTAAACGTCCGGCAAACGATGTAGTAAGATTGCTCGATGGAACGCGGAGTTCTTTGGTGTCGATAGTGGTAATTGAACTTATTACACTCGATTTTTTTTGTTTACCGAAAGCCACTACCTGCATTTCGTCGAGCATTTGCGAGTCGCTAATTAACTGTACATTAATAGTAGTTTAATCTCCCACTTTAATGCGTTGTTTTTTGTACCCCACAAACGAAATAATTAATACGTCATTCGATGCAGCACGAATTGAAAATTTACCGTCGAAATCGGTTACAGTACCCGTAGACGATCCTTCGATCACAATACTTGCGCCGGGCACGCCCGAATTAGTTTCGTCGGTAATTACACCACTCACCGATCGGGACTGTTGTGCGTAGATTTGAAATGTTGCACTACTTGCCATTAACGACAAGAACAACAAAACCAACTTTGCATTTCGAAGGAAATAATCCTCCAAAGAATGCATCATTTTAAGCTTGTTTTTGCTTTTCATACATAGAAAATTAAAGTTACTATTTTTACTCTGTTATTTTATATTGATTCTCTTCGTAAAATCACGACACAAAATAACAACATTTCAAATCAAATAAGGGTATTTATAAAATAACAATGTAGGTCTAAAATCATAACATTAAACAAAAATACGATTTTATTCCTTATAAGATTCATTTTGTATACCTATTGTAATTTTTTCATACATATAAAATTGTGCAATAGATAGTATTTTTGTAGTGTTTAATTTTGATAAAATAATTATTGAAAGAATTTTTAAATATACAAGCAATGAAAAACTCACTTCAGAAGTCTCATTTTATCCTATACTTCTTTTTTTTCCTATTTATTACAAATGCAATAACTGCTCAAACACAAACTTACGGTTATGCTAAAATTGGTGGTGGTGGATATGTATGTTCCATTGTTGAAAGCTTGACCGAACAAAATGTTTTTTATGCCAAAACTGACGTAGGTGGCATTTTTCGTTGGAATGAATCGACTAAAGATTGGAAACCTCTATTCGAATGGGTTTCGCCCGACCAAACTTCTTTTATGGGTACCGAGGCCATGACTATCGACCCTAATGCCCCGAATAAAATTTATGCAGTTGCCGGAACAAGCTATTGGAATAACGGAAAATCGGCATTATTACGTTCGAATAATTACGGTGACACATGGGAAGTATTCGAAACAACATCTAAATTTAAAGCCAATGGCAATGGCTCTGACCGTCAGAAAGGAGAAACGCTGGCAATTGACCCTGCCAATGGTAATATATTGTATTTTGGTACCCGCTATAACAATGGACTTTTCAGAAGTACCGATGCAGGTCAAACCTGGAATAAAGTAACATCGTTCCCCGATAGTATTGGAACAACATCTTCGTTTAGCTTTGTACAATTCGATTACAATTCGGCTACCGAAAATGGCTGCTCTACAATTATTGTGGGCAATCATAAAACTGGAAATAATGTTCATATAAGCACCGATTTTGGTGCAACCTGGAAATCGGTAGGTGGGCACAACACAGGCAAGCCGCAACGATGTGCATTATCTATCAATGACAACATGTTATATGTAACTTATGCAATGGGAACCGGTGCGGTTAAAAGATACAATTTATTAAGTAAAAACTGGTCTGACATTACGCCAGCATCGGGTCGAGGTTATAGCGGTATAAGTGTAATACTTAACGACCCCACAAAAATAGTCTGTTCATCATATAATTACTGGTCATCGCAACAGGAATGGGGTTGGGGTGATGAAATATATTACAGTTCTAATGGTGGTGGAAATTGGACTCGAAAAAACCAAAAAGGATTTTCAACAATGTTGAACAATGGCATTGGTTGGATGCAGGGTAAATCGATGCACTGGGTAGGATGTGTTACGATGAGTAATACTAAACCCGGATTGGTATATGCTGTTTCGGGAAATGGCATATTTATGACCGAAGATATTCGGGTTTCTTCACCAATATGGAAAGTTGTTTCGCAAGGACTCGAAGAAACCGTTCTCGTAAATCAGGGCATGATTAGCATACCCGACGGACCGGTTATTTCAACTATGGGTGATGTTGGAGGATTTGTTCATACCGATATAAATCAATATCCAACCGCCAATATAGCACAATCAGTTAGTTTTGCTTATGCGCCTCTTAAAACTTCTACCATTGTTCGTTCGGTAAATAAAACAGTAACTGTAAACAGCGTAGAAACAAAATATAATATCGTTTCGTTGAGCGAAGATAATGGTAAAACATGGACAGAATTACCACGCCTTCCAGTTGATATTCAGGGTGCAGGTACATCTATATCTGCCGATGGTAATATCATTTTGTGGCGTGCCACCAGCACAAACACTGGCAGTGTACTATATTGGACTGTTGACAAGGGTGTAACTTGGAACAAAACCGCCATTATGCCAACCAATGCTACACCAGTACCAGATGGTGTTGATCCATTGAAATTTTATTTACACAATACGGCTAATGGCTATATTTACCGCAGCGATGATGGAGCCAAAACTTTTAAAGCTGTTTCGTATGTTGGAGCTACGGGTGGTTCAAGCGTATTAAAAACTATTGCCGGAAAAGCCGGACACGTATGGATAAACAATGCCGGAAAAGTAAGATACAGCACAAACGAAGGTGTGTCGTTTACAGCCTGCTCTAACTACGCTTGCTCTGCATTTGCCTTGGGCAAAGAAGCTCCCGGATCCGATTATCCGGCTATTTATATTTGGGGAAAAGGTACTTCAACTAACCCCGAAGCCATGTATCGTTCCGTCGACAAAGGTGCAACCTGGATTCGTGCCAACGATGATATGCATCAATGGGGACATTTGGCCAATGCCGGAAATATTGAAGCAGATAAAAATGTTTACGGTCGAGTTTATAAAAGTACTGCCGGTATGGGTATTCCGTGGATGGGATTAGAAGGATTTACTGCTGTAGAAAATATAAAAGATTACAAAGTAAATGTCGAAATTTTCCCGACTGTATTTACGAATAGCTGTACGTTAAAATCAAAAAATAGCCATATAAAATCTGTTTCGGTTTACAATTTGCAAGGTGCATTGGTCGAGTCGATTGCTACGGATATGTACAATAACGAATCCATCGAATTGGGAAGTAAATTACAAAAAGGAGCCTATTTGGTTAAAGTTACCAACAACTTGGGAAGTTCTACTTATAAAATTGTGAAACAGTAATTCCGACTTATAATATGCCTTGAAACAAGCTTCGGAACTGACTTACTTTTTTGCGACTTACAATATTAGTTTCGGTCGAAGATGGATGGAGTTTTAACGAAAGGCGATTATTGATTTCTCATGGTCATACTCAAACCAAACATAACTTCGGTGGTTTTAGTAATGTTCACATTCGAACGAAGATAATAGTTGATTAGTTGAATATTATTGTTGAAATTATTTCATGCAACTATTGTTAATATTTTAGGCAGCAATAATAAGCATATTCGTTGTATTTTTATAATGTCGAAGTTACGCACAAATAATGTAATAACGAAATTGACAAAAATTAGATTCAATATTGTATTTACAGGAAACTCACAATTATACTAAAATGAAAAAAAACTTCCGAAATCATTATATCGTTAATATTGCTTTTATATCATCTATTGCTTTCATAACGTCAACTCATAAAACAAAAGCTGAAACCCCTGCTTACGGTTACGTACAGGTAGGTGGCGGCGGTTATGTATGTTCGGTAATCGAAAGTTTAACTGAAGACGATATATTTTATGCAAAAACCGACGTAGGTGGTATTTTTCGTTGGAACGAAAGCACCAAACGCTGGAAACCATTGCACGAATGGGTTTCGCCCGGACAAACATCATACATGGGTACCGAATCATTTGCTATCGACCCTAATTCGCCCAATAAAGTATATGCAGTAGGTGGAACAAGCTATTGGAACAACGGAATTACTGCTGTAATGCGTTCGAACGACCGTGGCGATACGTGGGATGTAGTAGATGTTACTTCGAAATTTAAAGCTGACGGCAATGGTAGCGAACGCCAAAAAGGAGAAACTTTGGCTGTCGATCCAGCAAATGGAAACATCTTATATTTTGGTACAAGATATAATAATGGCTTGTTCAAAAGCACCGATGCAGGTAAAACCTGGAATCGCGTAACAACATTTCCGGATAGTATCGGGCTGAAATCGAGCTTTAGCTTTGTTCATTTCGATATAGATTCACAAACGGCCAATGGATGTTCAACGATTTATGTAGGAAATTTTAAAACCGGAAATAATGTGCATGTAAGCCGCGACTTTGGCGAAACATGGCAATCGATAGGTGGTGTAGCTGTAGGTAAACCACAACGCTGTGCAAATTCGAAAAACGACAGAAACTTATATATCACCTTTACAAGTACAGGCGCTGTTGTGAAATACAACATGGATACCAAATCGTGGTTAAATATTACTCCTGCCACTGGCCGAAACTGGAGTGGAATTGCTGTTGATCAAAATTCTCCTTTAAAAATTGTGGCAACAACTTATAATTACTGGAGTTCGCAACAACCCTGGGGCTGGGGCGACGAAGTGTATTATAGCTCAAATGGTGGTGCATCATGGGTAAATAAAACCAAAAACGGAGGCTGTACTATGGAAAACAATGGTATAGGCTGGATGCAAAATCATGCTTTACACTGGGCCGGAAGCACAGCAATGAGCCACAATAAACCCGGAAGAGTATTTGTAGTATCGGGAAATGGCATTTTTTCGACCGATAACATTGCAGCTGCTTCGCCGGTTTGGAAAGTTGTTTCGCAAGGTTTGGAAGAAACAGTAGCAGTGAATCAAGGAATGTTAAGTGTGCTGAACGGACCGCTTATTACTTCATTTGGAGATATAAATGGTTTTGTACATACCGACATTAGTAAATACCCAAGTTCACAAATAAATCAATCGGTGTATATGGCCTTTGCGCCTTTAAAACCCAGCACAATTGTACGAACAGTAAACTTAGAAAAAACGGTTAATAGTGTGAAAGTTTCTTATTCGGTAGTTTATTTGAGCGAAAACAATGGTAGCTCATGGACTCAATTACCAGCACTCCCCGTAGATATTAAGTCAGGAACTGTTACTGTTTCGGCCGATGGAAAATTTATACATTGGAAAGGAAGCGATACTGCCAACGGTACAAAACATTACTGGACTGAAGATAAAGGAGCTACTTGGAATTTATGCACAACAACTATTAATGCTACTCCGGTTTGCGATGCAATTGATCCATTAAAGTTTTATTTATTCGACAATGCAAATGGCTATATATATGTGAGTAGCGATGGTAGTAAAACATTTAAAGCAATTTCGAATGTAGGAACAAGTAATGCAAGTGTGATTAAACATGCTATTGGCAACGAAGGACATATATGGATAAGTAGCAGTGGGAAAATAAGATACTCTACCGATGGTGGCAAAACGTTTACTAATACTTCGAACTATACCTGCACCGCTTTTGCTTTGGGCAAAGAAGCTCCGGGAACAAATTACCCTGCTATTTATATATGGGGTAAAAGTACAAATGATAGCCCCGAAGCCATGTATCGTTCCATCGACAAAGGTGCAATCTGGATTCGTGCCAACGACGACATGCATCAATGGGGAAGTTTGGCTAATGCCGGAAATATTGAGGCTGATAAAAATGTATACGGACTAACTTACAAAAGTACTGCCGGCATGGGTATACCCTGGATAGGAATTGAAGCACCATCTGCAATTGATAATACTTCTGATTACAAAGTAAATGTAGAAATTTTTCCTACGGCATTTAGCAATTCTTTCACTTTGAAATCGAAAAACAGCAACATTAAATCCATCGCAATTTACAATTTGCAAGGTGCATTGGTCGAGTCGATTGCTACGGATATGTACAATAACGAATCCATCGAATTGGGAAGTAAATTGCAAAAAGGAGCATATTTGGTTAAAGTAACAGATAAACTGGGAAGCTCTACTTATAAAATTGTTAAACAGTAGAAGAAAGCAAAGAACAAAGAATACAGATAAAAGACAAGACTTTTATCTGTAAAGTAAAAAATCCTCCTTGAGTTATAATTTTATAACTTTCGGAGAATTTTTTATGATAATCTCGAATCGGCCACCATAACAAAATCATCAAGATTAAATCGTTTAACGAAGTCGTCAATCAAAGGAATCATCGTACTTTCTATTATCAAAAAGTTAGGCAAGTTATGGGGAATTAATTACGAGAAAGTTGGCCTAAACTATAAATAGATAACAACGAATTATTAATCATTTTTAATGGATGCTAATGATTGTAATTGTGAAAGTAACAAAAAAAACCTTTCCGTTTCAAACCATCCACGGAAACCGAAAACACGACTCGTTGAAAAGCGCATAGTCGGCATTTCCATTTACGGCAAAGGTTTTAATAATTTTAGCATCCTTCAAAATTTCTCGTGCAACCACTATGGTCGAGCCAGATTTTATACGGTCGTCTACCAAGAGTATTTTTTTATTCTTAAAATCAAAATCGACAGGCTGCAACAACTTCGGGCTTTCGTAGCGCGGACGTTGGTTTTCGTCTTTGAAATTTATCCGCAGCACCTTTACCTCCAATTGTAAACGTTGATTCAGAATACCAGCTGGCACCAAGCCACCATTGGCAATAGCCACTATCATATCGAACGCCTCGTCGATTTTGATTTCGGCGAAGCGTTGCATTATTTCGGGAAAAGTGCGTGAGTTCATTATAGTTTAATCTTTATTGCTACAAAGTTAATACTTTATTTTAAAATTGAAAATAAAGTCTACTAGAATAAATTCTATTATTTCATTGCGTGAAAACGGCATCTCATTACAGAAACAGGGCATCTTGTTGCTTGAATTAACATAAGTGCGTTAAAATTAAAACTTATTTCATAACTTTGAACAAAGCTAATTAGCACTTATTAACCTTGTATATTTACGCTATTCCACATTTTATGCGTCGAGTTTATATTGCTATTGTATTATTTCTTGTAGTCTGCTGTCAGCATTCCGACATCAACATGCCGCTTGTGTTCGAAAAAGCAACTGCATTGTTTTACCTCGAAAACCACAACGAAGAAGTAGTTGTCGAAACCACCAAAATTATAACATCTAGTACGAACTTCGAAGTTAAAACTTTTGCATTGCTATTACGAGCTGGAGCCTATTGCGAATTATCACAGATGGATAGTGCTAATGTAATTATTAACTCTTTGGATATTAAACAGATAAAGCTTGACAGGAACTTGTATTTTTGGTATAATGCCATGCATGGTCTCCAGTTATTTCGCTCAGGCAATTTCCCCGAAGCTTACAAAGTTTTATCGTTGGTTTTAACAGACGATATAGATAATCGCGCTACGGCATTAAGTCTGCGTTTGTTGGCGCGCATACATTTTAACTCAGGCGATAGCAATTTAGCAACCGAATTTTTAGCACAATCTACTGAATTGTTTCTAAAAGCTAATTTGCCGAAAAGTGTGGCTATTAACCACAAAATTCTAGGAAGGTATTATGCCAATAAAAAAGAATTTGCCAAAGCTACCGAGCAATTTACCATTGCAAAAGCCGGTCTCGAAAAGGCAAACGACAGTATTGAGCTCTTTTACATTCACATAAACCTGATAGGCATGAAAATATTTCAAGGGAAACATGCCGAGGCAAAAGAATTAGCAAAGAAAAATGCAGTGTATATAAACAAGCAAACAGACAGACAAGCACTGGCATTACTCTACAATAATCAAGGCGAAATTGAATTTCTACTTCAAAATTACGATAGTTGCCGCCATTATTACCTCAAAACTTTAGCAATGCCATTGGGTTACATTACCGATATTTTGAGGCGTGGTAACGCATGCATAGGTATTTCAAAAGCCTATTTGGCCGAAAAAAACAGGCCAAAAGCTTTCGAATTTGCACAGCAAGCAATTGAGTATTCAAAACTTTCGGATTTGCCTGAATTACAGTATAATGCAAATTTGAACTTTGCCGAATTATACCAAAAATCAGGACAATCCGATAAAGCCTATTTTTACCTGAGTCAAGCAGTTCCTTACTTAGAAGAACAGGGTAAGAAAAGTGTGGACAATTCCGAAACTGTTTATAAATCAACGCTTAACCTTATTGAATTAGAAAATCAAGCGAAAAAAATTAAAGCAGAAAAGCGTATTTATATGATACTTATTGTAGTTGGTATTTTATTTACAATTCTATTATTTATCTACAGCATAAGTACATATCGATTACTTCGTTCGCGCAACGAAATTTTAAAATCGTTGGTAAAGAAAAATCTGCAACTTATCGACGATGAACGAAAGCTAAATGAGGTGCTCCACTTTCAACTAAACTCAAAAAAACTAACTCGAAAATCGACAGATGAAGATAAAGAATTAATTCTATACAACGAATTGATTGACTGGTTATTGCAAGAAAAACAATTTTTGAGAAAAGACCTGACTGCCGAAATTGTAGCGCGGGAACTCAACACGAATCGCGAGTATCTATCACGTGCTTTGAGTACTCAACATCTACACTTCAACGAGTTAATTAACAAATTCCGAATCGAAGAGGCTGTAAAAATATTAAGTAGCAAGTGTGATAAACGGCACAAATACAATTTGAATATTATTTCATCCGAGGTCGGTTTCAAATCCATGTCGGTATTTATCGAAGCATTTCGCAAACAAACAGGCATGAATCCGGCGCAATTTAGAGCCACAGCTTGCGATACCGAAATTGAAGATGAAAATTGATTAATTAATATTATATGAATCAAAAAATTAAATTTACAATGTTGATTAGTAGTATTGTATTATTACAATTTCAGTTGCATGCACAGTTAGATAGTGTGAAACTACAGGAATTGATGGTAGTGGGTTACAATACTATTTCGAAAGGCAGTTTTACGGGGTCGGCTACACAACTAAAGCCAGAATATAACAAAAATGCACCTATCCAAAGCTTTGAGCAAGCACTTTCGGGCAAAGCTGCCGGAGCAAATATATCGTTGCCAAATGGCGTGCTGAATAATGCGCCGGTAATTCGAATTCGAGGTGTAAATTCCATTTCGTTAAGCTCGTATCCACTTATTGTTGTTAATGGAATACCGATTTTTACAGGCGATGTTTCAACCGGAGCTTATGTGGGCAATAATCCGTTGGCCGATATAAATCCTGCTGATATTGAGTCGATTGATATACTAAAAGATGCTGCCTCGACAGCAATTTACGGTTCGCGTGCAGCTGCGGGAGTTATTGTTATTACTACCAAAAAGGGGATTGCGCAAAAAACAACTGTTTCGTACAATTATTCCATTTCGGCAACCAACGCTATACGTTTACCAAAAGTATTGAATGCTGCACAATACATGGAAGTAAAAAATGAGGCGGTACGCAATGCAAAAATTCTTTCGGGGAAAGAAAATGATGCCTCAGTAGCTTCTGCATTATTTTTTCCATCCTACAATACCGATGGAAGTGAAGTGAATACAAATTGGAACGATTATGTATACCGAACAGGCATTTCGCAACATCATCACCTAAGTATCGACGGAGGAAATGAAACAACAAACTATTACTTATCAGCAAATTATACCAATCAGCAGGGTTTTTTAATTGACAATAATTTTACCCGAAAGGGAATTTATTTTAATATAAAACACAATATTAACCGGAATATGCAATTGAATGCCAATTTGTGCTACAACAACAGTTTCAATCAGGCTCAAAATACAGGTTCGCTTCGCAATAGTGCATTTTTGCTCATTGGAGCTGCCCGAATGGCTATGGTGCTACCTCCAAATGTTTCGGCTTACAATGCCGATGGAAGTTACAATATTTCATCTGCTGGACGAGTTGGAAATGCTAACAATTTGATAACCAATGGTTATTACAATCCGGTTGCGCTATTTGCCAATAGTCGTTACACATCGGGCAACGATCATATTATCGGAAATTTATCTGCAACTTATAATATTTTGAGAAATCTGAATTTTTCAACCAATTATTCGTTGGACAGAATAAATACCGAAAATATCAGTTTCAACAGCGCCCGACTTGGCTCAACAGGATATAATGTAAAAGGCGATATTACAAATTCGTACGCCTTGCGCAACAGTTGGGTGTGGTCGAATACGCTGAAATACAACGCATCATTTCTCCGAAACAATATTCAACTTTTAGCGGGCTACGAACAGCAAAAAATGAGCTTTTCGGGCTGGGGTGTAGAGGCAACGGGTGCCATAGATCCATTTTTCGAAAATTACCAAGGTGGATGGTCCATCTACACGCCTGCAAACAATTTTTTATCCGAAAAAGCACTTGTATCGTATTTCGGACGTGTAAATTACGATTTTGACAATAAAATATTACTTGCCATAAACCTACGCCGCGACGGAAATTCAGCATTAGCCGAAGGTAATAAATTTGGTAATTTTGGTGGCGCCTCGGCAGGATGGATTCTTTCCGAAGAGTCATTTTACAAAAACTTAAGATTAACCAATTTTGTTGATTTTTTTAAATTACGTGCGGGTTACGGAATAGTGGGTAATGCCAACCTACCAACCGATTATGGGTCGATGAATTTGTATGCTGCTACGGTGTATGGCTCCGAAGCTGGTTTATCCATTTCGCAAGCGGGCAATAAAGACTTGGGCTGGGAAACGAGTAAGCAGACAAATATAGGCTTTGATGCTACTATGATGAAAAGTAAAATGCAACTCAGTTTTTCATTTTTCAATAACAATATTGACGGACTGATACTCAATGCTCCTCAATCGCCGTCGAAAGGTATTCCGGGCAATGTAATTTTGGCAAATGTTGGCTCGATGTACAATAGAGGGATTGAAGTGGAAGTGAATTATAAGGTTTTAAATACAAGCCATTTCAAATGGGAAACGTCACTTAATTACACCCATGTACGCAATAAAGTAACAGCTCTGGCCGATGGCAATGCCGACATTGTAGCTTATACGCACATTTCGTCCGAAAGCACTAATATTACACGCGTTGGCTATTCGGTAGGTAGTTTGTATGCAGCCAAAACGGCCGGTGTAAACCCAGAAAACGGACGACGGATTTTTGTAAATGCCAAAGGGCAGCAGGTGCAGTATTCCGAAGCTGTAGCAGCAGGACAAAGCAACTGGACATTTTTAGATGGCACAACGGCTCCGGCAATCAATAGTGCCGATTATCAGATAGTTGGCAATGCAATACCTGTATGGTATGGCGGTTTTAACAATAACTTGCGCTATGAAAATTTCGATTTGAAAATAGATTTTTCGTATAGCGGTGGCAATTCTGTGATGTACGGCACTCGCGGTTCGTTGCTCGATATGCGCTATCTGAATAACACCGTAGAAGCACTCAATCGCTGGACATCGGCAGGTCAAACAACCAACATTCCACGTGTGGTGTATGGCGACCAAACTTCGAATGGCGCAAAATTCCCTATCTCCGAAAATGTGCAAAATGCCGATTTCTTACGCCTGAATAATTTGATGTTGGCGTATCATTTATCGGATAAAATTTGTAATAAAATTAAAATATCCGAAATTTCAGTATTTGTACAAGGCTCTAATATATGGCTACTTACGGCATACAAAGGCACCGATCCCGAAGCTTCGTCGAACGGAAATTCAAACCTGACGCCTGGTGTAGATAAAAACTCTGTTGGACTTGGAAGAACGGTTACTTTTGGCGTAAATATTAAGATATAAACTCGGAAAAGAATACGGAATAATTTGTAATAGGAACGCGGAAAAACACGGATAGGGCGGATTAAATACGGATTAAAACATCAATGAATTGATATTGATGTGCTGATAATCATATCGCCAAAGGCGAGATTAAAATCCGTTTTCCATCCGCTTAATCAGCGAAAATCAGCGTCCCATTAATATTTAAAATTGGAACGCGGAAAAACGCTGATAAAGCGGATTAAATACGGATTAAAACACCAATAAATTGATGTTGATGTGCTGAAAATCATATCGCCAAAGGCGAGATTAAAATCCGTTTTCCATCCGCTTAATCAGCGAAAATCAGCGTCCCATTAATATTTAATAGGAACGCGGAAAAACGCTGATAAAGCAGATTAAATACGGATTATAACACCAATAAAATCGGTTTTTATGCTGAAAATCAGCGTACTATTAATATTGCTCAATTAAAATATTTTAAAAACATGACAAACTCTATTTTAAAAATACTCTTCGTAATTTTTGCCTTTTTGGCAACAACTTCGTGCGACGACCTATTAAACCTGTCGCCCAAAACAGCCATCAATTCCGAAGTAGCTTTCGATACACCCGAGCGAATACTCGGATTGGTAAACGGTATGTACAAATCGCTCAAGAGTTCCGATTTTTACGGACAAAAATATCCACTACTTATGGATGTGCGCGGCGACGAATTTATAAACGTAACTACCAACCCAATAACAGGTTACATTACCTGGAGAAATGCGACTACATCCGGCGACATGGATGTAAATAACCTTTGGATAGCTGCCTATTCTACTATCAACAATGCTAATATTCTGATAGATGGACTTGAAAAAACAAGCGGCGTACTATCCGATTCGATCAAAACCAACTACTTAGCCGAAGCTCATTTTGTGCGTGCATTATGTTATTTTTCTTTGGTAACAATTTATGCCCGTCCGTACAACGAGGACAACGGAGCCTCAAAAGCACTACCACTGCGACTAAATGCCGAAACTTCATCGGCCAACAACAATTTGCAACGAAGCACCACAGCCGAAGTTTACCAGCAAATTTTAGCCGATTTGGATGTGGCTGAGCAACAATTACCACTCGTCTATTCCACCCCTTTGCTCAATACAACGCGTGCACATCGAAATGCCGTTATTGCCCTCAAAACGCGTGTTTACCTCACTATGGGCAATTACGAAAAGGTAAAAACAGAAGCGCAAAAAATTGTAGGGCAGACACTTGCACCATTTTCGGCTACTTCGGGAGTTAAACATCAGCTCAATAATGTTCTTAGCGTATTTTCGTCCGATTATACCACCACCGAATCCGTTTTTTCGATGCCCATGACGGCTACCGATTCCTATTCGGGACAGGCTGCTTTGGGTTATGTTTTAAACGGCAATTCAGAGTATTACCTTAACCCTAACGGTATTTTGGGTGATGCCACCTGGCGAAACGAAGATGTTCGCAAGCAGTTTTTGCGTAGTGATAATGGAAAATTTTACCTAAAAAAATATGCCAAAGCAACTCCATACACCGATTTTATACCTGTAATTCGCTATGCCGAAGTACTTCTGAATTATGCCGAAGCAGCTGCTCGCACCAACAACTTGGCACTTGCCACCGATTTGCTCAAAGCCGTTCGTACACGTTCCGATTCTGGTTATATTTTTGCAAACAACCAAATTTCAACTAAAGAAGCTCTTATAAGCAGCATTTTAACCGAGCGTAGAATAGAATTGCTCGGCGAAGGATTCCGCTCCAACGACTTACTGCGCACGCTACAAACCATACCCGCAAAAGGAAGCAGCTCCATGCAGGTAAACGCCGTGAAACCTACCGACGAAAATTACACGTATCCTTATCCATCCAAAGAAATTAATACCAATAAATGGCTAATGAAATAAGCAATTAAATTTACAATTTATTCATTTGCAATTTACAACTTAAATGCATTGATTATCATTATTATAAAATTTATATTTTCCATATTATGAGCAATTCATTTTACATATTATGAGTATTTTATTTTACATATTATGAGTATTTAAATTTACATATTATGAGTATTTCACTTTACATAATGTGATTTCATTTTTAAAAAAGTAAGGGACAAGCGGTATCCCTACCGCTTGATGAAACACAACTTCCCTACCGCTTGATGAAACACAACGAACCTACACACCCAGCGAAGCAAGCGAAATAACATTTACACCATCATTTCGGGTAAAGCTTACACCGGTACCGGTAATAATATTCAACGATTTGGGTGGCTGAGTTTTCGAAGTATCAATTGTGGAAGCAAATTTAAGCAGATTGGCGGCAGCTGCATCAATTTGACCTATGCCAAGTTTAATTTCGAATGCAGCATATTCGCCGCTGTATTGTTGCACTATGGCATCCACTTCCAAATTATTCGAATCGCGATAGTGGTATACGCTCGCATCGTTGGCCTGTGCATACACCCGCAGTTCGTGCACGGCAAGCGACTCAAACAAAAAACCAGTAAATTTCAGGTCGGCAAGCAGCGATTTTTTGGTAGCACCCAGCGCAGCTACAGCCAACGCAACATCGGTTAAGTGGCGCTTCGGTGCTTTGCGCAGCAATGCCGACGAACGTAAATGCGCATTCCATGCCGGCTGATTTTCAACTATCATAAGGCGTTCGAGTGTATCCAGATAGTCGTATATAGTTGGACGCGAAATTTGAACATTGTCCTTCTCGAAAATATCGGCTTCGATGGAAGTTGCTTCGATGGTTGTAGCAGTGTTTCGCGCCAACGACCGCAGTAAATTTCGCACTTTAACTGGGTCACGCTTTATGTCGGACACACGGCTCATATCTACCTCAGCAAGCAAATTGATGTAGGCACGGTTTATATCCGAAGCCTGCGCAACCGATTTTTTCAGCAAAACAGGAAAACCACCACATATAATTCGTTCAACAATAAATTCCAAATCGGTTGCTTCGTCGAAAACATCAACACGTCCACCATTCAACAATGCATTCAGGCTTATTTTGCCACTCGAAAAATCCATTTCCTGCCAACTCATAGTACGCATATCGAGCATAGTAAACCTACCCGCACCCGAGTGCATTTTGGCACTTTCCACCGGATTAGCCGAGCCTGTAAGTATAAACTGTGCCGGCAATGCCCGTTTATCCACTTCGTGGCGGACAAAATTCCACAATACAGGTTGCTCTTGCCACTCATCTAATAGGCGAGGCGCATTACCAAGCAGCAGGCGTTCGGGCGCAGTGTCGATAAATAGCGGCACCTGTGGATCGGTATCCACACTCAAAACACTGGCTGCAAACTGCCGTGCCGATTCGGTTTTTCCGCACGCTTTTGCACCACGTATAAGTAGCGCGCCAGTCGCCTGCAATTTGCGTTGAAGCTCAATGTCGGTTATTCGTTGTATGTAGGCCATAATGTGCTAATATATAATAGTTAAACTAATTATTCGCTGCAAAGATACATAATTTATTTTACATATTGTGAGTGTTTTGTTTTACATAATGTGACATTTATATTTTACATAATATGAGTATTATACTTTACATATTATAGATTTTTATAAAACAATGTATCGCACCCGGCTCGACACCTATCTAAAGGGATAGAAAAAGCAATTCTATTTTGAGCTAATTATTAAAAAGAAATAGGAACGCAGATTTAGCGAATAAGGTGGATTAAAAAGGATTTTTATCTCGCCGTCTAAAATGAGAGGCTTAACTTAACGACATTGAATCTTATAAGGAAAAAAAAACGGCGATTCTTACAACGGAATCTATGATTACAGAGATTATCGCAGGTGGCGACATTTGGATATTTTGCAGTATAAATGTTTCATTATGGACAAGATACCAAGACTTATAGATAAGGATGGGAAAATCAAAAGCTTGGATGTAACTTGGGCTAAACCTGGATTAAGGCATACATTTTTATTTTTAAAGATTTGCTATTAATGTATTATTGGCCACGAAAAATCAGACAAAGAGCTCCGAATTGTTACGTTGTGGCTTTAGTTTAATCAATAATATTATTCATACTGCAAGTGAACGTGGTATTTCAAGAAGAGATAAAGATTTTATATACAGGTAATTAAGTGTAGATGAGAAATCGCACAAATCAAATCATCGGTATGCTACTGTATTGAGCTGCCCTGACTTGGATATGTTATAGATAATGCTAAGGATACAATAAAAAAAGCATACAAAGACCTATTAAATAATAGTTTAAGTGAGTGACAAAAATATGAAGTGGAATATATCTCAATGGATATGTTGGAGGCATATTTGAATGGAACTCAAGAAGTTTTACCAAATGTCAAAGTTGTTCACGATAGATTTCACTTCATAAAATACTTAAATGATGCCATTGATAAAGTTAGAAAACGAGAAAGCAAAGACTAGGACTTTAATTGTTTTTTTTAGTGATTGCTTGATGGGGCTTTTGGTTTGAGAAAATCGATAGCTTTTTTTGTGCTAAAATAATGCTAAAATCGTTAGTTGTATTTGTAAGCATAAAAAAAGCTCCTACAAAATAATTGTAAGTGCCTGATTAGTAGCGCTCTCCATCTTGGGCTTGAACCGAATAATTAACCCACCCTCTGATTACTTAATTATTTCAACAAAAAAACTCGCTACTTTTAAGTAACGAGTTTCTAGGCTCTCCCTCTTGGACTTGAACCAAGGACCCTCTGATTAACAGTCAGATGCTCTAACCAACTGAGCTAAGGAAGAATTTTGCATAAGTTTTTTCTTCAAATGCGTTGCAAAAGTAATGGTTTTTACTGAAATATGCAATATCTTTGCACAAAAATAACAAATAATTTTATGAAAAAAGTTTTAGGAATGGGTAATGCCCTGACAGATATTTTGTTACAGATTGAAAATGATAGTGTTTTAAATACTCTACACTTGCCAAAAGGGAGTATGCAGTTGGTGGATGGCCACAAATCGGAGGAGATTATGACCCTACTAGAAGGCGTTTCACCCAAAATGGTAACAGGTGGTTCGGCTTCCAACACCATTAATGGCATTACTTGCTTGGGTGGTAAAGCTGGATTTATTGGTAAGGTGGGCAAAGATAGTATCGGCGAATTTTTTAAACGCGATATGATTAATAATGGTGTAACACCACATCTTGAACTGAGCAATACTGCGAGTGGTAAATGTACGGTGTTGGTTTCGGCAGATGGAGAGCGTACTTTGTGCACTTTTTTGGGTGCTGCGTGCGAAATTGATGCTGCCGATTTGAAAACTGAAATGTTTGAGGGTTACGATATTTTTCATATCGAAGGCTATCTGGTACAAAACCACGATTTAATTCGTACGGCTGTTAAAATGGCTAAAGAAGCGGGTTTAATGGTGTCGGTAGATTTGGCAAGTTACAATGTGGTGGAGGCTAATTTGGACTTCCTGAACGAAATGATTAAAGATTTTGTAGATATTGTTTTTGCAAACGAAGAAGAAGCCCGTGCATTTACCGGAAAAGAACCCGAAGAAGCATTAATTCATATTTCGGAGCATTGCGAAATAGCTGTAGTGAAAATTGGAAAAGATGGCTCTTATGTTAAATCAGGCAAAAATAGTGTGAAAGTCTTACCGCGTTTGGCCGAATGTATCGATACAACTGGTGCGGGCGATTTATATGCTGCCGGATTTTTGTATGGATTAGCTAATGATTATTCGCACGATATATGTGGAAAAATAGGCTCGCTCGTTTCGGCAAAAGTGGTGGAGGTTATTGGTGCTAAAATGACCGACGAGGTTTGGAACGAAATTCACCAAGAAATAAAAGCAATGATTTAATCATTGCTTTTATTTCTTAAATTGTTCCCCTTTAGAGTTTGTCCGTCCACTGACGGAGGTTAGAGGCTGTTTATTATTTCAATTCGTCCGAAGTGTACGCTTTGGGCAATTTGCGCAAATTATATTGCGAAGCCATTATTTCGCCATAAGCACCAGCCGAACGGAGAGCAATTATATCCCCACGTTTGGTTGCGTTCATGCTGTAATCTTTCGCAAACGAGTCCGACGATTCGCAAATTGGGCCAACTACATCGTACACTTCATCGGGCAAGTTCGAACTTAAATTCTCGATACGATGATATGCTTGATACAAGGCTGGGCGAATCAATTCTGTAAAACCGGCATCGAGTATGGCAAATTTTTTCGAAGTCCCTTCTTTTACATACAAAACTCTCGAAATAAGACTGCCACATTGTGCTACCACAGCGCGACCCAATTCGAAATGAAGTGTCTGGCCAGGTCGAAGCTCCAAATGCTCACGAAAAACCTTGAAATAAGCTTCAAAATCGGGAATTGGGAAATGATTGGGGTGTTCGTAGTTAATGCCTAAGCCGCCACCAACATTTATCACCGATAGATTGATATTACGATTTTCGAATAATTCCTGAAGTTCATTTATACGTACACTCAAAGCCTGAAACGAACTCATATCGGTAATTTGTGAGCCAATATGGAAGTGAATACCAATGAGTTTAATGTTCGATAGCGTAAGTACCAAATCGGTTACTTTTTCCAATTCCGACATATTGATACCAAACTTATTTTCGTTCAGTCCGGTAGTGATATAATGATGTGTGTGTGCACTTACATTCGGATTGATACGTAACGCAACCTGAGCTGTTTTGCCTTTTGCTATGGCCAATTCGTTGATTACTTCCAGTTCGGGGATAGATTCTACATTGAAGCAGAAAATATCATTTTCCAAGCCCAAATTAATTTCCCAATCGGCCTTACCTACGCCTGCAAAAACCACTTTTGATGAAGGAATACCTGCATCCAAAGCTGCTTGCACTTCGCCACCACTTACACAGTCGGCACCAAGCCCTGCTTCCATAATGCATTTCAATACGCTTGGGCTTACATTCGCTTTCATGGCATAATGCACATCAAAGTTCGAGCGGCTGCTTTGCGCTTTAATTTCGGTAAGTGTTGCACGCAACAAATCCAAATCGTAATAATAAAACGGAGTATCTATGTCCTGAAATTTTTGTACGATTTGTTCATCTGTTGATTAGTTCATCTGTTGATTAGTTCATCTGTTGATTAGTTCATCTGTTGATTAGTTCATCTGTTGATTAGTTCATCGGTTAATATGTTCATCCGTTGATTGGTTAATTGGTTTGTTTTATCATTAATCATTAATCATTAATCATTAATCATTAATCATTAATCATTAATCATTAATCATTGAACCATTAATAATTAACCATTAACTAAATAGTCCTTCGCTCAATGCAATTAACGCACGTTTTTTATCTTCGGCATTAATCAGAAACGAAATATTGTAATTGCTACCGCCATACGAAATCATTCGAACAGGAATGTCTTTCATGGCTGCAACGGCTTTTGCCTGAAAACCAACGTTTTCGGAAGGCAAATCGCCTACCACACAGATAATTACCATGTTCGAATCGATGGTAACAGTTCCAAGTTTTTTCAGATT
>JAIFKX010000111.1 GCA_020049335.1 Paludibacter sp. | reverse complement strand
ATTTGTAGGTGCAGCATAAATACAATAATGTCTGTTAATCATAGTGTGTGCTACATTTTGTTGCCAATAATTTACATTTGCATCTTCCATCGACTGTGGATTTAAGCCAAGAAATGAATAATGTGTGAAAAATAATGGACCACCGAACGCTTCGCCAAGCGGTAAATCATAATCATAATATTTGCGGATACGATTTATGATACTACCATTATTCAACCATCCGCTGTTGTAAATGTCAAATGAAATATTGTGTGGTTCGGGAGCTCCCAATGCTAAAATATAGCTTATCAATCCTTCGTTCCAACCTTTAATATGCATTGTCAACCGATTTTCCTTCGAATAATACAACCAATTCAGGGCATTGTCGCTTCCGGCATAAAAACGCCAATCGATGGTGTTCCAAAACGAAGAAACAGAATCACGAATTTCCTTTTCGACAGCCGTAGTTCCTGCATAATAACTCTCAGCAGCCAACAGTCCAGCCATCATAAAGGAAGTTTCAATCAAATCTCCTGTTTGTACCTGATCGCCAAATGGATGCGCTGTGCCGTCGGGATTGTACCAATGCGACCAAGCTCCTTTAAACCTTTCAGCTTTACCCAAAAAACGAACAATTTTCTGCATTTGAGTAGTAGATTGCTCACGTGTAATCCAACCACGCTCGGTACCAACGATTATTGCCATTACTCCAAAACCACTTCCTCCCGTAGTAATCACATCGCCTCTGTCGTTTCCCTCTAATGCCAATCCGGTAGGCGAAGCACCTGCCACAAAGTAATCAAAAGTTTTGTGTTGCCATTCGTCCATTACCGCTTTCACTTTTTCTGGAGCGTAAGTTTCATCGTTTTTGGACACAACCACAGTTGGTACAACCGGCTCTTTGCAGGATAGAAGAAGAATAAAAAGAACCCCTAACCCCTTAAGGTGAATTAAGTTAGTTTTGAATCTACCCCTAGCCCCTAAAGGGGAGCTGAAGTTAGTTCGTCTATTTAAACTTAGTTGTTTCATTTGTCTCTTTATTTTGTAATGCTAATTTTTCTTATTCCCCTTTAGGGGTTAGGGGTTTTAATACCCTGGATTTTGAGTAATTACGCCACCCGATTTGTCAATTTCGGTTTGTGGAATAGGGAATAATTCATTTTTGCCCACTACAAAGTTTGGAATAGCAGTTTTTGCTTCGTCCCAACGTACCAAATCATAAAATCTTTCCCATTCTAATGCTAATTCTATTCGTCTTTCGTGATGAATTTTAGCCCGAAGTTCGTCAATATTGGTTGTCGTTATTTTTGGTAAAACGGCATTATTACCTCCACGGGCACGTTCGCGTACCATTTCGAGTTTTGCCAACGCCTCGGTTGTATTGCCAAGTTCGCAAGCAGCTTCGGCATGCATCAAAAGCACATCGGCATAACGAATAATGCGTATATTCAACCAACCAGCATGAGCAGTAGTCGACCTACCGTAAACTCCACGTTCGGTAACTCGTGTATATGCTTTTTTGTTAAAATACTGATATGCAGCAGCATCAGCTTTAAATTTTCGACCATCAATAATGTCGCCGGTGGCAATAACTGTAGCTTCTTTGCGAGGGTCGCCGGTTTCGTAAGCGGCTATAAGTGCCTGACTTGGGCCGTTGAAACCCCAACCTAAATCGGGAACACCTCTAAAACCTTGTATTTCGCCAAACTGACTATTCATATAAATTTGGTCGGCAGGTTTTTCTTCGCAATACACTTCAAATATTGATTCGGGTCCATATTCTTTAACCTCCGTAAAAATATCAGCATAAGGAGTCGTCAAGTCGTTATCGCCCGACGTAATGATTTGGGTAGTTACGGCTAATGCATCTGCCCAACGCTTTTGGTACAAATAAACCTTTGCCAATACAGCACTTGCAGCATTTTGGGTAGCGCGACCTGAATTTCCACTCGCCAGCAATTGAACCCTAGTTGACAAATGAGGAATTGCCCATTTCAAATCTTTTTCAATAGCATTCCAAATTTCCTGACGCGTAGAACGAGCAGGTGTTTTGTCGGTTTGACCTAATACTTTATCGACATACGAAACACCACCAAAAGCTTGTGCCAATCGGTAATACATAACCGAACGTAGAAAAAATGCTTGTGCCAAATAATTCGTTTTTTCGGGTACAGTGTCATTCAAAGCTATAATAAGCGGCATGGCTTCGTTTGTTAAATAGATTGTATTGTAACAAGCTGAATAATAATCGGTAATCGAGAACGTACCTTGCGTAAAACTCAATGGTTTATATTGCGACAAATCGCCACCATCGCTTGGCGTGCTCCCTTTTTCGGCATCGGGAGTTGTGTAATTATTCATGGCTAAACCTCCCCACTGAAATGGCCATCCACGTAAATTGCTGTAAGCTTGTCCGAGTTTGGCCTCAACCAAAATACTCAAATCTAAGGTGTCTTTGGATGTGAAATTTGTCTTATTAATCTGTCCTTTGGGATAACGGTTCAAAAAATCGTCGGTACATGCCGAAGCAATCAGTACAATACTTAAAAATAATATTAGCTTTCTCATGATTTTTTTTTAATTTTAAAAGTTAACGGAAATACCTGCTGAATAAGTAGTTGGAATAGGATACGTGCTTCCGTTATCAACAGAACCATCTAATATTCCACCACCAATTTCGGGCGTATATCCACTATTTTGCTTGAAAGTAAGTAAGTTCTGAGCGTTGGCAAAAATCCGAAATTTGCTAATTCCTATGCTTTTCAATTTTTTTACATCCACATTGTAACCAAGTTGCAACGAACGCAAACGCAAGTAAGCACCACTTTCGAGTAAATTGGTCGAAGGCAAAAAGTTATTACCACGCGAGGTATCTAAAGCGGGTTCGAAATTAGAAGTTCCTTCGCCATGCCAACGATTTAGGGCAGTAGTGTAATAGTTGAACTGCGCATAAGTTGGTAGTTTTTTGGTGTTTATAATCTGATTGCCATACACGCCATTAAAATCTACACTGATATCGAAATTGTTGTAACTGGCATATAAATTCATTCCATAAGTTAATGTAGGAATTGTACTTCCGATGAAATCACGGTCGGCTGTAGAAATTTTGCCATCGCCATCCACATCTTTGTATTTTATATCGCCAGGTTTCGAAGCCCAAGCCGATGGTAAATAAGCATCAATTTCGGTTTGATTTTGAAAAATACCATCTTGTACATAGCCATAAATTGCACCAACCGAATGTCCCACCGAAGTGCGGTGATAAGTACCTGTAACTATATCGGAATTGTCGTTGCCTAGCGATAGCACTTCGTTTTTAAGAGTCGCACCATTTAGGCTTATACTATAATTTAGTTTCCCAATTTTATCTTTCCAAGTGGTGATGAACTCCAAACCCGAATTGCGTATAGAACCAGCATTGGTAATGGCAAAACCTGTACCCACCGAAACTGGAGGAGCTACATAAGCCAACAAATCGTTGGTTGTTTTGGTGTAAAAGCCTGCTTCCAATGCCAACTTGCTATTGAATAACTGACTTTCGAAACCCAAGTCGAATCCACTTACTATTTCCCAATGAATATTTTCGTCTACCAAATTGCTTACAGTGGGTAAATAATATGTTTTTCCATCTACCACTACTTGTTGTCCACGAGGGTTGATGGTCGGGAAATACAGATAATTTCCAATCTTATCATTTCCCAACATTCCCCACGATGACTTAACTTTTAAATAATTTAGCACTTCACGTGTGCCACTCATAAAATCCTCTTCGGAAGCTACCCAACCTAAACCTACCGATGGAAAATAACCCCAACGATGGGTAGGTGAAAATTTGGAAGAACCATCAGCGCGAAAAGTCAAGGATGCAATGTATTTATCAGTATATGAATAATTTAAGCGGGCTAAATACGAAACAAACGATTCAGCTTCGTACCAGTCGCTATTGGTTTTGTTAGCTGCAGAGCCCATGCTCAACATACGCAATTCGGGAACTACATTCCAAGTTTCGGCATTGACTAAAGTGTCGGCTCCTGCGCTAAAACCCTGACTTTCCTGAACCCGTGCTGTGTAACCGGCCATGGCACTTATTCTATGTCCATCAATTTTTTTATTATAATTTAGGATTAAATCCATTTGATATTTGGTATATTCATCCGAATTACGTTTAAATGATGTTTTTTCGCTTTTGTGCGATGAGTTGGATATGGTATTATTGACATCGAAGCGTGGCGTATAACTACTTCCAAGATTTAAGCCAATATCGCCATATCCGGTAGCTTTGAATGTAAAATCTTTCAAAAAATTAATTTCTGCATATACATTTCCTACTGCACGATAGCCATAACTTTCCGCATTGCCTTTGTTTATTTCCATCACGGCAACAGGGTTTGGCACATCTTTCTGAATTCCAGGCGAAGGCGTGTAATATGAGCCGAGATTTTCCGGATTTTGGTCTTCGACGGGAGCATAAGGAGCATAAGTAGGCAAGGCCTGCACGGCATTGATAACACTTGCTGTAGCCGGTGTATTGTCCCAACGATTTAAAGTAGCATTACCTCCAATTTTCAGATATTTCGACACATTATAATCGCCCGCCCAACGACCATTGAACCGATGATAGGCATTGTATTTTACAATTCCATCTTGCGAAAAATAACCAATGGAAAAAACAGTACTTGCTTTGTCGGTAGCATTGCTCACTGTAATGCCGTGATTTGTAATAGTTGCCGGACGAAAAATATACGATTGCCAATCGGTGCCACCGCCCAATAAATCACCAACCCAATCGGCTGCTGCTGGATTTCCGTTTTTTAACTGTTCGTTATAAAGCATTGTAAATTGGTCGGCATTGGTGAGTTTTACGCGGTCGCCACTTTGCAAAATTTGTGCACCCACATACCCATCGTAACTAACGCTCAGTTTACCTTTATCGGCACGTTTGGTAGTAAGTATTATAACACCATTTGCTCCCTGAACACCAAAAATAGCTAATGACGAAGGGTCTTTAAGCACTTCAACTGAGGTAATATCATTCGGATTTATAAAGTCGATATTGTCGATAAACATGCCATCAACCACGTACAAAGGTTTGGTGTCGGCATTGGTTGTAGCCACACCACGTATGCGAACTGTGGGACTTGCGCCAGCTGCGCCACTGTTTGTTACCATTAGTCCGGGCACTTTTCCTTGCAAGGATTTTATCGGATTGTTGTCGGGCGAACTTTTCAAAATCTCGCCACTTATTGAAACAATGGAACCTGTCAAATCGCGTTTGCGTGATGTTCCGTAGCCAACTACCACAATTTCTTCTAATCCTTGGGAGTCGCTTTGCAAAAACACATCAATTGTTGTCGACAATTTCACTTCGCGCGTTTCCGATTTCATACCCACATAACTATATGTGATAGAGCTGTTTTTAGGAACATTAGTAATTGTGTATTTTCCATCGAAATCGGTAATAGAACCCAATGTTGTTCCATTTACTTTTACACTCACTCCAATTAATGTTTCTCCGCTTACTTTGTCTTTTACAACTCCTTTTACCGTTATTATTTCCTGTGCCAATAAGTTCATGGAAAGGAATAATGTAGTTAAAATAATACTTGTCAATTTTTTCATGATATCGTGATTAAATACGGTTATTTTTTAATTTAAAATTTATATTTATTTCAGAATAAACTATCGAATGTCTTTATTTTTTTTAAACTAATCTGTACTAATATTTCTTATTCCCCTTTAGGGGTTAGGGGTAGTAAATGTTGTTTCTTTTACATCTCTTGAATTGCCGCCAATAAACAATTTATAATCACCGGGTTCTGTTCCGTAACTCATATCCAATCGGTGAAATGCCAACATATCTGGTGTTATACTGAATGATACGGTTTTACTTTCGCCGGCTTTCAGTGTAATTTTCTCAAACCCTTTCAATTCTTTTACGGGGCGAGTAACGCTACCAACCAAGTCGCGGACATACATTTGTACCACTTCTTCTCCATCGTATTTACCTGTATTTTTGACAGTTACATTTGCTTTTAATTCACCATCTGGTTTTAATTCATTTGCCGAAAGTTGAATGTCGGAATACTCAAATGTGGTATAGCTCAATCCATATCCAAATGGGAAAAGCGGGTCGTTTGGTGCATCAATATAGCGCGATTTGTATTTCGGATTTTCCAGATAAATGGGGCGACCTGTGTTTTTAGCATAATAATAAATAGGTACTTGACCCAAATTAACGGGGAAAGTCATGGTCAATTTTCCCGAAGGATTATATTCACCGTAAAGTACTTGCGTAATAGCTTTTCCGCCCATAGTTCCAGCGTACCAAGTTTCGAGCATGGCGTCGGCCAACTGATTTTCGCGCGATAAATCCAACGGACGACCATTCATCAAAACCACAACTATTGGTTTATTTAATGCTTTTAATTTTTCGAGCAATTCGGTTTGAACGCCCGGAATTTGAATACTAGTTCGGCTGGCAGCTTCGCCACTCCACTCCCAGTTTTCGCCAATTACCAGCACAATTTTATCGGCTTTGCGAGCTGTAGATAGTGCTAACGAGAAACCGCTGCGGTCATCTCCGCTGGTTTTACAGCCTTCGGCAAAAAATACATTTTTATCACCGTTGAAGGCTTTGATTTCTTCGAGTGTCGATTTCATAAAATCCCAATCGCCTGCAGCTTTCCACGAACCCAACAAATCGCGAGTTGATGCAGCCAATTCACCAATAACAGCTATTTTTTCTCCCTTTTTAAGCGGCAACACCTGATTATCGTTTTTGAGTAATACCATCGATTTTTTAGCTACATCCAAGGCAGCTTCGAGATGTTCGGGCGCATAAATCAAACGTTTTTCACGCGCTTCGTTGCAATAACGGTATGGGTCGTCGAATAAACCAAGTAGAAATTTCACCCTCAAAACCCGACGAACAGCATCGTCAATCAATTTTTCATCCAACATTCCATCTTCTACTTGTTTTTTGAGGTATTTAAAATATACTTCGCCCTGCATATCCATATCCACACCAGCTTTAATGGCCATCAATCCAGCTTGGGCTTCGTTGGCTGCCACTCCGTGATTGACCATCTCGTTGATAGATGTATAATCGGTTACAACCAAACCTTTAAAGCCCATTTCGCTTCGCAACAAATCAGTTAGAAGATATTTATTCGCTGTTGATGGAATGCCATCTAATTCGTTAAACGAAGTCATTACGCTCATAGCACCTGCTTCGATGGCGGCTTTGTATGGTGGAAGATAGGTATCGAGGAAAACACGGTGCGACATGTCCACTGTATTGTAATCGCGACCAGCCTGTGGTGCACCGTAAGCCGCAAAATGTTTTACACAAGCCAAAATAGTAAGCGAATCGGCCAAATTATTGTCCTTCCCCTGAAATCCACGAACACGTGCGGCAGCAATTTTAGCTCCAAGAAAAGGGTCTTCACCCGCACCTTC
This sequence comes from Paludibacter sp., assembly GCA_020049335.1. GTDB lineage: Bacteria > Bacteroidota > Bacteroidia > Bacteroidales > Paludibacteraceae > Paludibacter. Next base: position 19,253 of record JAIFKX010000111.1, on the reverse strand, counting down.
CGAAACGCGTCCCCAACGTGGCTCCACCGATACATCCACCATAGGAGCAAATGTCCAGTTTAAACCCGATGCTGCTGCTTCGATGGCAGCCACACGCGCACCTTTTTCAATAGCTTCCATATCCCACGAAGCCGATTCACCCAACGAAATTGGGAAAATAGTTTTGTGCCCGTGAATCACATCGTAGCCAAAAAGTAAAGGGATTTTTAATCGGGATTCTTCAACAGCAATTTTCTGAAGTTTGCGCGTATATGCTACTGAATAAGCATTTAATATATTTCCACAATTTCCATTGCGAATATCTTCAACAAGACCACTTTTTATTTTTGAACCAGTAACATCTCCATCACTAGCATACAATACCATCTGACCAATTTTTTCGTCGATAGTCATCAAATTTAAAACAGAATCAACTTTTTGATTGAGTTGTACTTTAGTACTAATTTTCTTAGTACATGAAAAAATCAAAATTATTGATAGCAGTATTAAAATATATTTTTTCATTTTCAAAAAGTGATTTATCTTGTATCGATTTATAGCACAAAGAAACTGTTAACTTAAGGCATATACAAATTATTTGACCCAATATGAACCCTACTAAAAAAAGGGATACCCTATTTTAACCCCACAAAAGACAATTAAATGGTTTTATTAGTCTGATATATAATAACTTAGAAAAAACATTCTTTAAAATATTTTTTTTACATTAGAGTAAAACTTGTCAGAATTTAAAAGAAATTTTAATTAAAAAAGCCGAAAATCAATAAAAAAAACAACAATTCAAGAAAATCAGATTATTACTTCAATTTCATTTTCACCCGATTTCAAGAAACTCATAAATATTTTTGTTGAAATGAGTGCACCACCTGTTCTGTATTTATTATCTTCAGTATCGTACGATATGATTATTCCATTTACAACAATGCTTTTAGGTGAAAAATTTCCATATATTAGCTTGAAATTCCAATTTAAAAGATGTCCTTTAAACTTAAATGATGCAGAAAAGCCATCCATTTCATTCGTCAATACAGGATCTATAACTACATAATCGTTGAAGGCACGAAAACCGATGAGTTTTTTGATAATTAGGCTTACATAAATTCCGGGTCCACTTGAGTAAACCCGCCAACCACCATCAACGCGCATTTTACCAGAAAGAACATCCGCGTATTTTTCATCCGCTTCGTAACGTGTTTTAAATGTTACATCGCTGCTCGAATAATAACAGTTTGCCTGACGGAGATTACTATTGGGTACAATTTCTTTGTAATTTACCGGAATTGCTTGTCGCAATGCTTTTACAAATTCATCGGCTTTTCCGAGTACAGCCTGCGATTCAGCATAACGGATGTGTTCGTGAATATACATCAACCCGATTTCGCGACCGAAAAATGTGCTGCTTTCGGCACGTTGGAAAATTTCCTGAATTCCACCCTTGTATTTCAATGGTTTGTCCATTAATCGTGCGCCATCAGGGCCTTTCAAATGTTTATCAATTATATTTTGGTGATATTCGGCTTGATCTTTGGTAAAAATTCCGCTTAAAATACCCCTGTCCATTGGAAGCAAACTAAAACTAATTCCGGTGTGTGTATCGGATGGGTGAAGTAAAACGCTGATGTTTCCATCATCTTCTACATAACCATAACCGGCCACCACATTGTCTTTCACCAAGTATTTATTGAAATCTGATTTTATTTTTTTTGTTACATTTTTCAACTCATTAGCACGTTTATGGTTACCGGCATTTTCATATACTTCCACATAATCGCAAAAAGCTTCATAATTCATTTCTACCGTCCAGCTCGAAATGAGTCGTTTCGCCAACTCTTCATTTTTGGGTTGAAGCGAATCGTTCCAGTCACCGCCACCAAACGGAACCAACGCAGTTTCGCCAATGTACGAGTCTTGTATCATGCTGATTAATCGCTCTACATGTTCGTCGACCGTAAATAATTCATTTCCATTAAAATAAGGAACTTTTTCGTCCAACACGCTCACATCACCTGTCACTTTTACATAACTTGCCAACGAAATAATCACCCAATAATACACATCGCCGTGGCAATCGCCAGCACGAATGTGGCTGTAACTATCGAACATCCACCACTGAGGCCAATCGCCAACGGGATTTTGATTGGAAAAAATGGTCAGCAATACCTTACGAGCAGCTTCAAATTTTTCGAGAGAGAGTAAAAATTCAATCGGTCCCTGCGATACATCGCGCGTTCCCCAAGCAGCACCACTGAATTGTTCCAACCCATAAGGTGTAAGATAATGGGTGATGGCATTCATCCCATACCACGGAAGAATTTCGTTGATGGCAACAATATTTTTCTCGGAAGATTGCAAGATCAATTGATTGCTCAAATCTTTCCAAAATTCAGTTCCTGAATGTTTTACATCTTCATTTTTGATATTTTCCGTATTAAATTTCTCTTTCACTTCTCCTACAAAATGCATAGTAAAATGTGAAGTCTGGGTAGTTTCCAATACAAATAAATCGTCCAATCCATACGGAAAATCATTCTGAATAGAATTTTTCAATCCTTCGGAATTTTCAACCACAATTCTGAATGCCGCCTGTGGAAATTTTTCGACAATCATAGAACCAGGTGTGGGTTTTGCGACAAACTCTCCACTTCCGGTTTGCGATAAATTCCAAGTATTTACTTTGTCCCAATCGTGTGTGAGAATAAGGCGAACTTTTTCGCCACTTAACACATTAAAAGTCAGCTGAACAACGGGTGATTTAACGAAAGTTTCAGTTTTGATTTCCAACACGGTTTCGTTCCACTTGTATAACCAGCGACACGAATTCAATCCCATTTCGAAAGCGGAAGGAATACCAAGTATGTAAATTTCATCTTCAATTTCAACAAAAATGCGTTGCCCTGAATTCAAATTTGCATTAAACTGACTGGTATTGATGGATAAAAAAACATTGAAATTGGTGTTTCCCTGCGAAATATGCGAGTTGAAAACTCCTGTTGCAAAACAGGTGGTCGAGAGCGTTTCTTCGGTTGGAACATCGGCCAGATTAGCCTGCATAATGTGTGCGTGAGGCCTATCAACCAATATTTCTTTGGCTTTCAGAATTATATGTTTGTTGTCAGCTGAAAAAAATGATAATAATTTACCGTCATTTTGTTCTTTTAATCTGATTTCCTTGCCAAAATACTCTTCAATTTCCGATGCAGATAAATTGGCAGCAGGAAAAAACGGCGCAGTTTGAAATAAATTTTGCTTGGTATTAGTCCAATTTAGTTGTGATATATTTTTATTTTCTGAAAATTCACTAATTATTTCATTTAAAACTGCTAAGTCTTTTTCAGAAGTAGCTTCAGTATGATTTGGTAAATAAGTAGAAACGAATGTAACTGATTTATTTTCATTATTTTGCAATTCAAAAGGTTTTTCCTGCAAAGCAATAATCGGTGATTCGCCTGCACAGTTTCCTCCAAGCTCAGCTTGCAATAGCGCTTCGGGAATTCCGGTGGAACGATAAGAGTTACCATAAAACTGCATTCCATCTGTCAAACCTGAAGCAGTTTTTCCGGCGCTTGCCATCATTAGCCAAGGATAACCGGAATCCTCTTTTGTGTTTTGTCGGCAAACAGCCACTGTTCCGTGTTTTTCATCATTCAAAAGGATTCGTTCAAGATATTGTGCCACGTAATATTCATTCACTAATCCGTTGCTTGCATTTTTCAAGCCCACTTCCTGCATCAAAACCACATCCAGCTCTACTTTTTCGTCCGAATTGTTTGCAATTTCTATTTTCCATTGCCACGAAGAGCTTTTTTCAGAAAGTTGAAGTGAACAAATATATTCCAATCCTGTCCACACTCCTTTTGTTAAAAACTGATTATCCGAAATGGCAAATTCATTGCCTTTTCCCAACAAAGGTATAAACTCAATATTCGTTTCAGTCCGTTTGCGTAAATAAATCTGCGTACCGGACTGTGCAAAAAGAGAACCCGATTTTAAATTGATTCGGATTTTATCCGCATCGATATTTTGCACATTTCCGTTTGCTAAAAAACTGAATGTTAATCCGTTATTGTTTGTTAGTTTCATTTTAATATCAATCTAAAATCTTTTTTGTGTAAATGCTTGTAAGTTACTACCAATTTATTTTCCATTAAACTGAATTCAGTATAAACCTCATAACTATAAACCGAACTAATATTATGAATATCATCTCCTTCCAATACAAGTTCACCCAGCAAATCTCTGTGACCAAAAAGTTGAATTATCCACTCATTTTCTTTTTTTTCTATGCTCAACACATCCGAAGTTGTATGTAAAAGTTGTAAGTTTTCACTCAACTGCAATCCAATCGGCGATAAAATGGCATACAAATTTGGCATTTCTAACTTTTCGGCACTGATGGGCATTTTCACCATTCCAGCCGTCGTAGGATGCGTGTAAGTAATTGATACCGATTGCTCTTCGTTATAATAATTGCCTACAAATAACATGGCCTCTCCATTTGGTGTAAAGCGTTCACGCACATTCACAAAATAATTATCCGTTGTGGCGTTTTGTAATTTGGCATCCGAAAGCTGGAGCAGTTTCAGATAAACGTCTTTGTGTGCTTCTGTATCGAAACCCCACCAGGTTCCAATATGCGCAAAAGTTCCTGCTCCGATATCTTTCATAAACCCTACAATTTTCCCACGGATATTTTGAGCGATAATTTCAGCATCTTTCAAATCGGATGCATCAAAAACCATTTGTGGATTGGCACATTTAATATCTTTTGAACCTAATACATCAATCAATGCCGAATCGAAAATATCAGTTCCTACTGGTTTCACACCCACAGCATCACGAATGATATTGCAAGGAGTTCCATTCATTTCACGAACAGGCATATTGGGAAAAAGAACAATATTTCCACCATTTTGCAGATAATCAACGATTTTTTGTTGCTCCGGCGCATTCATTTCATCGGTACTGAAAACCCAAATCTGTGTGTATTTCGACCACACTGAACCCGATTTATTCAAATCGAGCATATCGTAATCCACATCCAACACTTGCAAGGCTTTTAACAGTCCATCAAAATACGCTCCTCTACGAATAGTTGAAAAGTTGAAAATAAGTTCGCTGGCACTATCCACAGGCCTTTCGAGTTCGGTAGCGTAATAAGGCGGATAAAACAAAACGGCTATTTCTGCTCGGCGTTTTGCTTCTACAATGATATTTTCAGCAGTTTTTATGATATTGCCCATGCGCTGTACCAATGGATAAGCCGATGTTTTTTCAGCTTCGGGTGTCAGCGGGTTGAACCAATAAAAAGTAGAGCCGCTGTAGCCTTTCCGTTCGGGATTTCTACCCTGCGAAAACATATAATAATTCCATCCCGTAAGTCCGTTTGCCACACTTGCTTTGTAGAAAAGTTCCATTTCCTGAGGATTAGTAACAACATGGTACTCGCGCGAACCGCATTGAAACTCAGCCGCAAACAATGGTTTATTACCCTGCATGGCGTTGGTTATATCGTTGATAATTCGATCGTCGTGCAGGTTGCGGTACGACATAAATTCAGGAATATGATCCACGCCAAAAATAATGTCGCTGCGGTCGGCAAATAATTCTTCGTACATCGTAATATTGACAGGGAATTCGTATCCATTGCCATAAATCCATCCCGGAAGGTTATGATAAAACGGCAAGGAAACACCTAATTTGCGTGCCATTTGGGTCAGCATATTCAAATAATCGGCATAATAACGCCTCCAAAACATTGTCCATTCATAATCCCGACCTCTATCGGCCACAGATTTGTAAGGTTCCCGTCCATCGGGTGGAAGTTGAATCTCTTCAAAAATCTGGTAATTTGTTTCCCAAAGCTTATTCCAATGCTCTATATCGTTATTTTTTTCTTTCAAATAGGCAATAAATCTTTTTTGGGTTTCATCGTTATAATCAGCCTGATGCGCCAACCACGAGAAAACCCCTATTTCGTTACACAATTGCATCAAAATCACCGGACCGCCATTTCCATATTCATGCGAATAGATCAAAGGCATTATTTGGTTGTACCAAACCTGAACTTTTTCCAAATATGCCGGATGAAACAGACTCACGCCATCGCTGCTTACAGGTTCACCTTTGCTGTTGTGCATTTTTACTTCGGGCACATATCTATCTAAAAACCAATCGGGTAAACCCGCACCACGATATTCGGCTAAAATAAATGGACCCGGTTTCAGAATACAAAATAAATCGTGTTCTTGGCATTTTTTGATCCAACCCAGCAAATCGCGCTCCGCACAACTATGTCCATCAAAGTCAAAATGACCTTCTTCCGGCTCGTGCCATGCCCAAGGTATGTATGTGCTTACAGTTGTTAAACCAGCTTCCTTTGCCAATTTTAAATGCGCATCCCAAAGTTCTTTTTTTATTCTGAAATAATGAATTTCACCCGAGTTCAAAAAAACTTTTTTACCATCTAATACAAAATTCTCGTCTCTAATTTCAAACATATTTGCCCCCTAGCCCCCTAAAGAGGGGATTTATTTAAAACATTTAATTAATACACTTTCATTGAGTTAGTTCCCCTTAACACCCTCTTTAGGTGGTTGGTGGCCATCATTCCTTGCCTTTAATAATTCCTTAATTTCCAACGACCGTTTTTCAGTAAGTGTGTATCGGAATATAAGAAATAATGCAATTATACTTAATAGGATAGGTAATCCAATCTCTACAATACGCATCATTAACAAGGTATATGGAGTTTGTTTTTTTAATGCAACAATTTCTTTCTCCATCGCCTTCACGTTGGATTTTAAATCTGCTAAATTTACATTGTCTTTTGTTCTTTGAAGCGTATTTTCAACAATCTCCATCTTACGATTTAATTCCAAATAATGCTCTTTATTCTTCGTCTTGTCATCCAACGATTTATTTTTGAGGTATGACTTCAGTTCTAAAATAGTTGTTGATAATTTATTCAATTTCGTTTGTATTAACTCTATTGGAACAAATTGTTTGTTATTCGTTACTGAATTAACCGTAAATGCATTATCCGACAATTTATCAATAACATTTTGTGTTGATTTTAAATTCTCATTTATTAAATTAATACGTTGAGAAGTATATTCAGGAACAAAATTGAAAGAGTTTTCAAATTTTTTACTTTGTTCTTTCTTCAATAATTCTTTGTAATTTTTAGCTTCGGTTAATGCATCAGTTTTCAATATTTTAAATGCATCCGAATTTAATGTATTATCATTAATTAATTGATTCCAGTTTGTTGTCCAAGTCGTAATTTCTTCGATAGTATTTTGATATTTATCTACTTTTGTAACTTGCGACTCGTCAAACAGAGTGAAAACAATCAGTGCGCCGGCTACAAAACTTGCCAAAGCAGTACCCAATTTTATAAACCACCAAAAAATAGCATAAAAACTACCTTCAGTACGTTTTCCTGTTTTCAGCTCTTCTTCATCGCAAATATCGCCCACCATCGACGAGCCTAAGGTGAAAAAGAACAACATACCTGCCGAAAGCAAAATGGTAGGAATAAAAACTAAATAAGGGTAATTGGGGTTGTAACAAACAATTTTGGAAAGCTGCGCTAAAATCATCATGACCATAGCCAGCATCAATGTTTTTCGTTTACCGAATTTGGTGCTGATAAAATTGAGCGGAAAAACTGCCAAAACACCCACTATAGCCCATAAAGTACCGTTTAAACCTAAAATATATGCTCCTTGTACTTTGTCGCCTCCAAACACATAAAAAATTGGAATATACGAACCCAACAAGGATACAAAATTGAAACCCATAGCTAATGTGAAAACACTGATGGTGAGAATCACAAAATTTTTATTGGTGATGACCATTTTCATATCTTTCCAGAAATCAGACTTTTCCTGTTTTTTGGCAATATATTGAAATTTGGGTTCTTTCAATTTAAAAAACCACCAAAATGACAAAGGAATCAACACTGCTGCTATCATCAACGATACGTAGCGCATTCCATCCATTTCGGTACCTCCAACTCCTTTGAAAATAGTGAGATTTGCTAACCAAAAAAGCCATGGCGTGCTCATAGCAAACAGATTACCAACAAAACTTTTGGCGCTGAAAAGGCGTGTACGTTCGTGATAATCGGTGGTCATTTCCATGCCAAGTGCTCCGTGAGGTATTTCAAAAAGATTTACTGCCGTGAAAAATAACAATAAAGTAACTAAAATATACACCAATTGGAATGCTTCATAGCCGCCATCTGTCGGAAACCACTGTTGAACTGTTTCGCCTTTAGGAATAAACCAAATCAACACAAAAAACAAGGCAGATAGTATTCCTCCAAATAATAGGAAGGGTCTTCGTCTTCCCCATTTCGAACGCGTATTGTCCGACCAATGTCCAATTATAGGATCTGAGAATGAGTCCCATAAGCGGGGAATTATCAAAATAGCACCCAGCCAAAAAGCGCTTAATCCCAAACTGATGTTTCCCATCAAACCAACCAAAATTCCGGCTACATTAAACAAGGCGATAGGAATTATTCCACCAGCACCATAAGCTGCAAGTTGGGTAAAGCCTATCTTGTCCGTTTTTGATGCGTTGCTTGTTGTGATTTCTTTTTCTTTCATGTGTATAAAAATTATTTACCTGCCCCTAATCCCCTAAAGGGGGAATGAGGAGGGTTGAGTTGAGTTTATTGCGTTTTTAAACATGCCCTTATGTGTCCAAATTAATTTATTTGGTCATGGGTGTTTCATGTGTTTATAATTGATTTACCTGCCCCCAACCCCATAGCCGTCAAGCTAATTTTAAGTTTCGACCCCCAATCCGTCAGCCGACGGAGGCTTCAGACGTAGTATCTTTAATTTCTCCTATCTTTTGTGGAGAATATGTCTTAGCCCCCAGTAGGGGGTTGGGGGGCAAATCAGTACTCAATTACAATATTTGCCGGCGATTCCATTATTTGAATGTATTTATCTGTATATGTTTTGATTTCTTTTCCGTTTATACTCACTTTAGTTGGCAATTTTGAGCCATTGAAATTTTGGATTTTAATACCGTTTGCAGGTAATTTCAAATCGCCGGTGATATTAAAGTGGTAGGCTCTATCAACTTTTTTTATACTGTATGATATTTCGCCATAGTAAGTTGGCAGATTGCTCACCGACATTCCCTGCGGGGCATCAATCCAATCCTGATAAAGTGCCGAAGCTAAAACCAATGCATTATCGTACTCATTTTCGTACACAAACATGGTGCGGATGGCATTTACAAAATCGGAGCCCACCCAGGTATGCGGCATATCGCCTACATAGCCGGCATTTCGGTAGTCCTTCCAAACCACTTCTGCCCAATGATTCCAGGCTTGCGGACGCTGATCGTTCAGAAAATACGCAATCAATTCGTGTGCACGTTCAGGCTCATTAAGCATTATAAACGAGCCAATTACACGGTTTTCGTAGGGTGTGTAATTTACCCAGTCGATGGTATTGTTTTTACGTTTCGTAAAGTTATCGTAATACTTATCAAAGGTGTTGAAAATCTGCGGTTTGGGCAGGTTATTAAATTCATTGCAAGGAGTTAGTGAAATAGTGGTGGAAGTAGCATCAAAATCTCCTAATTCAGCACAACCGGGAATGTAATTTATTCCTTTGTTTTTCGTAGCCAAACGTATCGAGTTGTACAAATTTACCGTAAAAGTATCTTTAATATCGGCAATTCGTTTTTCGTCAGCCGCATTTCCTAATATATGCTGTATGTCGGCTGCATCTTTCAAACCTTTGACTGTGAAGAAATTATCCCAATAGGAGTGCATAGGTTTTGCCGAATAACCTTCGTGACTTATGGATTCGGGCACCAAGCCATACAACGAGCGAATGCTGTCGTTTCCGTTCTTGTAATAATCGGTACTGCGTTCGTCGATTAAAGTTTTGATATAATTTGATACCAAAAGGATATTTTTGTTTTGTTTTTTCAAAAAATCCAGGTCTTTACTGAAATTATAATACTCGCGAATGGCGTAAATAAACTGACCATGGCTGTCGTTTTCGGGAACGGGGTCGGGGCCGCGTCGATCTACTACACAAGGCACTTTTCCGTTGTCGTACAAATAGGTGGAATACCATTGAAGATAATCTTTCACTTCGGTCACAATTCCATTTTTGAGCAATGCCGACGATGTAAGTGCACCATCGCGTATCCAGCTGCGTTCGTAACTCCGCGAACCCGGCTGAAATCCTGCTTTATCTCTGTTGATCATGATATACACCAATTGCGATTTATAAGTATCAATCAGCTTATCGGCAGAAGCAGGCAAGTTGAATTTTACGTGATTTGTTCTTTTAGACCAATAATTGACCGAAGCATCAAACTCTTTGGAAACCAATTTGTTGGCTATCTCTGTCGAACTTGATTTGGTATTGTAATAGGGCGATTTGATATAAAGCACCTTTGTTTCGTTGGGCTGCAAAGTGAGGCCGTAGCGCATTACACCGGTTGCTAATCCCGAGGCATCTGTCACGGAGCTTTGGCGATTAAACTTTTGTTCTTTAAGCAGTGCAACCACATCGCCATCAATTAGGCTGTAAGTAGATAAATCCTGAAAAGGTAAAGTAGAATAAATCGTTTTTCCGTCTACATCAACCTGTTTATTGTCAATGCCTTGTATTGTTTTAATTTGACCAACTCCACCTACTAAATTCAAATCCTGATAATAGGGATTTACCTGATACGGTCTTAAAAGTACTAAGAAATCAAAGTTTTGGGCTTGCGAAGTAGTATTTGTAAAGGTATATTTGATATACAGATTGGAGCTTTTGTTGGCTTCGCCACCCGATGTAACTTCGGTAGCAAAGTTCAAATTATCCAATTTCCATTTCACACCCGGAACAAACTGAAAATTTTCGGGTTTTGTTGAATTTCCCAAGCTTTGCGATACGTCTACATTGCACCAGTTATACAATTTTCCGTTTTGGAGAATCATAGGTTCTAACGAAAAAGCCCCCTTTTCGGCTTCCACCATGCCGTTTTCGCTCAACAGTCCTTCCTGCACATCGTTGTTCACACCGGTAATGGTAAAAAACGATGATTCTTTCAGGAAATAACTTGGGTAATTTCCTTTTTCTGAATTCAATGCATTATAAATCAAGAATTTATTATTCCCGTCAATGTCTTTTGCATCAATAAATTTCAAGTTCTTAATGCCAAATTTCTTAGCAGCGGATTGGTTCAACTCAAGTTTAATATATCGGGGCTCAGCATCTTCAAAACGTATGATATTATTTTGATTTCCGTTTTTTGCATTTCCAAAAACCTTTTCCCACGTTTTTCCATCGTCCGACAAATTAATTGCAAAATTGGTGGCAAACTGATTGTTTACCCATTCGATGTTAAGTCCGCCAATTTCGCGTTTTTGTTTGAAATCGATTATAATTGTTTGTTTTTTTGCATTTTTCGATGTCCAGCATGTTTCGGGTTTCCCGTCAAAAAGAGCAGCAGCGTCAATCTTGCATTTGGGCTTAACCGTAATCGAAGGCTGAGGATAGTTTGCAGTTTCGGGTGGAAGTTGCTCAAATTTTAAATCGTCGACCCAAATCGTGCCTTTTCCGCCCACCATCGACGCTATTGTAAATTCAATACGGTCGATTCGGGGAGGTTTTGCACTAAAATTTGGTCCCCAAGCAAATTCAATATTTCTTTTTTTGACTTTGATTTTCTTCCATTCGGTAGGAAAAACAAAGCTTCTTCGATTCACAAACCAAACATTATCGCCCGAAGCATCAATCAGTTTGAATTCGAAATTATTGGATGGAGAATTGGCTTTCATCCAAAATGTAATTTCGTAATTTTCGGGTAGATGCAACGGAAACATTTTTTGAAAACCACTGTAACCAGTTCCTTTTGTAAAATCGTAATCCAATCGAATTGCAGTTCCGGTACGACCCTGATCGGTGGAAATATTCATTTTTACATCGCCACCTTCCGACTTTATAAATTTCCAACCCTCGGTGGAATTAAAATCGTCCAATGTAGTTAGCTGTGCAAAAAGTGGATTTGCATTTAACAAACTGAATATTAATATAAAAGGAAGTACGATAGATTTATTTTTCATAAATTGTGATATAATAAATTGATAATTTTTTTTCAAAATAACTTCATGATTGTGAGTTGATGTGAGGCCTATTTTATGCCCAAATGCTCCCCTTTAGGGGGTTGGGGGGCTTATTTATTTCGTATTATATTCAAAATGAAGCGTTTCCAGTCCTTTTTGTATAATCGGGTCTTTCATCACATAATTCCACACCAATCCTGAGCGGAAGTTTTCAATCATCAGCAGCATGGGACCTTGATCTATTCCAATAAAATCGTGTGAAACCCATTTTGCAGTAGGATTAAATGCGTCAAAATATCCGTATTTTCCCCATATTTTTTCGCCATAGTTAGCATTCATATTTTTGATGGTAGCCAGCGATAGCTCGGGCGTAAACGGTAGCGAAGAAAGTACGCCATAGGGTGCCAATGTACCGTCCTCACCTACAGTTTCATCCTTGCCACTCGACCCACGTCCGGCATAACCTTCAAATCTCTTATCGCCAAAGTTGTATTTGCTTCCTGGTCCATCGGTTGCTGTGAAACCCCAAGTCAGAGAATCGTATCCAACCCAGCCTTTTGGATTTTCGATGGCATATTGTTGTTGGGTAAGTGTGGCGAGGCGCGAATTTTCGAAATAATCAATCCCTTTTCCCTTTAAGTAAGGATCGGCCAAGCCACGAAAATCGATAAATGTGTGCGAAAACTGATGGCCAAAAAGCGGTGGAAAAGTAATGTGCGATAAGCCCGGATAAGGAGTTTTCCAAGTGTATGTCCGCAACCAACCGTTATAGGCTTTTTCAGGATTATCAATTCCTGTACCGGCAGCTAACACATACAGAAATAAGCCCTCGGTATAACCATGCCAACCCCAGTTGGTGGTACCCTTTTCGGGAAACCATGCCATGGAAATGGTAAAAGGTTGTTTTGAATTTTCGTCCATGTAAAATACACTCCAGTCCAATCTACCCAATAGTTTTTCGGCTAATGCTCTTATTTCTTTTTCGTCGGGCGAATTTTGGTCGTAATAATTCCGCGCAAAAATAACACCCATCAACAAAAGCCCTGTGTCAATAGAAGACAACTCGCAATTCCATTCGCGTTTTCCCGACTCCATTCCAATAAAATGGTAGTAAAATCCTTTGTACCCAATTGCTAATGAATCAGTTTTGCTTTGAGATGAATAAGCAAAAAATCGTAATGTTTTGAGTGTAATATCGGCAGCTTGTTCCCGTGTAATCCATTTTCGTTCCACTCCTACCGCGTAAACCGGAAGTGCAAAACCGGTAGCTGCAATACTTGCCGGAGAATTTTTTTCAGCTCTATCTCTTACAATTCCTTTTTCGGAGTGATATTCCTTCATAAAGTATTGAAAAGTTTTATACTGAATCGTGTCCAGCATTTTTTCATCTTCCTGACTAAGTTTATAATCAATTTTTCCTTTTGAACTATATTTCTCAGTTGACTTTTGAGCACTACAACCCAATGCGGTGGAGAATATTAATGCAGTTGAAATGATGAAAATGGTACGTGAATAAGAAGTTGATTTTTTCATAAAGTATTTAATTTTGAACAGTGCAAATATAGCAGCACATTTCGGACAAATTTCAATTTACTAGCCCAATTAGAACACTACAAAAAAAAAAGCTGAAAATTCAGCCCCTATTTTGATACTACAATTTTTTATAAATACCAAATAAAAATCACATAATCAGGTAATTAAAACACATATCTGTTTTGAAAAATTCTTTTTATAATTATATGCTTTTATCATTAAACAAACAAAAATATGATTGAAATACCCAGAAACCGAATTGGGTTTGTAACCGAATAGAGCAAATAAGCATAAGTGAAGCGGTTACTTTCAGCACAAATGATGGCGTCTGTTTAAAAAGACACTTTCACTAATGGTTTATTTAATTACCATTTTTTTTTCGGTATTTACATCTTTTATTAAAAAAATATCTCTATTTTTGTAAATCTAAATACAACCGCAATCTCCCTCTCCTTTGGAAAGGGTTGGGGAGAGGTTAATTCGCCCGCTGTAGCGACAGCGGCATTACATATTATCAAAAGCGTTAGCTTTTATTCTTGCCTATAAAACGACCAATTTTTAAGACAACAAGAATAAGTTAGTAAACGCCTGCGCCTAAGGCGTGGGCTTTAACTTATTAGTTGTGAGGTGCTTGGTCGTACCTATAGGCGTGATACAGTTAAATGTCCCACGCTTTTTTTATGCCTAAAAGTATCAAATATCACAAAAATGAACATATTCAAACGCATTTTTCTAAACGATTTTTTCATTTTGGGATTAATTATTGCGAACGCTTTATTAATTTTCATTCAAGAATTTCAATTTTCGAGTATTATACTTGATTTTTTTGAACCATTGTTTACAGTTGCATTCATTGTAGAAATGCTTATAAAGATTAACGAATATAAATTCAACAATTACATTTCAGATGGATGGAATAAACTCGATTTCATATTAGTATTACTTTCAATCCCATCATTAGCAATAGTGTTTTTTAGCAACAACATAATTCAATTAAACATCTTATTGATATTTAGGGTTTTTCGTGTATTTAAATTTTTTAGACTTATCCGTTTTTTTCCTAATGTAACACATTTAGTCATATCTGTACACCGAGCAATTAAAGCATCTTACATAGTATTTGCTGGATTTTTCTTGCTGATTTTTATCGTTTCATTAGTAACTTGTTCATTATTTAAAAATATTGTACCAGAATATTTCGGCAATCCAATTGAGTCATTTTATTCAATTTTTCGATTATTTTCAGTCGAAGGTTGGTACGAAATTCCCGATTTAATAGCCACTAGAGCAAATATGACAATTGCAGTATTATCTAAAATGTATTTTGTGATACTTCTTTTCTGTAGTGGTATTCTAGGTCTATCTTTGGTAAATTCCATTTTTGTGGATGCCATGATAAGCGATAATAATGATGAGTTGAAAAATGAAGTTTCAGAACTTTCTGCTAAAATTGAAGAACTTACAAAAAATATTGAAAAATTAAATCAAAAACATTCTCATTAAAAAAATCAAAAACATGGATTTCAAAGATCAAATCAAACAGCTTGGCGAACGAGTTCTCCGTTTAAAAGAACAAATTCAAACTGAAGAAGCCACCAAAAATGCATTTATCATGCCTTTTATCCAAACACTTGGGTATGATGTGTTTAACCCAATTGAGGTAGTCCCAGAATATACTGCCGATATTGGAATCAAAAAAGGAGAGAAAGTTGACTATGCTATTTTAAAAGATGGACAACCTATTATTCTTATCGAATGTAAATGGTGGGGAGAAAACTTAGACGTACACAATTCTCAATTATTCAGATATTTCCACACAACCAAATCAAAGTTTGGTCTATTGACCAATGGTATCCAATTCCGATTCTATACTGACATGGTTGATCAAAATAAAATGGACGAAAAGCCATTTTTGGAATTTGACATTACCAATTTAAAAGAACAATCAGTTTTTGAACTGAAAAAATTTCATAAGTCATATTTCGATTTAAACAGCATTGTTAATTCGGCTAGCGAACTAAAGTATTCAAATGAGATTAAAAGTATTTTAGCAAGAGAACTTAATGAGCCAACTTCTAACTTCGTTAAGTTTTTTGTAAGTCAAGTATACGTAGGAAAAGCAACTGAGAAGGTTATGTCCCAGTTTACAGAAATTGTAAAACGTTCATTAAACCAATTTATTAGCGATAGCATTAGTGATAGACTGAAATCTGCATTAGAGAAAGAAAATGTTCAAGAAACTGAGCAAATAAAATTAGCCGAAAGTCAAGCAAAAGAAGATGAGTCGAAAATTGTAACTACCGATCAAGAAATTGAAGCATTTATGATAATCAAATCTATTCTAAGAAAAAATGTTGATATTAAAAGAATTGGATATCGCGATGGTCAGGTTTATTTTTCGATATTACTTGACGACAATAATCGCAAGCCTATTTGTCGACTTTATCTGAATGGTAGTAAGAAGTATTTTGTTACACTTGATGAAAATAAGAAAGAGATTAAAAAAGAGATTTTCTCATTAGATGATATTTATTTGTATTCAGATGAATTAATACAGATAATGTCAAATTATGAAAAATAGATTTTATTTACCATTGCTCTCACTAAAACACTTGGCTGCTGTCCGTAGTTTCTTTAACTACGGTCTGTGAAAAGAATTCTCCTGACTTCGAAATTAAAAAATCACGGCTGAATTTCAGTAATTGAAATTCAGCCGTGATTTTTTTTAGATACCTCGCTTTGCTTCGGCATCACAATTTAAACCGTGTGTTATATTCCGTCGCCCAACCGATATTCAGAACACTGTCTTTCGCTTGGCGACGGGTGCAAAGTGCCCTGTTGATTCAGTTATTATCAAGTCGTTTGCGTAAGACTTTGAAAAAATAGTGTGAAGATATACTTCTCGATGCGGTTGAACGTCCTATTCAACGACCACAAGCAAGCGACCTTCAGAAATTTTGCTAAAGTGTTAAAAAAAAACTATTTTCATCATTTATACAAACACAAATACGGTGTGTCCTGCGAACATTTCACTTTAAACTTTACATCTTTTGCAACTACGAAGCTTTCGAATTTGCGATACGTTTTCCATTCCGTTTCATTTGGTTGCTGAATGGTTAATTCGCCCGAAATGACAGTCATAATTTCTACGCTCGACGTTCCAAATTCGTATTCACCTGCTTGCATAACGCCTACTGTGGCAGTTCCTTCTGCCGAATTTAAACCGATAGAAACTACTTTTCCATCGAAATACTGATTTGTTTTAAACATTTTATATCTGATTTTTAATTGATTATGATAGTAAATTTGATTGCTAAAATCGAATGCAAAATTAACAATAATTTCGGTAAATCCTTCCGGTTTATTCAAATAAACTGTAGGGATTTAATTTGATTATTGTGTATCTTTGTCATCGCTCACGAAAAATATTTGATACGCATGAAATACGTTGATGTCATTTTGCCACTGCCCCTCAAAGCAAGCTTTACTTATGCTGTTCCTGCCGACTGGTCGGAACAGATTCGCGTAGGTATGCGGGTGGTTGTGCCTTTTGGAAAGCGAAAAATGTATACGGCGATTGTTTCACTTTTACATACATTTAAGCCCGAATTACCTTACGAAATAAAAGAAATAATCTGTTTGTTAGACGCACAGCCAATTTTACGTAATCCACAACTTAAATTTTGGGAGTGGATTTCGAATTATTATATGGCATACATGGGCGATGTATATCAAGCCGCAGTGCCTGCTGGCATGAAACTCGAAAGCGAAACTTTGGTTTGTATTAATCCCGATTTTGAAGCCGAAACAGTTTTGAGCGACAAAGAACAGCGAATATTGGATGCTCTCTCCGATGGCCGCCCCACCACTGTCGAAATGCTAAATAAAGCTACCGAAATGAGCGGCGTTTTACCTACTTTAAAATTACTTTTAGAAAAAAACGCTATTGAAGTAAATGAAGCATTAACCGAAAAATTTCGTATTAAAACGGAGACTTTTATTCGATTAAATCCCGATTTTGAAAACGAAGAAAAACTCCGACAAATTTTTGATGAATTAAGTAGAGCAAAAAAACAACTAGATTTGTTGATGTCTTTCATAGAATTGTCTAAATTTTTACAACCAAATAAACGACAAGAGATTACCAAGAAAGATTTGTTGGAAAAATCGGGTGCAAGTGTAGCAATTTTAAATGGATTGATTGAGAAAAATATTTTTGAGCAATATAAAAAGGAAATTTCTCGCTTGGACCTTGCGGTTACAAACACACAAGCTATTTTTCCTCTAAATTCAAGCCAGCAAACGGCGCTGCAAGAAATAAATTTTCAATTTGCCGAAAAGCAAGTTGTTTTGCTTCACGGAATTACTTCGAGTGGAAAAACGGAAATTTACATTCATCTTATTAAAAAAGCCATTGAGGAGGGAAATCAAGTACTTTACCTCGTTCCCGAAATTGCACTTACCACACAGCTCACCACGCGACTAAAACGTGTTTTTGGAAATAAATTAGGCGTTTATCATTCCAAATTTTCGGATGCCGAAAGGGTTGAGATTTGGAATAATGTACTGAATGACAAAACCTACGATGTGATTATTGGCGTGCGCTCGTCTATTTTTCTGCCTTTCAGAAAGCTCGGATTAATCATTGTGGACGAGGAGCATGAGTCGAGTTATAAACAATACGACCCGTCGCCGCGCTACCATGCTCGCAATGCTGCAATCGTATTGGCAAGCATGCATGCTGCAAAAACTTTGTTGGGAACTGCTACGCCTTCGGTCGAAAGTTATTTTAATGCTTTAACAGGCAAATTCGGATTAGTAAATCTTGATAAGAGGCACGAAGACATGGAATTGCCCGATTTTTTGGTTGTCGATACCAAAGAAGCTTATCACAAAAAAAGAATGGAAGGGCATTTCTCTGACGACCTACTTGTACGCATAAAAAAAGCATTAGACAACAAAGAGCAAATCATACTTTTTCAGAATCGCAGAGGATATGCGCCCTACATCGAGTGCAAAGCTTGTAGTCACGTTCCAAAATGCAAAAACTGTGATGTAAGTCTTACCGTTCACAAAGTTTTCAATACCCTTACTTGTCATTATTGCGGTTATTCCGAACCTATTCCGAATGTTTGCCCAGCCTGCAAAACGCCAGGATTAAATACAAAAGGCTTTGGTACCGAAAAAATTGAAGACGAAATAAGGCTTCTTTTTCCCGATGCCCGCGTGAGCCGTATGGATATGGACACTACACGTACAAAAAAAGCCTACGAGAAATTGATTAGCGACTTTGAACAACAAAAAGTGGATATTCTAATTGGTACTCAAATGGTTACCAAAGGGCTCGACTTTGAACGCGTCAGTATTGTTGGTATTTTAAATGCCGATAATATGCTTAATTTCCCCGACTTTAGGGCGCATGAGCGAGCTTTTCAACTAATGGCGCAAGTAAGTGGACGTGCAGGACGAAAATACAAAAGAGGATTGGTGGTACTTCAAACTTCAGCTCCCGAACACAGTGTTATTGGGCAAGTATTGCGAAATGATTATGCTGCCATGTACGCCAAGCAAGTTTCAGAACGTCAGGAGTTTAAATATCCGCCTTATTATCGTTTAATTATAA
>JAIFKX010000243.1 GCA_020049335.1 Paludibacter sp. | reverse complement strand
CATCGGCTATTTGATGATACAAAATGTCATTCGAACCTTCGAAAATCTGGAACGGACGGCTATCAACTGTCGAGCGGCCTGCAATGTGGTTCAACCTATAACCTTTGCCACCAACCAACTGCAACAAGGATTGCGACGATTCTTGCATCATATCGGTAGTAACAGTTTTGATAATATTGGCTTCGAGACCTAAAGGAAATAAATCGTTTTCGATGTCGGCCACTTCACCCGATTTCACACAAAAAGAGGAGCATATAGTGAAATTAGCTTGCAAACGCGCCAGTCTATTTTGCACCTGATCGTATTCTATTAAACTTTTATTTCCTACTAATCTGTTTTTAGCGTGCGAAATAGCTTCGTCTAACATGCGTTGAATAAAGCCTAGCCCCATTGCTGGAAACTGAAAACGACTGCGATGCAATAAATCTAGCAGCATTTTAACGCCTGTAGTTTGTGGTATCAAGCGGTTTTCGGCTGGCAATTGCACATCCAAATGATTCAACCCGTAAGGAATTTGATACAATCCTAAATTTTCGTAACTCTCCTCAACAACAATTTTTTGGTTTGGTGCATTCACATCGCACAAAAACATTTCCACATCGCGCATCAGTGTACCATTTTCCGTTTTGCGGCGACCAGTGAGCAACCAAAACTCAGCCATACCAGTCAATCCCTGCCAATGCTTTTTGCCTTTCAAATGAAACATTCCATCTTTTTCCGTTACCGAAGTTTGCATATTGAGCGCATCGCTACCATATCCTGGCTCCGTAATCATCAATCCACCCATGCTTTGATTATTCAAAAAACGACTGAAAACGTGAGGCTTAGCTGCTGCTTGTCCGTATTTGGTAAAAGGTTGAATAAAAAGCGCATTGTTTATGCCAAGTGTAAGCGAAAGAGCTAGCGATTCGTACGAAGCTGCCGAGATAAAGGCAATGTTTTGTTTTACATTTCCACCAAAACCGCCATATTCGCGGGGAATGGTAAGTGCAAAGGGGTTGGTCGACATTAATTCGGAAAGTACTGGAGCGGGAATGCCGCGCGTGCTGCAAAATACATCAATCTTATCATCTTGATGGTAAGCACGTTTCATACTGGCTTTAAAATTTTCTAAAAACTGTTCGAACGAAATGTTTGCAAAAGGATTCTGAATCATTGATATTAAATTTTTGATAAAAAAACAACAAACCAGCCGTGTTTACGCTGGTTTGTTGTTTAAACAAATTTATTGAGGGATTGTTCTAAAATGGAAATTTTAAAACAATTTATTTTTATACACCCAATACAATAGAAGGTTCAATATGAAGCACTTGGCTTATACTTCTAGCGACTTTTAAAGTTGGTTCGCTTTTTCCAGAAAGATACTCACTAATTCTGGAAGGTGATACGCCGATTTTTTTTGCAAATGTTCTTTGTGTCATTGATTCTTCTTCTAAACGCATTTTGAGAACATCTATAAAACTTGGTGAAGCAATTGGATAATTCAACTCTTCGTATTCAATTACAATATCCGACATTATTTTTAATTCTATTGCCTTTCGTTCATAAACGGGTGTATTATCGGAGACTAAAGGCAATAGTTCTTCAATCCGTTCCAGAGCCGTTTTATAAACTGCTTCAGTTAATTTAGTTTCCATAATTTACATTGTTAAATCGTTTTGCTTTCAATTCTGTCATATTCCGAATGTGTTCCCACAAAACGAATATAGATATATTCATGTGCAAATTGTATTACCACAACAAGTCTATAATCATTTCCTTTGATGTTGAAAATGTAACGTTGATTTCCAATGGAATCAGTTGAATTAAAGTCCTTTTTGACATCTGCAAAACTTTTCCATTTGGCACATTTAGCTGTTTTGTACCAATTCTCAAGAGGAGTCTTAGCTTTATGATGTTCTAAATAGAAATCAATTAATTTTTTGTGTGATACAATTTTCATATTGTTCTATTTTACGGAACAAAGATATAAAATATTTTGCGAAACAAAATATGATGAAGCTGATTTTTTCTTTGATTTAGCTGTAAAATATTATTTTAAATTTCTACAACCATTTTTTCCGGCGGAAATAAATCAAAACTGCAGCAGAAAAAAGTACCATTAAACCTAGTGAAAATGGGTAACCGAATTTCCAATTTAGTTCGGGAAGGAATTTGAAGTTCATGCCGTAAATACTTGCAATTAATGTTGGTGGCATAAAAATTACAGATACTACGGTAAAAATTTTGATAATTTTATTTTGCTGCAAGTTTACCAAACCGAGGAATGTATCTTGCAGATAATCCAAACGGTCGAAGCCAAAACGGATATATTCGAATAGCGAATTTATATCCTTAATAACCATTGTGAGGCGTTGAACAAGGTCTTTGGGGAACAAACTACATTTCAAAAGGTTAGAAACAACGCGCTGTTTGTCCATCACATTCTGACGAATTACCATTACCTTTTCCTGAAGGTCTTTGATTCGAATCAGAATATCTTGGTCTAAATCGTCTTCGGTATTCAGCGTTTTACTAAGCGAAGTAATTTCGTCGGTCAGTTCCTCAATCATATCCGCATCGTATTCTACACGTGTTTCGAGGAGTGTAACCAATACATGGTAGCCTGTAGGGAAGTTTTTTGTGTTGGCATAAATCTTTTTCACCGTGTCGGTAAAGGATTTAAGTTCCATATCGCGTACTGATACGAGAATACCGTTTTTGAGAATAAAGGAAATGGGCTCAAGCGTATAATTCTCGAGCAGAAAACCCGCGTTTACCACTACACTGTCTTCGGTTTGCATAAAGCGCGAACTCATCTCAATTTCTTCAATTTCTTCATCCTCCTGAATATAAATTTTCAGAAATTGCTCCAACTCTGTTTCGATGGCGTCGGGCACATCGTTGAGGTCAATCCAAATTAAATTTTTGAGATCTACTTTTTTTAAAGTGTCGAGTGACTTTGATATTTTTAGTTTACCATTTTCATGATAAAATAGCCTTAATTCTGACATAGTTGTTGCTTCCTTTCTATGTTTTTGCGGACGCTAATTTTTAGTTGCATCCCGGGTTTCGATTCGTAATCGAACCCGAAGGTTTTATAAACTGATTTTTAAACTCTTTTTTTACCTAAGCTTACAATTTGTTCTGCAATGCAGCTTCAATTTGATTTGTAAGAGTAACAAATGCAGCCACATCAAGTTGCTCGGGACGTTTATTGAAAAAAACATCGTTGAAGATAGGATGGTCTTTTGCAATAATCGGGCTTAATGAGTTGCGCAGTTGCTTGCGGCGCTGGTTGAAGGCTGTTTTCACCACTGTTTTGAAAAGTTGCTCGTTGCAATCAATTTTCGAAACATCGTTGCGTGTTAGGCGAATAACAGCCGATTTGACCTTTGGCGGTGGGTCAAAAACGTGTTCGTGAACCGTAAATAAGTATTCGATTGTATAATAAGCTTGCATCAATACGCTCAAAATGCCGTAGGTTTTGCTACCAGCTTTTGCTGCCATTCGCTCTGCTACTTCTTTCTGTATCATGCCTACTAAGCAGGGTATTGATTCTTTGTTTTCGAGCATTTTGAAAAAAATCTGACTCGAAATATTGTAGGGTAAGTTGCCGATAACAAAGAATTTATCCGTAAAAACGGTTTTTAAATCCATTTTCAGAAAATCGGCCTCTATAACGTCAAGTTGTGGGAAATTAGTGTTTAAATATTGTACCGATTCACTATCGAGCTCAACAGCTTTGAGGGTAATATTGGGTTGTTGGAGTAAAAATTGCGTGAGAACGCCCGTTCCAGGACCTATTTCAAGTACTGACACTGGCTGCCCGTCGAACGGAAGGCTCGAAGAAATACGACGTGCTACTTCCATATCTTTCAGGAAATGCTGTCCCAAATGTTTTTTGGCGCGTACTTGATTCATAACTATGATAGTCGTCGGGCATAATTCAATTGTCAATTATCAATTATTAATTGTAAATTCTGAATTATCAATTAGTAATTGTATTATCTTTGCAAACCTTATTTTTTACAACGCACAAAAGTACATAAAATAGTTCAAAAAAACTATTTTCTTTAATCAACAATTCGTTTCATGTTCGACAATTTAAAAGCTTTTACACGAAAAATTTTGACTTTTGTTGGTCGAAAAATAACTTCGCTGGTCGATTTTTTTTATCCTCCATTTCGAAAATACATGAGTTTGCGACTTTTTCGATATGCAGTAACCGGTGTGTCCAATTTGGTGTTCGATTGGGTGCTGTATTTTATAACTTTTCATTTTTTACTCGAAAAACAGATGTTGCATCTTGGACCAATTACCTTTAGTTCGCATATTGCCGCTATGTTATTGGTTTTTCCTATTACATTTACAAGTGGCTTTCTGCTTCAAAAATACGTTACTTTTTCTGCTTCGGCTATAAAAGGCAGAGTGCAAATTATCCGTTATTTATCGGTCGTGTTGGCCAATTTGCTTATTAACTATTTGGGATTAAAGCTCTTGGTGGATTTTCTGTTTCTCTACCCCACACCATCCAAAATGATTGTAACGTTCTTTACCGTTATTTTCAGCTATCTGTCGCAAAAGAAATACACATTTAGAATTAAAAAATCGTGAATCTGATTTTTTAGTCAATTAAAATTCAATTTCAATTCTATGTTGTAATACTAATATCAAGAGTATTTTATATTTTCGTATTAAAATATCTTTTAGATTCCCCGCATTTTATAAATATTATGCACGTTTTTTTATTTTTGTTTCTGAATATAAATTCCCATTTTATATTTCCCTGAAAAAATCATGTATTGGTCGTGTACGGGCATTCCCCAAGAATTGTCGCCACCAACGCCCATTTGGATGCAATCGATGTTCAACGTCGTGTGTTTATGATTAACAAGTTCATAATCGTGCTTTGTGTTTTCGAGCGTCTGCTGTGTGTAAGGCCAAGCACTTGCCGAAAATGTACTGACACTGTCAGCTATAATTTGAAAGAATTTACCATCTTTTTTGCCTAAATGTAACCACCGAAGTTCTGTTCGATTCGCATTTTCTTGCGGACGAACATAAGGCGTAATCCATTCGTTTACAGTGCTGTTGTAAATGCCAAAAGCCGCTGATGTTTTTCTGTCCTGATAATTTTCGTGCGGTCCGCGCCCATACCATTTTAGTTGATCGTATACTTTGCTAACTTCCATCTGAAAGCCCAAACGAGGTACAGCTGATGTTTTTTCAGGGATGTTAAATTCGGCATCTATTTTTATTGTTCCATTGGCAAAAACTATATAATTTAATGCAACAGTTGTTTTCGTGCCATTAAATTGCACCAAAACACTTACATTTAATTGGTTATCGGTTCCCACTTTATATTCAAATTGTTGCACTGAATAATTATCGGCTTCCGTTTTCCAGATTTTCAACTTATCGTGGGCACGCCAACCTTTGTCGTTGTCGGTAAGTGCACGCCAAAAATTGAACCGCATCTCGCTGGTTATCATTGTATCACCATCAACAATATACTCGGCTAACAAACCGCTTTTTTTGTTGATTTTCAGGAATGAATTTTTGGTAGTTACTTGCAAATAATTTGAATCTGCTTTTACAATTGGTTTTTCGCTTGAATTTGTATTGAGTTCAATGTCAATATTTCGTTTATCAGATAATTTATACTGCTCCCAAGCCACAATGTAGCCTTTTTCGGCCCAAGCTGTATTCTCGGTTAATGCAAATTTGAATTTTACAAAAACTTCTTTGTTTTTATCAATATGGATTTGATTTTTAAAGCTATATTGTTTTGATTCTAAAGGCAATAAATCAATAGGCTTTAAAGTTTCACTTGCTGTTAAAGCCCCATTTTCCAAAACTTCATAGCTAAATGAATATTTTTTCAAACTTCCAGTCAGCTCGTAGTTTTTTATTTCTATTTCAAAAGCTTCTTTGTTCACCAGACGAAAGGCAATGGGCTGATAAACTTTACGAAACTCCTCAAAATGAGGATTTTTGGTTCGGTCGGACGCAATAATACCATTAATCATAAAATTGCCATCATTGGGTTTATCACCATAATCGCCACCATACAAATGCGCTTTTTTGCCGTTGGGTAAATTTTTGTACAGCGACTGGTTTACCCAATCCCACACAAAGCCGCCTGCCAATTGTGGATAAGCGTAAATTACATCCCAATAATCCTGAAAATTACCCAAACTATTGCCCATAGCATGTGCATATTCGTTCATCACGAATGGTTTTCCACTGGGGTATTTCCCGTGTTGCTCTTCATGCGAACTTTGTCCCTGCTCGCCTTTGCGTTTGGCTTTATTTTGCACATGTTCCAATAACCAAAAGAGCGAAGGATATGTCTGACTATCCACGTCGGCAGCTATATTCATATCGGCATATTGAATAGTTCTATGTTCTGGATCAGTGGAGCGGGTAATTTTATTCATTGCCATAAAGGCATTTCCGTAGCCAGCTTCGTTGCCCAACGACCACATTGTAACGCTCGGAAACTGTCGGTCGCGAATCACCATGCGCTTCATTCTGTCCACGCACACTGTCGTCCAATCGGGTTGGTCGCCTGGCAAAACGCGTTTGTGATAACTCAATCCGTGCGATTCCACATTGGCTTCGTCCATCAACATCATGCCGTACTTGTCGCAGAGCGCATACCAGCGTGGGTCGTTCGGATAATGTGCATTGCGCACAAAGTTGACATTTGCTTGTTTCAGCAACTTGATGTCTTTTTCCATTTCCTCATTCGTAATGTACCAACCTTGTTCGGGCGAAAACTCATGACGGTTTACACCTCTAATTTTTAACGGTTTTCCGTTGAATAACAATATGTTGCCTTGCACTTCTATTTTGCGAAATGCCAAAGGTAATTGATACGCCTCTATTATTTTTCCTTTTTGTTTTAACTCAATCAAAACAGAATAATTTGCAGGGTCTTCGACAAACCACTTCTGTATTTTGCCCAAATCGAAAGTTTGCAATGCCATTTCGGGTGCAAAACCACTTTTTACCGAAGGGATTTTTATTTTTTTATTTTGCAATAATAAATCTCCCGATGGTGATTTTACGTTTACCGAAATCGAAAGATTTTTAGCTATTCGTTTGGTGAAATTTGCCGGACTAATCCACAAGTTTACTTTTCCATTGTCGGTTTGCAAATCCACTTCGGGCTGTGCATATACATCCCAAAGGGTGATTTTGGGTACAGCTCTCAAAAATACATCGCGATAAATACCACTCAATCGCCAATAATCTTGGTCTTCGAGGTACGAACCATCGCTGTATTTATACACTTCTACGGCCAAAACATTTTTTTTGTTAGGCAATAAATAATTGGTAATATCAAAATCGGCTGGCAAACGCGAATCTTCTGAGTAACCCACTTTCTGACCATTTACCCAAACAAACATAGCCGAACTCACGCCCGCAAAATGCAAAATAATCTGTTTGTTTTGCCAATCGGCAGGAACATTAAATTCGCGGTGAAACGAACCTACTGGATTACGCTCTTTGTAAGTGGTAAAACTTTTGTTAGGTGCATCCATCACTTTGGGAGGATTTACCGCAAAAGGATAAACTGAATTTGTATAAATGGGCGTTCCGTAACCCTGCATTTCCATTGTGGAAGGCACTGTAATTGTTTTCCAACCTGAAATGTCAAAATCAGGTTTGTAAAAATCAACCGGACGCTTTTGGGGATCTGGCGACCACCGAAACGACCAATTCCCGTTCAGCGATTTTACCCATTCGTTGTGGTCGTAATCAGATTTTTGAGCCTTTTCCAAATTTGCACTGGGCCAAACTGTTGTACGTGCTGGTAATTTGTTGATGCCAAACACACTGACATCTTCAATTTCGGTGGGTATTTGCGAGAAACACCAAGTAGAAATGGGAATGAAAAGTACTAAAATGAAAAATGATTTTCTCATACTGTAAATGTTTTGCTCTGGTTTTAGATGCAGAAATTGAATAAATTAGAAGTAAGTCTTTTTAATTTTGCCAGCAATGCGTCAGAGAGAGTTTTGGTTGCAGGGCTTGTTCAAGGGGCTATAAAATCCTCTCTCATTGGGCTAAATACATCTATCAATACCCCTTCTTCTATACAAAACGCACCATGTAGCGTGTTTGGCTCTGCATAAAATCCATCACCTGCTTCTAAAATTCGTTTTTCACCATTTAGTATAACTTCAAATTTTCCGCTTACTACGTATGAACTTTGCGTGTGAAAATGCTGGTGCTCATAACCGATAGCTCCTTTTTCAAATTTTACCTTTACCATCATCATAGTGGCATCGAAACCCATTATCTGGCGGGTAATTCCTTCGGCAGCAACTTCCCATGGCACTTCTTTTTCTATCAAAAAATGATTACTTTTTATCATATTCTAAAAATTTTGAATTGCGAATATACACTAAAGAAATCAATAAGTAAAATGGATATTCTAAATTTTTTTATAAATATAAACTGTATCATTTTAAACCTAAAAAAATCAGTTATAATTCTACTTTGTCATATTAAAATAAATTGTAAATAATTTCAGAGACGATGGTAATCCACACCCCTTTAGGGGCTTGGGGCAGTAAAGAATTGAATTTTAACTGCCCCTAAATCCTCTGAAGGGGACTTGAAGTTACTGTCGATTTATTTATTTTTATCTAAAAAATATAATCTGTCAAATCAGTTATAAAATGAAATATTTTTTAGTTAGCAAATCAAATTCACTAAGCACGTTTTATTTTTGTATTTTTGCAAAAAAAAATATACTCAATATGACTCCTTTCTTTCAATTGATTCGATATAAAAATCTTCTTTTTCTGGCTTTTATTCAATTATCTATGCAACAATTGATAATTTCTCCTTTGTTGCAAAAATATGGATTCGAATACATTTCGCCCGATTTATCTTTGTTACTTTTAATTATAGCAACTGTTTGCATTGCTGCTGCGGGTTATGTTATTAACGATTATTTCGACATAAAAATCGACCGAATTAATAAGCCCGAAAAGCAAATTATGGGGTCAATTATTACCAAACAGCAGGCTATGTTGCTGCACCAAGTGCTTTCGGGTATTGGTATTGTAAGTGGTTTGGTGTTGGCTTATGGTTTGCGAAGTTTTACCTTGGCATTTTTATTTATTGTAGTGCCAGGCTTGCTTTGGTTCTATTCGGCAAGCTACAAAAGGCAATTTCTCACCGGAAACTTAATTGTCGCATTGTTAGCAGGTCTTTCGGTTTTAGTAGTTGGCATAGCGGCTGTTGCCGATTTGAATCACACGTATGCCGATTTGGTTTTTCAAACAACCATTCCAGCCGAAATTTATACATGGATAGGCGGTTTTGCCTTGTTTTCTTTTCTGCTCACTTTGGTGCGCGAATTGGTAAAAGACATGCAAGATGTGGAAGGCGACCGCGAAATGGAATGCCGCACAGTTGCCATTGTGTGGGGCGAAAATAGAACAAAGATTCTGATTTACAGTCTGGTAGTTCTTATTATGCTGCTTCTGATTGGCGTATCGAAGTATTTTTTGCCGTTCGAAAATTCGCTTTCGTTTCGATACATACTTTTTGGATTAATACTACCATTGTTTGCTTTTTGCTTCCTTCTTTTTAAAGCTAAAAATACGGAAGCATTGAAAGCGGCTGCTTCATTTCTTAAATTTGTTATGTTGCTCGGTGTTTTATATAGCTTTATTTTTTACTTTTTGTTAGCCAAAGAGTTTGGTTTGAGTTTGTTTAATTTGTTTTTGATAAAATGAGCTTAAATTGCCTACTCATGGCATGATTATTGTCTTATTTTTCCAAAATTAATTCTCTTTTATTATAGGAGGCAATATTATGAAAACGTATTTATTCGCATTAGCCATGCTCACAATGGCAACTGCTTCATTAGTTGGACAGTCCAACGAAATAATTGACGATATTTACTTTAAACCAAGTGATGTTGTTAAACAATCCGAACGTCCGATAACAAAAAAACCTGTTTATAAAAATGGGGCTAAAGAAATTGTTTTTATCGAACGCGGTCAAAAAGTCGAAATTGTAACCCCCGACACCACCTTGTTGCTAGGGCAAGCAAACGATAGTACCGAACAAGAATCTGAGGATGGTTATTATTTGAATGGATTTAACGGTTCAAAATCCGACTTGGAATATGCGGGTCGTATTCGCAAATTTCACAATCCCAAGTATCGTGTTTTTATTGGCGATCCTGCCTACAACGATATTTATTTTCTAAATAATTTTGATTGGAATGTATATGTCGAAGATAGTTATGCTTATGTAACTCCAACTTGGACAAACCCGTATTGGAACGATTATAGCTTCCGTCCATATAGTAATTTTGGCTGGAACAGTTGGGGTTTTGGAAATTCCTATTACGGTAGTTATTATGGCTGGGGAAATTATCCTTGGTCGTACAGTAATTATTGGAGTGGCTACGGTGGCATGTACGGTGGTATGTATGGCGGAATGTACGGAAGCATGTATGGCAGCTATTACGGTTATGGTATGGGCTATCCTTATTATGGTTATGGCTACGGTTATGGTGGCTACAGTCACGGTTTCTACGATGGTTATTATTATGGAAATAATTATAACAATGGCTATACTAATTCGAGTACTCGAAGCACTGGAAGTGGAAGTCGTCAGCCAAGTAGCTCGCGTACTACCATTGGTGGTGGCGGTGCAATCAGAGATGTGAGCGGCGTTCGTAGCAGTAGTAACTATACCTCAGTGGGTCAAAGTTCTCGCAGCGTAGTAAGTACCAACGGTTCGCGTTCCATTCGTTCGGCTTCCGATTTTCAGAACCGTTCAGTATCCGGTACGTCAACCAATCGCTCAGTAACCGAACGTAATTTGAATACAATTAACGCAGCAAACGAACGTCAAACAGGTACTCGAACTACCGAAAATTCGAATCGAAACTCTACGGGCTATTCCACTCAAGGAGCAACACGTTCAGGAAATTCGGTTACTTCTCGCGAGTCGGGCGTGCGTTCAACATACACTGCTCCAAGGGTTTCAACTACTCCTCGAACAGGAAATGTGGTTCAACCCGACCAGGGCTCTCGTAGTACTTATTCATCAGGTAGCAATACGCGTTCAAGCTATTCAACCGGAACTCCCGCTGTTAAAAGTGAATCTCGTTCGTCGTATTCTACTTCGCCAAGTACCTCTACACGTTCAAGTTACAATTCGTCGTCGAGTTCTTCTTCCAATAATTCATACCGTTCTTCTACACCAAGTTATACCCCAAGCAGCTCGAGTAGTAGCTCAAGTGGTGGAGGTTCGAGTAGCAGTTCGGGAAGTAGTTCGTCGGGAGGCAGTTCATCGGGTGGTGGTCGCAGATAAATTCAAAGATTAAAAAAGAAGATACTAACCTCTCTCTATTCCCCCTTTGGGGGTTAGGGGGTCAATTATAAAATCATGAAACGTTATAGTTTAGCCGTATTTGCATTAATAATAGCAAGTGCAACATTTTCGCAAACTGTTTTCGAAGCCGTTAAAACTTCGCAAAATGACATTATTGGTACAGCCCGTTATATGAGTGTGGCTGGTGCATTTGGCGCTCTCGGGGGCGATGTGTCTGCTATAAAAGATAATCCAGCTGGTTTAGGAATTTTCCGCAAATCGGAGCTTACAGCTACTGTCGATGCTCAAATGCAGTCGGCAGATGCCCTTTGGAATGCCAAAAAGGCTACAGATAGTAAGTATTCGGTTGGCATGAATAATCTAACTTTAGTATTAGCCGGAAAAACATGGCGTGCCGAAAGTGGTTACGCAGGTCTGCTAAATTCAAATTTCTCGTTTTCGTACAATAAATTGCGTAATTTTAATCGAAATATTACGGTAAAAAGCAATATCTCTTCTCAATCGATGACAGATTATTTTGGCTATTTTACGGGCTTAACTCCTGAAGGTAATTTGGAATGGGATAATTATCCTACGGGTGGGTTATCAACACCTTATGCCAATACAAATTTGTCATGGATGTCCGTTATGGCAGACTATGGTCGTTTAATTACTCCTATTTACGATGGAAATAATAATTTACAGGAATGGACTTCGTTTCTAGGTCTTGGCGAAACTGTAACGCCTACTTATCAACTCCGTGAGTCGGGTGGTATTAACGAATATTCATTTGCATGGTCTGGTAATTTCAGTAACCGTCTTTTTTTGGGAGCCTCTTTAAATTTACAATCTATAAACCATACTTCTGTTAGTATTTACAATGAAGCGTTTTCAGGAAATGGAAGCATGTCGTTAAAAAATACGCTTTCTACTTCTGGTAGTGGTGCTAATTTGAATATCGGTCTAATTGCAGTTCCTGTCGATTTTATTCGACTTGGTTTGTCGCTCCACACTCCCATGTTTTACAATATGGAACAACTAAATTACGCAACGCTAGATTTTGACTCAAGCGTGTCGGGTAATACAGAAACTCCTACCGACAATTATGTTCAGTATCAGTTTCAAACACCTTTGCAGTTTAATGTTAGTACGGCATTTATTCTCGATAAACGTGGATTCCTTAGTGCCGAATATGTGATGACAAATTATAAAGGCATGAAGTTTATTCCCATAGATGAATATTCGGACTATTCGTACGAAAATGAAGATATTACAGGAATGCTACAAAATGCACGTACCATAAAAGTGGGTGGAGAATATCGCTTAACCGATAATTTTAGTTTGCGAGCTGGTTTTGCTAACACAAGCAATATCACTAATTCAACTATCGCAAAAATTTTAGACACGAAAACAGCTCGTACCGATCCCGAGTATTTTTCGCATAATAGTACGAATTATGCTACTTTTGGTCTCGGATATCGCGAAAGTAACTGGTATTTCGATTTTGCTTACATAAACAAAGTTA
Source organism: Paludibacter sp. (assembly GCA_020049335.1). Taxonomy (GTDB): domain Bacteria; phylum Bacteroidota; class Bacteroidia; order Bacteroidales; family Paludibacteraceae; genus Paludibacter. The sequence continues at coordinate 13,860 of JAIFKX010000243.1, read as the reverse complement.
TCGACGAAAATTATTTTGCTTACAATACCAATGCTTTGAACGACGCATACAAAATTTCGCCTGCCAACGTTAAAACAACTACCAATAATATTGTTGCTACATTCGGTATTAAATTTTAAAGAGAAATAAATTGTAATTAACCCCCAAACCTACTTGGTATTGGGGGTTTTAATTCATAAAACAGATATAACAATGGATGTAAAATCAGCTGAGTTTGTAATTAGTAATACCGATTTTAATAAATGTCCGCCTGGGAATTTGCCTGAATATGCTTTTATTGGTCGGTCCAATGTGGGTAAATCCTCGCTCATAAATATGCTTTGTAACCGAAAGGACTTAGCCATGACTTCGTCAAAGCCTGGAAAAACATTGTTAATCAATCACTTTTTGATAAACAACGATTGGCATTTGGTCGATTTGCCTGGCTATGGTTATGCCACTACGGGTAAAAAAATGCGCGGGCAGTTAAAAAATATTATCGATTCGTATATTCTCTATCGTGAGCAATTAACATCGGTGTTTTTATTAATAGATAGCCGCCACGAACCCCAACAAATCGACCTCGATTTTATGGTGTGGTTGGGCGAAAATGGAATTCCTTTTGCTATTGTTTTTACTAAAACAGATAAAATGTCGGCTGTACAATCGCGCGAAAGTGTTAAAAAATACCAACTAAGTTTGCTTGAGTCGTGGGAAGAATTACCACCTATTTTTATTACATCGTCCGAAAAACGTATTGGTCGCGAAGAACTATTGACCTATATTGATGATATAAATAATTCGTTGAAAAAATAAAAATCCATTTTAAAGAGTTTAAAGTTTTCATTTTTCGAAAGAAAATTGTAATTTTGGGCTCTCAAATTGAAAAACACTAACACATGGCCAAAGATACAACAAACAACAACGGCGTTATGTACAACGCGTTAACTCACGGAAGTAAAATTGTAGGTAAAATCTTTGCCGACAGCGATTTCAGAATCGATGGAGAAGTAGAAGGCGAAATTTCGTGTAATGGAAAACTCATAATTGGGCAAAATGGTCTGCTCAAAGGCACCATTACCTGTGTGAATGCCGAAATTGTTGGTACGGTTAACGGAAACGTTTCAGTCTCGGATACATTAACGCTACGAAGTAGTGCACAAATAAAAGGGGATGTGAGAACTAAAATCCTTGTTGTGGAACCAAATGCCGTTTTTAACGGTTCATGTTCTATGCGCGATGTGGTTAAAGTTGAGGTTGATTAAAAATGTAACTATATAAACATATAAACGTTGAGGTAATATCAGATTGCTTCGACGTTTTTTTGTTAAAATAAAATTATTAAAATTAGTTTAAGATGCAGTACAAAGCTTTTGTTGTTGAAGAAATTGATGGTAAATTTGTTTCTTCCATTAAAATCCTAAATATAAATGATTTACCTCAAGGTGAAGTAATTGTGAAAGTGCATTATTCGTCGTTGAATTACAAAGATGCTTTGTCGGCAACGGGCAATAAAGGGATAACCAAAAGCTATCCTCATACGCCAGGAATTGATGCAGCGGGTGTTGTTGTCGAATCAGTTTCTCCTTTATATAATGTTGGCGATGAAGTGATTGTAACCGGTTATGACTTAGGAATGAATACTGCTGGTGGCTTTGGCGAATACATTCGTGTGCCAGCCGAATGGGTCGTTAAATTACCCGCTGGGCTTAGTCTCAAAGAAGCGATGATTATTGGTACGGCTGGCTTTACAGCTGCTATGTCGTTGTCACGTCTTACAGAATTGGTTAAACCTGATGATGGCAAAATTGTAGTAACAGGGGCAACTGGTGGTGTGGGCTCAGTAGCTTTAACATTATTGGCTCAAAATGGCTACCAAACAGTTGCGGTATCGGGCAAAGAGGCAGAATATCCATTTTTAAAACAGCTGGGTGCATCCGAAATTATTTCGCGTGAGGAGTTTCAACGGGTCGAAAAACGCCCGATGCTCTCTGCACAATTTGCAGGCGGCATTGATACCGTTGGTGGTGAAGCTTTGGTAAATATCCTAAAATCGCTAAAGCCACTTGGAGCCGTAACTACTTGTGGCAGTGTATCGTCTACGCAGCTCAATATGACCGTTTTCCCGTTTATACTTCGCGGAATTTCATTAATTGGCATTTCTGCTCAAAATTATCCTACACGTTTGAGGGCTGGATTGTGGCTTAATTTAGCAACTAAATGGAAACCAGATAATTTAATTAATCTGTACAACGAAATAACGTTAGAGAATTTGCCTGAAGCTATTCAAAATATCTTGAGTGGAAAATTAAAAGGCCGAACGATAGTGAAGATGAGTTTGTAGTAAATAGTTTATAGTTTACAGTAAATAGTAAATACTAAACTCGATAGCTATCAGGATAAATTGCAAATAACAATAATTATTTATCATATTGATTTTCATTTATCAAAAAAAAATTGCAATTTTGCAATACAATACAAACAAAAAGCTAAAAAACCCTAATCACCCTCCTCTGCGATGGCATTAGCAAACGAGAATTATCTCAAAACACCTGAAATATATTGTTTTGATGAAATAGAGAAACGCGTAAATGCGTATAAATTATTACATTCGAATTCAAAAATTATTCGCCTTGGCGTTGGCGATGTAACTCGTCCATTGCCCAATGAGGTAGTTCAGGCTATGCATTTGGCTGTCGATGAGCTTGCTCATAAAGATACTTTTAGAGGATATAGTCCACCACAGGGTTACGATTTTTTAATTGAGAAAATTCTCAAAGAATATCGAACGCTTGGAATCTCGCTTTCGAAGGAATGTGTTTTTATAAGTGACGGGGCAAAATCGGATATAGGAAATGTGGGTCATATTTTAGGTCGCGACAATATTATTGCTATTGCCGACCCTGTGTATCCTGTTTACGAAAATGCAACTATTATGAGTGGTCGCGCGGGCTATTTGTCCGACGATCAAAAGTGGAGCAATGTAGTATATCTTCGATGTTCGAGCGATACTGGTTTTGTGCCCGAATTGCCACACGAGAAGGTTGATATTATTTATTTGTGTAATCCAAATAATCCAACTGGTACTACTATCAATAAAACAGAACTCAAACGATGGATTGATTATGCTATCGAACATGAGAGTATTATAATATACGATGCTGCTTATCAGGCTTTTATAACTGATGAAGATGTACCTAAAAGTATTTATGAAATTAAAGGGGCTAAAAAAGTGGCTGTTGAAATTAGAAGTTATTCAAAATCAGCAGGGTTTACAGGTCTACGCTGTGGTTTTACCGTTATTCCACCCGAATTGATGGTGCATACCAAAATGGGCGAAAAAGAACCTTTGAACAAGCTTTGGACCCGTAGAAAGGCGAATTATACGAATGGAGTTTCGTATATTGTGCAGCGTGGAGCCGAAGCTACTTACTCTAAAAAAGGGAAATTGGAAGTGGCAGAGCTGTTAAATTATTATATGTCGAATGCGAAAATGATTCGTAAGGAATTGATTAATTGTGGATTAGAAGTGTATGGCGGCGTTAATTCACCTTATGTATGGTTTCGAACTCCAAATAATCAGCCTTCATGGAAGTTTTTTCAAACCCTGCTTTACGATTTTCAAATAGTGGGTACTCCAGGTGTTGTTTTTGGTTCGTTGGGCGAAAATTTTATGCGTTTTACAGGTTTCAGTAGCCGCGAAGGCACACAAATTGCTATGGAACGCATCAGGAATAAATTTTAATGATTAATGATTAAATTCATAGTAACTTTATGAATCTTTAGAAACTTTACAAACTTAATATAATTATGTGTGGAATTGTAGGATACATTGGTAAGCGTGAAGCTTATCCGATTTTAATAAAAGGCTTGCAACGATTGGAATATCGCGGTTACGATAGTGCAGGTATTGCGTTGATAAACGATGGAAAATTAAACGTTTATAAAGCAAAAGGAAAAGTGGCTGAGTTGGTACAATTTGCCAACCAGAAAGATATAAAAGGCCATATTGGTATTGCACATACTCGATGGGCTACTCACGGCGAACCAAATCAAGTAAATGCGCATCCGCATTATTCTCAATCGGAAGAGCTCGCCATTATCCACAACGGTATTATTGAAAATTATGCCGTTCTCAAGGCTGGATTACTCGAAGAGGGATATACCTTTAGTAGCGATACGGATACGGAGGTTTTAGTACAGTTAATAGAGTTTGTGAAAAAATCGAACAAAATTGATTTGTCAACTGCTGTACAATTGGCTTTGAATCAGGTTATTGGTGCTTATGCAATTTGCGTAATCGAAAAGAACTTTCCTGATGTATTAGTTGCTGCCCGCAAAGGTAGCCCCTTAGTAGTGGGCATTGGAGAAGATGAGTTTTTCTTAGCTTCGGATGCAACGCCTATTGTTGAATATACCGATAAAGTAGTGTACGTTGGCGACGAAGAGATTGTTACTTTAGAACGTGGTAAAGAAATAAAAATCAAAACTATTTCGAATGTTGAAAAAACGCCCGAAATTAAAAAACTTGAAATGACATTGAGCCAGCTCGAAAAAGGTGGTTATGATCATTTTATGCTTAAAGAGATTTTTGAACAGCCTAAAACCCTCAGCGATAGTATGCGTGGTCGCGTTAATGTGGATGAAGACAGTATCAAACTATCGGGATTTATCGATAATAAAGAAAAATTCATGAACGCCAGCCGCATAATTATCACAGCTTGTGGTACGTCGTGGCATGCTGGATTGATTGGTAAATATGCTATCGAAGAATTTGCACGTATACCTGTTGAGGTAGAGTATTCGTCAGAGTTTCGCTATCGTAATCCTGTGATTCGCAAAGATGATGTTGTGATTCCAATTTCGCAATCGGGTGAAACTGCCGATACATTAGCTGCAGTTGAATTGGCTAAATCGCATGGCGCTTTTATTTTTGGTATTTGTAATGTGGTGGGAGCATCAATTCCTCGTTTAACGCATTCAGGTTGCTATACACATGCAGGACCCGAAATTGGTGTTGCTTCTACAAAAGCATTTACAGCTCAAGTTACCGTTTTGGTGATGTTGGCTTTGCTTATGGGGAAAGAAAAAGGTACTATAACCGATGAATTTTACCTTAAATGTGTTCGTGAATTAGGTCGCATACCTGAAAAAATTAAAAGTATCTTAAATCAGAGTGAAGCAATTGGTCAATTTGCAAAAACATTTACCTACGCTCAAAATTTCATTTATTTAGGTCGTGGATATAATTTTCCAGTAGCACTCGAAGGTGCTCTAAAACTAAAAGAAATTTCGTACATACACGCCGAAGGGTATCCTGCTGCTGAAATGAAGCACGGACCTATTGCCCTTGTAACGAATGAAATGCCCGTAGTTGTTATTGCTCCCAATGTGGGCATGTACGACAAAGTGGTAAGCAATATTCAAGAGATAAAAGCGCGTAAAGGTAAAATTATTTCGATTGTTACTGAAGGCGATGTAGTGGTAAAAAATCTTTCTGATTATTCTATCAGTATTCCCGAGACAGAAGAATGTTTGGTGCCTCTATTGGCGGCAATTCCCTTACAGTTAATGGCTTATCATATAGCAGTAGTGAAGGGATGCGACGTGGATCAGCCCCGCAATCTTGCTAAGTCGGTAACCGTAGAGTAAACATATCATATAAACCCCTGCACCTGTGTTGGGGTTTTTTATTGAAAATATTACAGCGAATAAAATCAGCGAAGCCAATATCAGCGAAGCTAAATAACGCACGAAGTGCAAATAACAGCGAAGCCAAATAACAGCGAAGCTAAATAACGCACGAAGTGCAAATAACAGCGAAGCTAAATAACGCACGAAGTGCAAATAACAGCGAAGCTAAATAACGGCGAAGCCCAATAACAGCGAAGCTAAATAACGACGAAGCCCAATAACGACGAAGTCAAATAACTATAAATATAATATGTGCGGTATAGCAATGGTTCGGCTTTTGAAGCCTTTGGATTTTTATCAACAAAAATATGGAACATGGCAATATGGTTTGCAAAAAATGTATCTCCTTATGGAGAAGCAACATAATCGCGGACAAGAGGGTGCCGGAATAGCCACTGTGAAGTTAGATATGCCTCCTGGTGAGGAGTATATCTGGCGCGATAGGGTAGAGGGGAAGAATGCTATTCAGGAAATTTTTGCTAATATTAATAGTTCGATGAGCAAAGTGGGTGCCGAGCAAGCCTGCGATGCAGAATATGCTAAAATGAATTTTTCGTGTGCTGGTGAGTTGTATTTAGGGCATTTGCGTTATAGTACAACTGGTAAAAGTGGTATTTCGTATGTACATCCTTTTCTTCGTAGGCACAACTGGAAGAACCGCTCAATGGTGCTGGCTGGCAATTTTAACTTGACAAATGTAGATGAACTTTTCGATCATCTAACGCTCAAAGGGCAGCATCCACGCGATAAAGGCGATACCTTTTTGATGTTGGAGTCGCTTGGTTTTATGTTGGATAAGGAAGTGCAGATGGAATACAATAAATTGCGTACTCGTTATACAAACGATCTTATTATTACGCATAAAATTGAAGAAAATTTAGACATTGCCTCGTTTATTCGCAAATCAGAAAAACGCTGGGATGGTGGCTACACTATTTGTGGTATGCTCGGACATGGCGATTCGTTTGTTTTTCGTGATGCATTGGGTATTCGTCCTGCTTTTTATTATGCCAACGACGAAATTGTTGTCGTAGCTTCCGAACGTCCTGTTATTCAGACTGCTATGAATGCTAAAGAAGAAGAGGTAAAGGAGCTAACTCCTGGCGAAGCTATGATTGTAAAACGAAATGGTACAATACGTTTCGAAATAATTCGCGAACAAGCCAGTGATTTGAAAAAATGCTCATTCGAACGCATCTATTTCTCACGCGGTAGCGATATTGATATTTACAACGAACGTAAAAAGTTAGGCGAATCGTTAAGTAAATCTATTTTAAATGCCATAGATAACGATGTTGATAATTCTGTTTTTTCATTTATCCCCAATACTGCCGAAGTAGCTTTTTATGGAATGATTGACGGTATTAAATCCGAAACAAAACGCGCACCAAGGGTCGAAAAAGTTTTAATAAAAGATATAAAGTTAAGAACGTTTATTTCCACCAATAACGAACGCGACGACTTGGCTACGCACGTTTACGATGTAACTTATGGTTCTATTCGTCGTGGTAAAGTTGATAATTTAGTTGCTATCGACGATTCTATTGTACGCGGAACAACGCTCAAACAGAGTATCCTAAAAATTATGAATCGCTTAGAGCCTAAAAAAATTGTAATTGTATCTTCGTCGCCTCAAGTGCGTTTTCCCGATTATTATGGTATTGATATGGCAAAAATGGGTGAATTTTGTGCTTTCAGAGCTGCCATTCAGTTATTGAAAGATAGGGGAATGCAATCGCTTATCGACGAGGTTTATGCAAAATCGAAAACTCAGGAAATGCTCCCCAAAGAAGACGTGATAAATTATGTAACTCAAATTTATGAGCCATTTACACAGGACGAAGTGTCGGCACAAATTGCTAAAATGCTTACACCTGCCGAGGTGGATTGCCCTGTTGAGTTAGTTTATCAAACAATTGATGGCTTGCACGAAGCATGTCCCAGCCACAAAGGCGATTGGTATTTTACGGGTAATTATCCCACGCCTGGTGGTAATCGGCTTGTAAATAAGGCCTTTATTAATTATTACGAAGGGAAAGAAATGTAATTTGATTTTTTTTTAACAAAAGAAGGATAGCTAATTAGCTATCCTTCTTTTGTTTCTCGAGTGTCGACAACATGCCACAAGCGGCAAAAATGTCTTCGCCTCGCGATTTACGTATTGTTGTTACAATGCCGTTAGACGTTAAATAGTCACGGAATAAAGTCATTTTTGCCTCGTTGGAGGTTTTTAAATCAATATTTGGTATGGCATGAAAACGAATTAAATTCACGCGGCAATCTATGTCTTTAAGTAAACGAACCATTTCAATAGCATGACGCATAGTGTCATTAAATCCATCGAACATAATATATTCGAACGAAACACGGCGTTGATGACTGAAATCTACTTTTTTTAACTCTTCGAGAATCTCTACAATTGGATATGCTTTTTCGATGGGCATAATTTTGAGACGTTCGTCGGGAAATGGCGAGTGCATACTCAATGCCAAGTGGCACTTAGACTGTTCCAAAAATATTTTCATTTTGGGTATTAAACCAATAGTCGAAACTGTAATTCGACGAGGACTCCAAGCATAACCATATTCAGCTGTTAGCACTTCGAGAGTTCGAAGTAAGTTGGGTAAATTGTCCATGGGTTCGCCCATGCCCATAAATACTAAATTGGTAAGCTTGTCGGCATCGGGGATGGATAAAATTTGATTTAATATCTCTGCCGAGGTCAAATTGGCAGTAAATCCTTGTTTACCAGTCATACAAAATAGGCAGTTCATTTTACAACCCACTTGCGACGACACGCAAAGCGTATGGCGATCGTCTTCGGGTATATAAACCGTTTCGATAAAATTATTACTTGGTGTAGCGAAAAGATATTTTTTCGTTCCATCTACCGACACTGTTTCCTGCGAAGGTAAAGCGCGTCCAACCTCATAATCCTGCGAAAGCGTTTCCCTGTTTTTTACCGATAAGTTTGTCATTTCCTCAATAGAGTAGACACGTTTCCGATAAATCCAATCGGCTATTTGCTGACCAGTAAAAGGAGGCATGCCTAATTCTACCGCTATCGTTTTTATTTCGTCGACTGTTTTGCCGATTAAAGGAGTTTTCATGTTAGTTGTAGCTGCCCCAAAACCTTCCTGCCAATAAATAGCGGGATAAATTGCTGGGATGTGAATATGTATCGTTAGTTATTTAACTTTTTTATAAGTTAAAAGAATTTTTTTTGAATCCTTATTTAAAAGCAAAACGGAATGAAAAAGTTCATTCCGTTTTGCTTTTTTCTCTTATAAAGATTTTATCAAAAGAAATTTATACGGTTATCGGCGATATCCGCTTTGTCTTTAATATCTTGAATGATGGAGTATGGTAACGAATAACTCAAACGAGAGTTAAGCATCATCACTTGCATTTTAGCATCGAAAGGAGCATTGCTAACTTGTGGGTTTGTTGGAAGAACTACATAAACTCCAGCATTTCCTTTAATAGGAGCCGAAATTTTATTTGCAGCTAATGTAGAAACCTTACCAACAATAGCTGGTTCGAAACCTGCAACGCCAAATTGATATGCGGCAAAATTAACAGCAGGAGCCGATTTTACTTCACTACCAATAGCAGCTGCAATGCCTTCAATCGAAGGAGTCTTAGCTATTTGAGCTGTTAGTTTTTCGATTATCAAAGTTGCTTTTTTCTCACGAATAAGCTCTGCTTTAATCTGTTCCGAAACTTTTTCAACTGGACGGAAGCCCTTTTCTAAAACATCTGTTATTGTAGCCACAACAAATTGATTGTTGCAATCGTACACGTCCGAAACGGCTTCTTTATCATTTTCGAAAGCCCAACGGATAATTTGACGTGATTGTGCTAATTCGGCTATTTTGTCGGCAGTTGTTGTCAATTCATTGGCTGTGCGAACAGCATATCCTTTTTCTTGTGCTTTTTTATCAAATTCTGAACCTTTAAGTTCAGCTGCAAATTGTTTGGCTTCGTTGTAAATTTTACTAACAGTCATATTGCTGGTAGCCACTTTAATTTCAAAAATAGCCAATTTTACTTTTGGTTTGGCAGCAGTTTTCTCAGTTACCTGAAAAATCTGTGTTCCTTGTTCATTTTTAATAGTAAAAATACCATTCACAGCGCTAGCAAACGATTTAGTTATGATTTCTTTGTCCAGTCCAGCTACATCTTCTACTATCCAACCTATTTCACCGCCATTGGCAGCTGTTTGTTTTACAGCCGAATATTTAACAGCCATTGCTGCAAAATCGCCACCTGTATTAATCATACCTATAATACTGTCTGTTTTGGTTTCGTCTGTTTTGGTTAGAAAAATATGACGTAATTTTACCGAGTCAGATTGCATAATTCCTGTTTCCATAACGCGTGCCATTGTGTAGGTATCGTTTGCAAATACAGGTCCCATAATAGTTCCGGCAGGACTGCCAAAAGCAAACGCTTTCAAATTGGCTGGTACTGTTGCCAATGAATAAGGTTTACCAGTGTAGCGTACTTCCGAATTTTGATTTACAAAACCGGCTACCTCTGTTGTTGTGCGAAACTCTGGACTCAAAGTATTCATGGCAACTTCCGCTTTTTTATAATCTTCGGGCGAAGGTTTAACGGCAAAGACAACAAATTTAAGCGATCGGGCTGGTTCTTGTTTGTACTGTTTCTTTTGTTTGTTGTAGCGGTCTTTAATTTCGCTATTCGAAACTTCTACATCTTTGTCGGGTATAGCAAAATAGGGTTGCACTACGTAGTTTACATCCACGCTGCGTTTAGATGCTTCGTATTCCGATTTTGCATCTAAGCTATTGGCAGTTACCACTTTCGACATTAACGCATTGTATTTTTCCTGCAAAAGAGTCATCTTTACATTCTTTTCCCAGAATTTCCAATATTTTTTACCTTGTTCTATTTGATTACGCATTTCCTCGTTTTCGGGAGTTGTTTCGAGGCTGTTCAAAAATTGAACTAATGCTGGACGACTAAACTGTCCGTTTTCGCCTGCAAAAGCTCTGCGTTGAGCAATAAGCGGATGGATATTATTACCAATTAAACGATTCGAAAGCTCATCGACACCTACAGCAAGGCCAAGTTTTTCTGCTTCGGCATAAAGTAATTGTTCGTTTAATAAACTTTCCCAAACTGAAGTCCTAAGTTGTGCATTCATGTCGTCGGTCAATTCATTTTGACCTGTTTCAATTTTGTACACTTCAATCATTTGATCGATAGATGCTTGAAAGTCATTGATGTTCACTTCTTCGCCATCAATTTTCGCCACTACTTCACGCGATTTGTTAAAGTAAGTCGATCCCTGTGTTAGTGCATCGCCAATAATAAATGCAAATAATGCAAAACCTATTACCACTACGAGCAAAACACCTCTGCTTCTGATTTTTCCTAAAATAGCCATTTTTTAAATAAGATGTATTGTTAAAAATATTATTATTTTCTGTTTGAGGGCACGAATATACAAAAAAATACGCTTGTAACCGTATTAATTTATTAAATTTTATACTTTTGATACTTTTACTAAATCCACTCGGTTGTTATTTACCTTTACACATTTGCAAAGAAAGCCAACCATTCGGATTTGTTCGTTTAATTTCGGAAAATTTTGGTGATGATGTAGTATAAATCCAGCTATCGTTTCGTAATCGTCCGATTCGGGAATATCTAAATTAAGTTTCTGATTTACAGTTCTCACTTCTAACCTACCCGAAACAAGGTATTCATTTTCATTAATTTTTTCAGCCGTATAATCGCGTATGTCGTGTTCGTCTTCTATTTCTCCAAAAATTTCCTCTACTATATCTTCAAGGGTTACAATGCCAGCCGTTCCCCCGAATTCGTCAACCACTACTGCAATGCTTTTCTTTTGTTGCATAAAGGTTTTCATTAGCTTTTGAGCTGCCATTGTTTCGGGAACAACTGGAATTTGATTGATCTGTTTTTTCCAATCTGTTTGATGTTGAAACATCTCGGAAGAATGGATATAACCTATAATATTATCAATGTTCGATTTGTAAATTGGGATTTTTGACAGACCAGTTTCTATAAACGTTTGTTTGAGCGTTTGAACATCGGTGTTGTATTCTAATGCTATAATATCGGTACGCGGCACGCAGCAATCACGTAGTCGTACTTTCGAAAAGTCAAGTGCGTTCTGAAAAATTTTTACATCATTCTTAATATTGTTTTCATCTACTGAAAAATCAATACTTTGTTGTACTAAATAATTTAAGTCGATACGCGAAAAAACATTGTCATCATTGCCCTTCTCAATTTTAACGCCAAACAATCTTAAAATAATTAATGAAATCCACGAACTGAATCGGGCTATGGGATACAAAATGATATAGAAAAATAATATTATCCATGAAAATGTTTTGAGCCAGAAATTAGGATTTACTCTAAATATAGTTTTAGGTAAAAATTCACCTGTAAATAATACTAAGCTCGTTGCTATTATTGTTTGAGATAATGTAACAATTAGTTGATTATCAATCCAGAAAAATAAAGGCATTAGAAGTTTTGCCATCAACAAGCCATATACTACTAATGCAATATTATTTCCTACGAGCATAGTAGCAATATATTGCTGTGGGTTTTTTAAAAAAATGTGGAGAATGGAGGCCGAAAGGCTTTTTGTTTGTCGGTCTAATTCGAATCGAAGTTTATTCGAACTTATGTAGGCGATTTCCATTCCAGAGAAAAAAGCCGAAAGTACTAATGACCAAATTATGTAAATCAGATTGTCCAAGTTTGTGTTTCGTTTGATTCAGAGTGCAAATATACAATTATTTGATTGTAAATCATTAAGAAACGAATTAATAATATTTGAAAAAAAATACTATAATTTGGTGTAAAGTGTTGATTATGTATATAATATGATTTATTTTGAATTTATTCGATTAAAACAAAGTAATGGTGTTTGCTATTTTGAAAAAAAGCAGTATCTTTGCAGTCGCTTTTTGAAATTGATTCAGTAGCTCAGCAGGTAGAGCACATCCCTTTTAAGGATGGGGTCCTGGGTTCGAGCCCCAGCTGGATCACTTGATTTGAAAAGCACAAACAGTTGTTGATTTAGTAGCTCAGCAGGTAGAGCACATCCCTTTTAAGGATGGGGTCCTGGGTTCGAGCCCCAGCTGGATCACTTTCTGAAACTATAGTTTCAGTCAACTATTAGTAAAGCCATTCTAAATCATTGATTTGGAGTGGTTTTTTGCTTTTATAGCAAATAAGTAAAAGCCACTTTCCGACCAATAAAAGTCAATAAATCGTTATTAATTCTTTACCTGTTTTTTTTCTCTCACGCTATTAGGTAACGATTTAACAAAATTATCTTAGCTATTTCTTTTATTTTCAGCGATATGTATAATAATTTAGGTGAAGAGTATTGATTTGATGTATTTATAAAATTTAAGATGATTATTGAAATGCGAAGTAAGCTTTTCCAATTCATTCAAGAGGTTCAATAAATAAAAACAATTGGAAGTGGGTACGCAACTTTTGAAAATTTAGAAGTGTATTGCTAATCTTCTATGGTGGGTTAGATTAATACCCACACTAATCAGTGTAGAATCTTAATTTTATATCCGTTCCGATTTATCGGAATAATCCTCTTATGTATCCGTTAATTCTATTCAAAAAATAGCAAATCCGCTTAATCAGCGTAAATGCCGCCAAATCGGCACGTCGGAATACCCCGTCCGCGTTGCTGTTTTTTTCCTCTTCATTTTTTAAAACTAAAAGTAGCAAATAAGAAAATTCTTCCAAAAGCGCAGCCTCCTCCTCCAAAAAGCACCCGATTTTCCCATCAAAGCCCAAATTTGCCATTAACATTTAAGCGAATTTCACCCCAAATAGCTAATTTTCGTCCCACAAGCCACAAAAAATCCTTTTACCAGAAAAAACTTCAAAATGCTTAAAATGCTGATTATTAAACTTTATGACTTTTGAATTGTGCAATTCAAAAATGTTAATTTTTTTTATCCGAAAAATTGTGTATATTTTTGTCAAGTTCTTATTTCAGGAAATAGCATTTTTATTTAATACCTAAGGTTTATGACAATTCTCAAATTTAAAAAGGAAAAAGCGGCATTAACAAACAAGCCAGTTGCCAATTTTACATCTCACATTTCAAACTTTATCATTACCCACAACGAAGCACTTTACAACTCCGAC
>JAIFKX010000114.1 GCA_020049335.1 Paludibacter sp. | reverse complement strand
CTAAACAAGTGATTGATATTTTATTGAATAAAATTAAACCGCTTGCAAACGGCAAATATCCTTCTGTGGGAGTTGCTACTTTCAATTTATACCAACGAAATCTAATCCTGGAAGAAATTTCAAAAGCACGTCAGAATCCTGCTATTGATAAAAAACTTGCATTATATGGTTCAGATTTTTTCGTAAAAAATCTCGAAAACATTCAAGGCGATGAACGGGATATTATTATTCTATCAACAACTTTTGGAAAAAGAAAAGATGGCAGTTTCCGTCAACAATTTGGTCCGATTTTACAACAAAATGGCTACAAACTATTAAACGTAATTATTACCCGTTCCAAACTCAAAATGTTTGTATGTACCTCAATACCAGACGAAAAAATTAATGAATATCCAACTTTATTGAGAGAAAACAAAAACACAGGTCGTGGAGTATTTTATGCTTATCTGGCTTATTCAAAAGCAATTAGTGAAAAGAACACTGAGGCACAAGAGGAAATTCTAAAACTTTTGTACGACAATTGCGAATCGAGACAGTATGACAACGAATATAATTTAGGTTCAGAATCACCTTTCGAAGAAGAAGTTTTTAATCGTTTAGTATCAAAAATTGGAGAAAATAGAGTTGAGCAACAATATAAAATTGGTGGCTTTAGAATAGATCTAGTCATCAAATCGAAAATTACCATGAAACCAATTATTGCGCTTGAATGTGATGGAGCTGAATATCATAGTAGCAACGAAGCGTATGCATGGGATATTTTCAGGGAAGGTGTAATTACACCCTATGGTTTTAAGTTCTACAGAATTTGGTCGACAAATTGGTGGTATTCAGCAGATAAAGAATTAAACAGGCTTGTTGAATTCATTGAAAGAATTGATAGAGAAGAATATGCAAAAATTAATTTAATGCAAAATGAACTCTCGGTGAATGATTTGTTTAGTAATGAAAATAAGTCGTTTAATTGAAAAAGTTCAACATTCAGCTAATGATGGAATAGTGTGGGATGAGAAGTATATCATTTGATGGTGTTGGTGAACTCCTACGGAGTTCTAGCGGTGTTTCATATTATTTAAACAGGGGGCACAATTATCTTTGCTGTGAGTATTAATTATTATTTTAAATAAAAAACAATTCGAAAAGTTGCTCAGTTGAGCAACTTTATGATTATCTTTGCATCATGGAAAGAACAATATACAAGACACCAGTATTTGATTCATTTTATAATTCGCTCAATATCAGAGCTAAGAAAAAAGTCGATTATGTTTTTGAACATATTCGTACTGAAAAAAATGTAAGTGCAAAATTTGTAAAAAGTCTTGTGAATACTGATTTCTACGAAATGCGTATTTCGGTGGACAATGAATATCGAATTATACTTTTTACAATTGATAATGATAACTTTATAAATGCAACCAAAATTGTGTTATTGAATGGTTTTATCAAAAAATCAACAGGAGATTATGAAAAGCAAATTGTAATAGCACAAAAACTAATGGAGGACTTTTTATGAATATGATAGATAGAAAAAAAATTAATTTGGATAAGTTAAGAAATTATCCAACTATAAACGAAGCACTTGACAAAGAATACGGCGTAGTTGGAACAACTACGAGAGATAAATTTACGGAACAAGCTCAAGCATTTTTTACAGGACAACTTATAGAAGATGCTCGTAAAAATGCACATCTTACACAGGAAGAACTCGCCAAACGTGTTGGTTCAAACAAATCGTATATTTCGCGCATTGAAACTGGAAAAACCGAACCCAAAGTATCTACTTTTTATCGTATTGCTGCTGCATTGGGTTTGTCGGTAGATTTGAATCCGATACATTCGTAAGTGTTTAGTTCTGAGCTTCGTTGTTCAAAATCGCACCCTTACATCTTGGCTTAGGTGTACTTTGCTAGGTCTTTCAAGTAGCAAAGCTATTTAAGAATAACTGCTATCAATAATTAAGTAACAGTATCATTGTCCACTTAAAAAACAAAAGCCCCGACTTCAGCAATTGAAATCGGGGCTTTTTATAATTGTAAATCGTAATTGATTTATTTGTAAATTACTTAATATCTCCTTCAGCAATCAGATATTCAGCAATTTGAACGGCATTAAGTGCTGCGCCTTTTTTAATTTGGTCGCTTACACACCAGAATGTTATACCATTCGGATTAGACAAATCTTTGCGGATACGTCCTACGTGAACGGGGTCTTTTCCCGAAAGAAACAATGGCATTGGGTATTTTTTTTCAGCTGGGTTGTCAATTACATCAACGCCGGGAGCTACTTCGAATGCGGCACGAACTTCTTCTACACTTAGTGGCTTTTCGGTTTCGGCCCAAACACTTTCCGAATGCGCACGCAACGCAGGTACACGTACACACATAGCACTTACTTTTGCGTGTTTCGTGGTACATTTTCATTTCCTCTTTGGTGTAACCATTGTCGGTAAATACATCAATTTGTGGAATGAGGTTGTAAGCCAATTGATAAGCAAATTTACTTACGGTTGGTTCCTCACCGGCCAAAACTTGGCGGTATTGCAAGTCTAACTCGTCCATAGCTGCTGCACCTGCACCCGAAGCTGCTTGGTATGTTGAAACGTGTACACGTTTGATATGCGACAGATTTTCGATTGCTTTCAATGCAACAACCATTTGGATGGTTGTACAGTTTGGGTTAGCAATAATGCCACGTGGACGAGCTTTGGCGTCGGCAGCATTCACTTCTGGCACTACCAATGGAATATCGGTATCCATGCGGAAAGCAGATGAATTGTCTATCATTACACCACCAAATTTTGTAATATCTTCGGCATATTCTTTCGAAATACTGGCACCTGCCGACGTAAAAATTATTTCAAAACCTTTGAAATCGTCACCGTGTTTGAGCTCTTTTACGGTGAGTTTTTCACCTTTGAAATCATAAACACTACCCGCACTGCGCGATGACCCGAATAGGGCCAATTCCGTCAATGGGAAATTGCGTTCGGCCAACACACGCAAAAATTCCTGGCCTACAGCGCCACTGGCGCCTACAATTGCTACTCTCATTGTTTAAAATTAAAAACTACCCCCAACCCCTAAAAGGGGAGTAAAGTAGTTTGGTTTAAAAATATTATCGTGTATTATTAAATGCATTACAACTAAAAATTTAACAAAATAGTCCTATATTTGCATTTCAATTCAAAAATCGCGAATTTCCCCCTTAGTGGTTAGGGGTCAAATCTGACTGCAAAAGTAATTCATTTTTACATATTTAGCAACTTTATGCGTAAACTTAATCTGTTTTTTGCCGTTTTTGTGCCTCTGTTTATAAACGCACAAATCAACGAATCGTTCACTGATGGTAATTTTTTGGAACAGCCCGAATGGGTTGGCAACACTTCCAATTTCATTGTAAACAATCAGTTTCAGCTTCAATCCAACGCCACAGCTGCCTCCACTTCATGGCTTTTCTCTCCATCTAAGTCTATCGAAGATGCCGTATGGGAATGTTCATTTAAAATTAATTACACCACCTCTTCGTCGAATTATGCTGCTATCTATATTATTTCGGATGTAAATGACTTGGGCAATGGTTGTAATGGCTATTACGTTCAGGTAGGTGGAACGAATGATGAGGTTTCACTATTTTTACAAGAAGGCTCTAAAAAAACCAAAATTATTGATGGCGTTGATAAACGTACCGATGGAAATCCGGTTGAGATACGAATTAAAGTGGAACGTGATAAAGCGGGAAAATTCACATTATACAGTAAATTGCTGAGTGATGCAAATTACGTAACTGAAGGTAGTGTTACAAACACGGTTGTATCTGAAAGTAAGTATGTTGGGTTATTATTTGCCAACACCGCTTCGACAGGTAAAGCCTATATTTTTGATGATATTTATGTGTCGGGATCTGAGGCTATTGATAATATTGCACCTGAATTATTGTCTGCCAATATTGAATTGCCTACTAAAATACTACTACAATTTTCGGAAGCAGTAGTTACTTCGAATGCCACCTTTGAGGTTTCGAATAATCTCAATTCGGTAGAAAGTGTTGTTTTACTAGATAATAAAAATTCAATTATGCTCACTTTTGATTCTAATTTCGAAAAAGGCAAATTATACGAACTTACTATTCAGGGTGTGAAAGACTTAGCTGGAAATACAATTATTCCAGTTACAAAAAAAATAGGCATTTCGGAACAGCCATCAGCTGGCGAACTCGTGTGGAACGAAATAATGTTTAATGCACCTACTGGTGGACAAGAATATGTTGAAATAATGAATATTTCGGACAAATTAATAGATTTGTCGAAAGTTGCTTTTGCAACCCGTAAAACTGATGGAACTTTAAATACGCTGGTAACCATTAATGGAACTAATCATTTGGAAGCTAATAGTATAGTTGCTTTTGCCGTTTCGCCCGATTCGGTGTTGGGCTATCATCAACCAACGGGTGAAGCACAAATTTTGGCAACCAACAATTGGTACAATTTGAACAACGAAGGGGCTACACTTGTGCTCTGCAATTTGGAGAAAGATACTATTTTCGACGAAATAACGTACGACAGCCGTTGGCATCATCTACTTATTACGGACGATAAAGGAGTGGCTTTGGAGCGCATTTCGCCAAATAATCCAACTCAAGATGCTGCAAATTGGCATTCAGCAGCTTCGGAGGTTAAATTTGGAACGCCGGGTTACGAAAACTCACAATTCAAAGCATTGACTAACAACGATTCCGAAAAAGTAGTTTGGCTCGAAACCGAAACTTTTAGCCCTGACAATGATGGAACAAACGATATTTGTTTTGTGCGATACAATACCGAATATGCAGGATTTATGGCAAATGTTGCGGTTTTTAATCCTTCGGGAATAAAAATTGCCAAACTTGCCCAAAATGCACTTCTTTCAACTTCTGGAGCTCTAAGTTGGGATGGCAAAACCCAACAAGGAACGATTGCCGAAACGGGTATTTATCTGCTTTATTTTGAAATGTTTCACCCACAGACGGGCAAAAAAAAGATTTTTAAACTACCTTTGGTTGTATCAGCCCGCTAATTTTGAATATTTAACAAGTTAGAATGCTTTAAATCAGCTATCTTTGCATTCAAAAAAAAAATGGAGAAAGTAAGTTATGCCCTTGGATTAAGTTTGGGCAACAATTTGAAAAACAGTGGTATTGATAGTCTCGATTACGCAAAATTAGCAAAAGGCATTGAAGATATTTTGGAGCAAAAAGCACCCGAAATGGAAGTTCAAGAGGCACAAGCAATTATAAGCGAGTTTTTTCAGGCTTTGCAGGAAAAAGCTTCGGAAGCCACTGTGAATGAAGGAAAAACATTTTTGGCCGAAAATGCAAAACGTGCCGAAGTGATAACTTTAGCCAGTGGATTGCAGTACGAAGTTATTGAGGCTGGAAATGGCGCAACACCCACAGCAAGCGATAAAGTGAAAGTACATTATCACGGAATGTTAATCAATGGAACAGTTTTCGATAGCTCTGTAAATCGCGGTGAACCAGCTACTTTTGGCGTAACACAGGTAATTAGCGGTTGGGTAGAAGCCTTGCAGTTAATGCCAGTAGGTTCAAAATGGAAACTCTATATTCCTTCGAATTTAGCTTATGGAGCTCAAGGCGCTGGTCAACAAATTGGACCACACACAACTTTGGTATTCGAAGTAGAATTGTTAGAAATCATGTAGAGACGAGGCATGCCTCGTCTAAAATATAAATAAAATCAAAATCAACAAAATAACGCTTGAGCGATTTCACGCTTTTACGTTAAAACTAAAATTCAATGAAAAAAACAGTATTAATTCTTGCAGCAGCAGTAGTTGTATTTGCTTCTGTAAGTGCAAAAGAAAAGAAAAGCAAAAAAGACAAAAATGCTCCAGCACCAGTTTGCTGCGTTAAAGTATTTACAAACGACATCGATTCAATGAGTTATGCTCTTGGAATAAATGTAGGAAACGATTTCTCGAAAAACCTGAAAGCAATTCCGGGTGGCAAATCAAATGTAGATTTACTCATTAAAGGTTTTACAACAGCAATGAAAGGCGATTCAGCACTAATGACTGCCGAAGTTGCAAACGAAGTATTCAAAACCTATATCACAAAGGCACAAAAAGCGGATACAGATGCTAAAAAAGCCGATGGTGAAAAGTTTTTAGCTACGAATGCTACTGCCGAAGGTGTAACGGTTACTCCTTCTGGTTTGCAATATAAAGTCATTACTCCTGCCGAAGGTCCAAAGCCAAGTGCTCAGGATACCGTTAAAGTACATTACACAGGTACATTGCTCGATGGTAAAGTTTTTGACAGCTCAGTAGAACGTGGTGAACCGATTGAATTTCCATTAGGACAAGTTATTCCAGGTTGGACAGAAGGCGTACAATTAATGTCGGTTGGTTCAAAATACAAATTTTTTGTACCCTACAACCTCGGCTATGGCGAACAGGGAACACAAGGTGGTCCAATACCTGGATTCGCCACCCTGACTTTCGAAGTAGAATTGCTCGGAATTAAAACATTCAAAGAACCTGCACCTGCAGTAGAAGCAGTTCCTGCAGCTACAACTACCAAACCAGCAGCAGTAAAAAAAGCGGCAAAACCAGCTCCAAAAAAGAAGTAAACAATTTAAAATCAAATAATTAATTTAGAAATGAAAAAACAAAGTATTTTTACAATCGTAGCTTTGATTACGATGGTTCTACTAACTTCGTGCGAGAGCTACAAAGCCAAAGAGGTTAAAATGAGCACTATGAACGATAGTTTGAATTACACTCTTGGCTTGTACAACGGAAAAGGTATTAAGGACTATTATTTACAAAAAGATTCGTCGGAAAAAGCCATTGCTGCTTTTGTTAAAGCTTTAGATGTTGCTTACAGCGCCAAAGCAAACAACGATGCAATGTACAAATTGGGATTACAGATTGGTACTTCATTCAAACAAAACAAAAAACAAGGTTTGATGGGCGATTCTACCATTACTTTCAACCAGGATTTAGTAATGCAAGGATTGGTTAACGCGCTCAATAACTTCGGAGAAGGTATGAAAGCTGCTGATGCTGACAGATTTTTACAGGAATACATGATGAAAAAACAAGCTGCGCAAATGCCACAACAAGCTCCTCAGGCTCCTCAAGCTGCACCAACTGATTCAGTACCTGCAAACTAATTAAGTAAATAACAAAATAGAAAATTGATAAAAATGAAAAATATAAAATTTATTTTAGCTGTATTACTTGTAGTTGCGTTCACGGCTTGTAACAGCAATAAAGCAAAATTACCAACTTTAAAAACGGACATTGATAGTCTGAACTATGCTTTTGGGTTGGCAAACGGAAATGGAATTAAGAATTACTATTTGGCCAAAGATAGCGCAAATGCAGATTCTCTTAAAATCAAAATAGAGGCTTTGCTTAAAGGAATTAAAGAAGGTATGAAAGGTGGGGACAGTGATTATGCCGAATTAGAAGGTATTGGTACTAACATTGGTACTGCACTAAAAGAACAATCGGAAAAAGGTTTGATGGGAGACTCAACTCTTAAAGTGGATATGGATCTTATCAAACAAGGTTTGGTAAATGGTTTGCTTGGCTCGAAAGTTACCATGACGCCCGAAGAAGCTCAAATGTATGTAAACACAACAATGCAACGCTTACAACAAGCTAAAATGGCAAGCCAATATGGAGCAAATAAAGCTGCTGGCGAAACATTTTTAGCTGCCAACAAAGCCAAAGCGGGTGTTACAACTACTGCAAGCGGACTTCAATACGAAGTGATTAAAAAGGGAACAGGAGCAGTGCCATCCGAAACAGCTCAGGTAAAAGTTCATTATCATGGTACTTTAATTGATGGAACTGTTTTTGATAGCTCTGTTGATCGTGGCGAACCTGCTACATTTGGTGTAAATCAAGTTATTAAAGGTTGGACTGAAGCATTGCAGTTAATGCCAGTAGGTTCGAAATACAAATTGTATATTCCTCAAGAATTAGCTTACGGTCCTGCCGAACAAGGAAATATCAAACCTTACTCAGCCTTGATTTTCGATGTTGAACTGATTTCTATCGAGAAATAAATTTTCGAACACAAAATTTTTTAAATAAAAAAAAGAGCGTTTCACTTAGTGTTACGCTCTTTTTTCATTCAAATGAATTAAATTGTATTCGTAACCCGCTCGGTAACTATCATATAATAGCGAGCAAAGTTTTCATCTTTCATGTGCTGAACGAGGTCTTTTTGCCATTTAGCAGCTTCTTCGGCAAGCCCCATAAGCTTTTTATTATTTTCTAAATGTTCAGGGTCAACTTTCTGATATTTTGCCATATCATTAAAATCTTCAAGCCAATTTTCGTATTTATCCATAAATTGCTTTTGTTCTGGCGAAAGAACAATTTCTTCACGTTGGTCGATAAGCATACTGGCTACACCTCCAACTCCAGTAATAGCAGCAGCTCCACTGATAAGCCCAAGCTTTTTCAAAAAATCTCTTCTTTTTAATTCATAGGGATCCATAATATTTTCTTTAAAATAGTTTTTATATTTCTATAATTGATTTTATTCGTCTTTTGTTCAAACACTAAGTGATATTTTTATCAAATTCTAATTGTAAAGTTTAAAATGAAATCAGAACCAATAAGAGATTTCTGATTAACTTCTAAAATAAATTCTCTTTGTAATCTATCATAAAGCTTTAAACGGTCGTATAGATTATAGAAAACAGGGAATTTCATAGAGTTGTAGAGGGTTTTACCCATTAATATGCTAAAATCTTTTGTACCGTCGCACAGATTGGTAGATCCAATGTTTGTGAAAACCAGATATTCAATAAACTCTATAATGTATTCTCGTAAAAAAATAGCTTTTAAAGATACAATTTTATCAGAAGAATCAATGTTAGATTGTAAATAACTATCAAAAGAACTAATTTTGCCAAATAAAACATTAAGGGCAATTTCAGCAACAAGTAAATGGAATGACTGTGAAATTAAGGAAAAATTTTTTTGTTGATTATAGGATAAAAACTTAATAAAATCCAATTGAAAAGCGTCAATTATATCATTCATTGATAGCAAACTATATTCACTTTTGACATGATATAAGATGCTATACGATGCAACCAAATAATCTTTAACAATTATAAATTGAAATTGATCTGATTCAAAGCAAGATTGAATAGAAGGATTATAAAATGACATAAAGAATTGTAAAGTATCAACAAAAAATTGAAAACAGACACAAAGCTAACCATTTTTTGTAAATCAGCAAAAATAGTAAATAAAAGTAAAAATGATAATATAGAAGGAAACAACTAAACTATGAATACAATTTTATAACTTTGCAAACGAAACAATAATCAAAACAACCTTGTTATAAAACTGTTTTAACAAAACATTAGCGATTAAAAGAAAGAATATAAACTAATCTCAAAACAAATAAACATTTCTTCAGTTGACGAATATATGTCATTAAAATGAATTTAATAACAGAATAAATAGTAAATAAAATAATGGATTTCAACTACGATGTAATCGTTATAGGAGCAGGACATGCTGGAAATGAAGCAGCTTGTGCATCTGCTAATATGGGTTCAAAAACCCTACTTATAACGATGGATATGAATAAAATTGGTCAAATGAGCTGCAACCCAGCTGTTGGAGGCATTGCCAAAGGTCAAATTGTACGTGAAATTGATGCATTGGGCGGTCAAATGGGAATTGTTACCGATCGTTCAGCCATTCAATTTCGAATGCTTAATCGCTCGAAAGGACCAGCCATGTGGAGCCCACGAAGCCAAAGCGATCGACATAGATTTATTGAAGAATGGATTAAAACCATGAGTGAAACGCCAAATTTGTACATTTGGCAGGATACAGTCACACAATTAATCTTCGACAAAAATACAATAACAGGACTAAAAACAGCACTCGGTGTTGTAATGAAAGCAAAATCTGTCGTTCTTACCGCAGGAACATTCCTTGGAGGGTTAATGCATTTCGGAAAAAATCAATTAAACGGAGGTCGAATTTCAGAACCTGCATCGTATGGTTTAACAGAACAGCTGAAAGAAATTGGTTTCACATCCGATAGAATGAAAACTGGAACGCCTTGCCGTATAGATGGAAGGACTATTGATTTTAGCAAAATGACTGAACAAATCGGTGAAAATGATTTCCACAAGTTCTCATTCTTGGAAGATGTTACGCGCGATTTGAAACAAATGAGTTGCCATATAACTTACACTAACGAGCAAACACACGAAGAATTACGGAAAGGTTTAGAATTTTCACCGCTTTACAATGGTCAAATACAAAGCATTGGACCTCGTTATTGCCCAAGTATTGAAACAAAAATCATAACTTTTGCCGATAAAACCGCACACCAATTATTCTTGGAACCAGAAGGAGTTGACTCAAATGAATACTATTTAAACGGTTTTTCATCCTCCCTCCCACTCCAAACACAGATAAATGCGATACATACAATTTCAGGCCTTGAAAACCACAACTAAAACATACGCTCGAAACGAAACTAATTAACAATCTTTTCTTTGCTGGTCAAATCAACGGAACAACGGGCTATGAAGAAGCAGGTGGACAAGGACTCATTGCAGGCATAAATGCACACATAAACTGTCATGGAGGAAAGCCATTTACACTTGGACGAGATGAAGCATATATTGGCGTTCTTATCGATGATTTAGTAACAAAAGGAGTTGACGAACCCTATCGCATGTTTACTTCTCGTGCTGAATATCGCTTACTCCTTCGCCAAGATGATGCAGATATGCGTTTAACTAAAAAAGGAATTGAAATAGGTTTAGTTAAACAAAACAGGTCTGAGCAATTCGAAAATAAAAAAATTTACCAATCAAAATTAATTGACTTTGTAAGAAACTATTCAGTTAAACCAGTTCATATAAATGAATTCCTAGCAAGAATGGACTCATCTGAATTGAAACATGGATGTAAACTATCCGATTTAATTGCTCGCCCACAAATAGGCATAAATGAATTGGCAACTGCTGTGCCAATATTAAAAGCTAAAATTGATGAAATAAAAACGAGAAAGGAAGAGATCGTAGAGTCCGCAGAGGTAATTCTAAAATACGAAGGCTACATAATACGTGAAAAGTTGATTGCCGAAAAACTACAGCGATTAGAACATATTCCGTTACGTGGAAGAGTAGAATACACAAACATCCAATCCCTTTCAACCGAAGCACGTCAAAAACTAACAAAAATTGACCCCGAAACTATCGGACAAGCAAGCCGCATTCCAGGAATTTCGCCAAGCGATGTAAATGTTTTATTAGTAATGTTAGGCAGGTAATTTGTTTCACGTGAAACAAATTTTGTATTTGAATAATAAATAGTAAAGGACAAGCGGTCTTCATGGGACAAGCGGTTTCCCAACCGCTTGAAACATTAACAATCAAGCGACTAGGAAGTCGCTTGTCCCCTACTAAAAATAAATAAAAGTTCCACGTGGAACAAAAAAACTAATGAAAACAACCAACACATTAAAAGAACAAATTGAATCACTCCCCGAGGTTCCGGGAGTATATCAGTATTTTAATGCACTGGATGAAATAATATATGTTGGCAAAGCGAAGAACTTAAAGAAACGAGTTAGCTCCTACTTCAATAAGGTTCACGAACAGGGTAAAACTAATGTTTTAGTAAAAAATATTGTATCATTAAAGTATATTATTGTAACCACAGAAGAAGACGCATTACTACTTGAAAGTAACCTAATAAAACAATATCAGCCACGATACAATGTTTTACTGAAAGATGGAAAAACCTATCCAAGCATTTGTATTACTAACGAACCCTTTCCCAGAATATTTAAAACTAGAAATATAATAAAAAATGGTTCGTTATATTTTGGTCCTTACAGTTCGAATTGGACAATAAATTCGCTACTAGAAATAATTCATCAACTCTATCCAATCCGAACATGCAGATTACCTTTATTCAACGACAATATAAAGAAGGGGAAATTCAAAGTTTGTTTGCAATATCACATACATAAATGCAATGGACCTTGCGAAGCAAAGGAATCGATGGAAGAATACCGCAAGCATATTGACCATGTAAAAAAAATAATTGAAGGAGATGGTAACGAAATAAGTAAAATTCTATTCAGTCAAATGCTACAGTTAGCTTCCGAATTCAATTTTGAAGAAGCTCACTTGATTAAACAAAAATACGAATTGATTGAAAATTACCGTTCAAAATCAGTAATTTCGAATACAGTATTAGAAAACACAGATGTATTTGCTTATGATGAAAATGAAAATTCGGCATACATAAATATCCTTCGTATATCCAAAGGTAGTATTATTCAAGGTTACACAATAGAATACAAAAAACGTATAGACGAACCAAAAGAAGATATTTTAGCAATCGCTATAATTGAACTAAGAGAAAGATTAAAAAGTAATTCTAAAGAAATAGTATTGCCATTTAAAATTGATATAGATTTAAATGGAATTCAGATGGTAATCCCTCAGCGTGGTGACAGAAAAAAGTTGCTTGAACTGGCAGAGCAAAATGTACGTCAGTTTAAATTAGATAAGCTTAAACAAGCAGAAAAACTGAACCCTGATCAACGAGCTATTCAACTTTTGGACGCTATAAAAGAAAAATTAGCTCTATCAAAACTACCTATGCAAATAGAGTGTTTCGACAACTCAAACATACAAGGAAGCGACGCTGTAGCAACCTGTATTGTATATATTAAGGGTAAACCAGCTAAAAATGAATACCGTAAATACACCATAAAAACTGTGCAAGGCCCTGATGATTACGCATCTATGAAAGAGGTTGTTCGCAGACGATATACTCGTATAATTAATGAGGAACTTTCTTTGCCTGACCTGATTGTAGCTGATGGTGGTATCGGTCAAATGCAAGTTATCCGGCAAGTGATAGAAGATGAATTAAATTTGCAAATTCCAATTGCCGGATTAGCAAAAGATGGTAAGCACCGAACACATGAAGTGTTAATTGGTTTTCCACCACAGGCAGTTGGTCTAAAACCAACTGATCAATTATTTAAATTCTTTGCCGGAATGCAAGATGAAGTTCATCGTTTTGCCATCACCTTCCATCGCGACAAGCGAAGCAAAACGCAAGTTGCTTCAGAACTCGATAATATAGTCGGAATTGGCGAAAAGACAAAAAATGACCTGATTAAGCATTTTAAGAGCGTAAAACGAATTAGAATATCCAAAATTGAAGAGCTTACAGAAATTATCGGAACTAACAGAGCATCAATTGTTTACAAGTATTTTAATGTCAGTTCAAAGGCCTGAGAATTGAATAATTTATTTCAATTAATACTTTATAGGCAAATATTCAACTGTGAAACAAGTTAAATCAAAATAAATTACTTATTTTAGGTAAATTATTTTAGGTAACTTATTTTAGGTAACTTATTTTAGGTAATCTAATTTAGATAACTTTATTTAGGTAATCTACATTAGGTAAAAAAAAACTTGTATATTTGCACAAAAAATACAAGTATGCAAATCAATCCATTTCTTACTACAGGTTATATTTCGAAAGAGTACTTTTGCGATAGAGAAAAGGAAACAGAAAATTTAATCAATTATTGCACAAACGGCAACAATGTTACCTTGGTTTCACTTCGAAGATTAGGAAAATCAGGACTTATACAGCATGTATTTGAAAACCTGAAAGATAATGAAACGATTGAAACAATATATGTTGACATTTACTCAACACGTACGCTCGAAGATTTTATAAAAAGAATTTCGGAAGCGATTCTCAAAAAATTTCCTGAGAAAACTCCATTTGGTAAAATATTTTGGGAGTTTATTAAACGATTAAGGCCATTAATTAGCTTTGATAATATTACAGGTGACCCTCAAGTGCAGATTATGTACCAAAGTGAACACGAAAAAACAAGTACAATTCAAAACTTATTTGAAATAATTGAAAAGCAAAACAAAAGAGTTATCATAGCTATCGATGAATTTCAACAAATTAATGAATATCCCGAAAAAAATATCGAAGCTATTCTCCGTTCACAAATCCAATTTCTGAAAAACATTACATTCATTTTCTGTGGAAGTAAACAAAGCATATTGTACGATATGTTTTCGAACGCTAAAAGGCCATTTTACATGAGTACACAGTTTATGAATTTAGACAAAATAGAAAACAATAAATACGCTGAATTTATAAAGGAAAAGTTCGAAAAAGGGGAGATGAATGTAACAAATGAAGCGATAAATTTAATTCTTTCGTTGACAAAAACATATACATTTTATACACAAAAACTGTGTAATAAATTATATGGCATGAAGCCTGAACAAATTGATATTGAACTTGTTAAAAATTCATATTTTGAAATAATTGAAGAAACCAAATTGAGTTTTTTACAAATTAGAGAATTACTAACAAAAGCACAATGGAATTACTTAATAGCAATTGCAAAAGAAGAAGGTATTAGTAAGATTACCTCACAAGATTTTCTGATGAGATATAAGATTGGTACTGCTTCTAATTCAAAAAGACTAATGAAAGCACTAATTGAAAAGGACTTAATTAACAAAATACACACAATTAAAGAAAGTACATATTGCATTAATGATGTATTTCTAAATCACTGGTTAAAAGAAAGTTATTGAAAGAATGCGAATAAAATCGATAAAAACTATAAACAAAACAGCGCATCAATTTATTGAGCAAATTGGCGATAAAACCGTTTTTGCATTTAACGGAACAATGGGTGCCGGCAAAACAACATTCATAAAAGCAATTTGTGAAGAACTTGGGGTAACAGAAACCGTAAACTCTCCAACGTTTTCAATAGTGAACGAATACGAAACTATCGATGGTCGCATCATTTATCATTTC
Source organism: Paludibacter sp. (assembly GCA_020049335.1). Classification (GTDB taxonomy): domain Bacteria; phylum Bacteroidota; class Bacteroidia; order Bacteroidales; family Paludibacteraceae; genus Paludibacter. The sequence goes on along the minus strand of JAIFKX010000114.1, from coordinate 6,222 downwards.
GATTGTTATCGGATAAATAAAATGGAAGAAGCATTGGAAATTGGCGTAGAAGAATATCTTTACAGCGGTAACCTTTGTTTTATCGAATGGTCGAAAAATATAGCTTCTCTCCTACCCGATTCGGTTGTAAATGTGGAAATTACGGAAGTTGAAAATGGGGAGAGAGATGTGGTTATAAGCTAATGTAATGATACGTTGATTAAGAATAAAAAAGAAGTGATAAAACATAATTAGAAGAAAAGTGTTATATTTGTACACAAATTGGTACACAAAATGAAAATAATATCATCGCGCGAATTTCGTGAAAATCAAAAAAACTACTTCGAACTTGCTGAAAAAGAAAGGGTTGTAGTACACAGAGGTAGTAAAAGAAGACCATTTCTATTAGTTCCAATAAGTGAAACAATGGAAAATGAAATTTATTTTTCAGATAGTAAAATTCTTGAATCCATAGAAAAAGGAAAAATTGATGTGCTTAACGGAAAAACAACGACTATAGTAGATGCTACAAATATATGGCCCGATATACTCTGAAAATAACTGATACAGCAAAAAAACATCTTGTGATATTACATACATCAGGAAATAAAGCTATAATTAAGCGGATTGACAGGATATTTGAAGAATTAAGCCTTCATCCATATCTAGGAATAGGTAAACCCGAAGCACTTAAACATAACTTAGCTGGTTATTGGTCGAGAAGAATAGACGATAAAAACAGAATTGTGTATCAAGTAGATAATGAAAATATTATTGTAATTATTATAGCAGCCAAAGGACATTACTCGGATAAATAATCAAAAATGAAAACAAAAAACAAAGTGCTTGAGCAGGTAAAAGCTTCGCGAAAGCAAAGCCGTGAAGAGGAACTGAAAACGCACGGTAAAGCGATTAATTATCGCAAAATAGTGGAAAGTAAAAAGGTGTATAACCGCAAAAAAAATAAGGCAGATGCTGATGAGGCTCTGCCTTATTTTTTTCTCCCCTCTCCAATTGGAGAGGGGATTAAGGGGTGAGGTTTACCAAATACTTACCCGATTTTCCGTTTTTACATACATGGCATCAGTTGCTTTAATACCAAAGGCGTCGTACCACGCCTGAATATGCGGTAAAGCTCCATTTACACGCCATTTACCAAGCGAATGAGGGTCAGACTTGGTTAACACCAAAATCTCTTCAGGGCGGATATTTCCAGCCCATACATTAGCATACGAAAGGAAGAAACGTTGCTCTGGTGTAAAGCCGTCAACATTAGCCAAATGTGATTCCTTAGTGGCTTTAGTAAATGCATTATACGAAACCTGCAAACCACCATGATCAGCAATATTTTCACCCAAGGTAAATTTACCATTTGCTTTGGTTCCTGGAGCAACTTCAATAGCATCGAAATAATCAGCTAACCCTTTTGTACGCGCATCAAAATTCTTTTTGTCGTCAGCAGTCCACCAATTTTTCAGATTACCATCTTTATCGAACTGACAGCCCTGATCGTCAAATCCATGTGTCATTTCGTGACCGATAACTACACCAATAGCACCATAATTGAAAGCATCATCAGCATTCATATCGAAAAACGGATATTGAAGAATACCTGCAGGGAAGCAAATTTCGTTCGTTGAAGGATTATAATACGCATTCACAGTTTGTGGTGTCATAAACCATTCCTCTTTATCCACCTCTTTACGAGCTGCTTTGGCAAACATATAAGCACTTTCGAAACGGTTGGCACGTTGGATATTGGCATAATATGAATCTTTGGTAATATCAAGATTATCATAATCTCTCCATTTATCAGGATAACCAATTTTCACGTGGAACGTATTAAGTTTATCAATCGCTTTTAGTTTAGTAGAATCACCCATCCAAGGCAAAGCATTGATCCGTTCGCCAAGAGATGCTTGGAGGTTATTCACTAATTTCAACATACGCTCCTTCGCTTCGGCAGGAAAGTATTTTTTCACATACATTTGACCTACTGCTTCGCCGAGCACACCATCTACATTACTTACAGCACGTTTCCAGCGTGGTGTTTGTTCGGTTTTTCCTGACAACGTTTTACCATAAAAATCAAAATTTTGAGCGTAGATATTATCGCTTAAATAACCCGCAGCAGCATCAATTACTTTCCATTGCAAGTAAGCAATTTGTGTAGCTAATGGCTCAGTAGTTATAATATTTCCAACCTCAATTAACGATTCTTTTTGCGAGACACTGATATCCTTAATTTGAGCTACACCCATTGCTTTTAAATATTCATTCCAATTAATGGCGGGAACTAATTTCTGCAAATCAGCAACACTCATTTTATTATAATTAGCGTGTGGATCACGTAGCTTAATCTGATCGTAAGCAGCAGTTGCCAAGCGAGTTTCGATTTTAAGAACCGATTCCATATTTTGTTTAGCCACAGGCTCGGCAAAACCAAAAAGCTGAAACATTTTAACTACATGTTCTTTGTATTTATTACGAATGTTAGTTGTTTGAGCATCATTGTCCAAATAATATTCACGCTCACCCAAACTGATACCACTTTGATAAGTTTGCACCAAATACTCATTACTATTCATAAGGTCGGCATCCACATACAAAGCAAAATAAGTATCTACATCTGTTTTCAAAAGTTCGGGCATTAATTTAGTTAACTCTTGAGTAGATTTGATCGATGCAATAGCTTTTAACTGATTTTCAACAGGTTTTATGCCATCTTTATTCAGTTTTACACTGTCCATGGCAAGATTGTACAAATCACCAATCTTTTGTTCAACCGTTCCTTTGTTGGCAGGTTTAGCAGCAATTTCCTCAATCAGTTCTCGTAACTGTTTACGATTATTTTCAGCTAATTTATCAAAACTACCAAAACGAGCATACTCACCCGTAAGTGGATTATTCTTCATCCAACCACCACAGGCATATTGGTAAAAATCAGTTCCGGGAACAGCGGTTGTGTCCAGATTTTTCAGGTCAATACCTGAAATAAGTTTGTTAGCATTATTACAAGATGGAGTCATAAGCAAAATACCTCCTAAACCCAATACTGGGAATAAAAGTTTGATTTTTAAATGTTTAAACATAATGAGTTGTTTTAGAGTATTATTTTATACAAGTAAGCGTTTCGTCAATCGGATTTATAAATTCACGTTGCAAAGGTTCTTCAACAGAATCAATAATTCGAAATAAATCATTTAATGTTTCGGCACGTAACATAGCAATTCTTGTTTCTTTAAAATTGGGTATTCCTTTGAAAACCGGACTCGCAGCTAAATGTCGGCGGCTGTGAATGATTCCTTTGAGACGTATATCAAAAAGCGTATCTGGAATTAAATCATCGTCCACATCCAACCATTTAACCGAAGCAATAATATGCTCTTTGAGAATGGCTTTTTGTTCGTCGAAAGTTAGCATTTGCTTGTGCTCACCTGTTTGAAAAAAGTGTTTTATTTCACTGAAAATCCAAGGTTTACCAATAGATCCACGACCTATCATTACAGCATCCACGCCATATCGGTTAAAACATTCCAAAGCACGTTCGGCCGTTGTAACATCACCATTACCGATAATCGGAATTTGCATGCGCTGATTGTTTTTCACGTCGCCAATCAGAGTCCAATCTGCATCACCTTTGTACATTTGTGCGCGTGTACGACCATGAATAGTTAGCGCCCGAATGCCACAATCCTGCAATTGTTCCGCCAAATCAACAATAATTCTACTATCATCGTCCCACCCTAATCGGGTTTTTACGGTTACAGGAAGTTGTACTGCATTTACCACATCCTTGGTAATTTGAAGCATACGAGGAATATCTCGTAACAACCCCGCTCCTGCCCCTTTGCCAGCTACTTTTTTAACCGGACAACCAAAATTTATATCAATAATATCCGGTTGAGCTTCTTCGGCAATTCGGGCAGCTTCAGCCATCGAAACAGGGTCATGCCCATAAATCTGAATGGCAATCGGGCGTTCTTCGGGATAAATAGTGAGCTTTTGTTTCGTTCGGTTTACATCACGAATTAATGCCTCCGACGAAACAAATTCTGTATACAACATATCAGCTCCAAAACGCTTACACAACAGGCGAAACGCCGGATCTGTAACGTCCTCCATTGGCGCTAAAAAAAGTGGTTTATCAGGAAATTCTATATTCGAAATCTTCATAAAAATATATCAAATGTAACCCCTCCCGTCTTCGTCGGGATAAATTGCGGGGAGTTAGAGAAAAGGCTGCAAAGTTATCAATTTTATTGTTAATTGCAGAATACAATAAACTCATTTACAACTGAAATTGTTTAGAATTGACAGAAGTATGTTTCGAAAAGAAGAAAAACCATACATTCGATATAAATAATGTATAGAAAATGGGATTTTTTATACATTGTAAGAATGAATATTCATTGTTAGTGAATCAAAAAGTAATACATTTGCAAATATTTTGAACCAAAAAAACTTACAAAGAACGCAAATGAAAAAAATACAAAATAATTTACACACCAAAAAAAGCAGTGAGAATTATTTCAAAATTTATAATAGATTAGACTTAGTAAAAGTAATTAAAAAGGAATCGAATCTTGTTAAGAATGAATCTATAAAAGTGCTTTCAGAATTTGAAATAATAGAGTAAAATATAATATATTTAATTGATTTATAATTAATTATAACACATGAAAAACCGTAAAATACGCCCCGGCATGGTTTGGGCCAAATGCGAATCCAGTTCCGGAAATGACCGATGCACGTATTCCAACAAAGACAACCGTGAGTTTAATGGGCGATTATTACTTTGGATATGGCGATAAAACCACAAATGGTTACGTAAAAATGGAGCTCCCGCTCCTACCCGAGCGCGTCTCGTTGAAACTTTGGTTTACTACGTTAGAAAATTATACCGTTACGCCGGAACTTAGTATCAAACGCGGAATGAACGGAAACCTGACAGGAAAGCCAAATGGTGATTTGTATGTGCAAACACGCATTTCGCTTTTGAAAGAGCGCAAAAATGCACCGGCAATCATATTTAATTCGACTTTAAAAACCGCTTCGGGAACAATGTTTGACGAACGACGTTATTTCGACACTCCGGGCTATTATTTCGATGTGGAATTTGGCAAATCGTTTTACACAAAAAGTAAATTTATCAGTGAAATTCGAACCGTAGCAAATTTGGGATTTCTTGTTTGGGAAACTACCGGCAGCCGCCAAAATGATGCTCCGATGTATGGTGCTAAACTGGTAATTGGTAACGAAAAATGGAAATTAGATAACACACTTTCGGGCTATTGGGGCTGGATGCATACACATCCAACTTATGGATTTGATTATGGCGATGCACCCTTAGTTTATGCAGCAAAATTTACCATACTGGCAGGCTATATGGATTATTTTGCTCAATATCAATATGGTATAAAAGATTTTCCATATCAGCAGGTTCGAGTGGGGATTAGTTTTCCGGTTCTGCCCCTAACCCCTAAAGGGGAATTTTTAAGAACAGCTAACAATTGAATATTATTGTAAAAAACTGAAATTATAGAAAATTTCATTACTTTTGCAACTGAATAAATATCAAATCATTAAATTAAAGAGATATGAATATTGTTGAACAAAATAGAGAAAAACTGATTGAACTTTGTGAAAATCACAATGTGAATCGGTTTTAGACCTTTCGAAATATTTTGACAACTACATGGATTTTAAAGAAAAGATTGAAGTTTTATTTCAACGACCTATTGATTTAGTTGAAAATCAGTCCATTCGGAATCCAATTTTCAGAAAAGTAATTGATAGAGAAAAAAAAATATTTTATGAACGAGCGACAACTTAAATACCTATACGATATAAAAAATTGGCAATCGATGAAACAGAAATGTTTTTCGAAAACAAACCAAAATTATTTCAGGATTACAAGAAAAATATTTTATTAAAAAGAGCTGTTGAACGTAACCTTGAAATAATTGGGGAAGCAATGAATCGTATCTTAGCAATTAATCCAGAATTTCCAATTGAAAATGCAAGGCGAATTGTAGGGCTTAGAAATCAGATTATTCATGGATATGATAGTGTATCAGATGAGAGTATTTGGGCAATTATTATTAATCATCTTCCAAAATTACATATTGAAATTAATAATTTAATAAATAACGAAATTCAAATCCCCGAATAATATTTGGGGATTATTTTTTATAAAAAAATGAATAAAGAAAACATACAAAACAATACTAACTCTAACTC
>JAIFKX010000113.1 GCA_020049335.1 Paludibacter sp. | reverse complement strand
CGGTGGAAATTCAGAAAGACGCTATGCGTTTTCGACGAAACATTGAGCGCATTGGCGAAATTATGGCCTACGAAATAAGCAAGAAAATGCATTATGTGAGCGAAGATGTACAAACTCCACTTGGTATTTCGCCAGTAAATGTGATAGACGAAAAAATTGTACTCTCAACCATTCTTCGGGCCGGATTGCCTTTGCACCAAGGCTTTTTGAGCTATTTTGACCAGGCAGAAAATGCTTTTGTTTCTGCTTACCGCAAATACAAAGATGCACTTAAATTTGATATTTATATTGAATACATAGCATCGCCCGACTTAACTGGTAAAACGTTGATTATTATTGATCCCATGTTGGCAACTGGAGGTTCGATGGAATTGACTTATGGTGCTTTGCTCACAAAAGGAACGCCAGCTAATGTGCATATTGCCACCGTTATTGCAAGCAAACAAGCCATTAAATACCTGAAAAAAACTTTTGCCGGCTCTGGAATTACGCTTTGGACAGCTGCTATCGACCCTGAACTCAACGACCATTCGTATATTATTCCGGGTATTGGCGATGCCGGCGATTTGGCATTCGGAGTAAAACTTTGATTATATATTCGAATTATTCATTACTTTTGTGAAATTAATATTTTGAAAAGGTTGTATATAATAGTGTTTATATAAGTTAGAATAATATGAAGATAATAGAACGCGGACGGAATATTTCGACGTTCCGAATAAACGGAATACGCAGATTAAGCGGATCGAAGATGCCGTGAAACGGCATAAGAATACGGATTTAAATTTCGACAAGTCGAAATGATTAAGACACCATTCTTAAAATCTTCTCCGATTTATCGGGGATAAAATCCGTTTTTAATCCGCTCTATCCGCTAAATCAGCGTTCCTATTTCTTAAAAACCAATCTGTCTAAGTAGAACTCATTAGCAATTATAAAAAATAAAATATGGATAATAGAGATAAAATAATTCAAGGACTTGAAAAATCTTTTCAGAAATTGATAGAATATAAAAAGCACAAGAAAAGCCCTTTAATTACAATGAGAAATGGCGAAATTATCGAAATTGCTCCAGATGAAATAGTTCCAGCCAAATATCTGCATAAAATTTTGTAAAATAGTATATTAACGACCATTTTTGGTTATTTTCGTCTCCCGTTTTATTTCCGTACCTTTGTAGCGAATTCTGTTCCGTGCGTTTGAATTTTTTTTACGGTTTTAGAGGACAGGATTCGCTAAATATTTTATGACATTTGATCAATTAGATCTTATAGAGCCGATCTTAAATGCTCTAAAACACGAAGGATACACCCAACCAACTCCTATTCAGGAAATTTCTATCCCCATTGTACTTCGAGGCACCGATTTGTTAGGATGTGCGCAAACAGGAACCGGTAAAACGGCTGCTTTTGCCATTCCTATACCGCTCGCCACGCAAAATTAAAACGCTAATTGTAACGCCTACGCGTGAACTTGCCATACAAATTGGCGAAAGTTTTGCCGCTTACGGACGGTTTATGAATTTGCGACATGCGGTTGTTTTTGGTGGCGTGCCACAAAGTCAGCAGGTTGGTGAACTACGCAAAGGTGTTGATATTCTGATTGCTACGCCGGGTCGATTGCTAGATTTGCAAACTCAGGGATATGTAAAACTCAACGATTTGAGTATTTTTGTGCTCGATGAAGCCGACCGCATGCTCGATATGGGTTTTATTCACGATATTAAAAAGTTGCTAAAGCTTATTCCTGCTAAACGTCAATCGCTGTTTTTTTCGGCAACCATGCCCGAGTCGATTCGTGTGTTGGCTGGAACTATTCTAACAAAACCCGAAGAGGTGGAAGTAACACCCGCTTCGACCACTGCCGAAACCATTCAGCAGGAAATGTATTTTGTAGATGCTGCAAACAAAAAAGATTTGCTGATTCATATTCTGCAGGATAAAAAAATAGCCACCGCCTTGGTATTTACACGCACCAAACACGGAGCGGACAAGGTGCAACGCTTTTTGGTCAAAGCAAATATAAAAGCCGAAGCCATTCACGGGAATAAATCGCAAAACGCACGTCAGAATGCATTGCGAAACTTTAAAGATAGAACAACCCGTGTGCTGGTTGCAACGGATATTGCAGCTCGTGGAATTGATATCGACGATTTGAATTTGGTAATAAACTACGAAATCCCTAATGTGCCCGAAACTTACGTTCACCGCATTGGACGTACTGGTAGAGCAGGGCTGGATGGAAAAGCGGTTTCGTTTTGCGACGTAGAAGAATTTCCTTACTTGCGCGATATTCAAAAATTAATTTCAATCCAAATTCCGGTGGTAAAAGAGCATCCATTTCCTGCCGAAAATTTACCAGTCGAAAATAATCGGATTTCGCATTCGAAAGCCCAAAAAAATGCAAATAAACGCCCTGATATTAACCCAGGGAAAGGAAACAGACGAAAACCAACTGAAAAAAAGTTGGTCTTAATCAGATAGATTAGTAGTGAGGGCACGACTCAAAGTCGTACTCTCACTACTTTTTTAGCAAATCACAGTCGATTTCAGTTGTTTGAAAAAGTCGTTTCCTTTATCATCAACGAGAATAAACGCTGGGAAATTTTCAACTTCTATTTTCCAAATAGCTTCCATTCCTAATTCAGGATATTCCAAACATTCAACATGCTTGATGTTTTGTTCGGCTAAAATAGCAGCAGGACCGCCAATAGAACCTAAATAGAATCCGCCATATTTCTGGCATGCATCGGTAACTTGTTGCGTGCGGTTGCCTTTAGCAATCATTATCAAACTACCACCGTATTGTTGAAATAAATCAACATACGAATCCATACGACCCGCAGTAGTTGGACCAAACGAACCAGAAGCCATTCCTTTTGGCGTTTTTGCGGGACCAGCATAATAAATCGGGTGGTCTTTAACGTATTGTGGTAGAGGCATACCGGCATCAATTAGTTCTTTGAGTTTGGCGTGTGCTATATCGCGCCCAACAACGATAGTTCCCGAAAGCGATAAGCGAGTTGATACTGGATAGCTCGAAAGAACTGCCAAAATATGTTTCATGGGTTGATTCAAATCAATTTTTACCGCATCACCTTCGCCTGCATTACGCAAGTTTTCAGGAATATATTTGCCCGGATTTTCTTCCATTTTTTCAACCCAAAGACCGTCTTTATTAATTTTCGCTTTAATATTACGGTCGGCCGAACACGAAACAGCCATACCCACAAAACACGAAGCACCATGACGCGAAAGACGAACAATGCGAATATCGTGTGCAAAATACTTTCCACCAAATTGCGCTCCGTAACCTGAAGCCTGCGCTTGTTTCAAAATTTTCTGCTCCATTTCCACATCGCGAAAAGCCTGACCAAGTTCGTTGCCTTCGGTTGGCAATTCGTCGTAATATTTTGTTGAGGCTAATTTAACCGTTTTCATACAAGCATCAGCCGAAGTGCCACCAATTACAAAAGCAATATGGTATGGCGGACAAGCTGCTGTACCCAATGTTTTCATTTTTTCAGTCAAAAATTTTTCGAGCGAAACTGGATTTAACAAGGCTTTTGTTTCCTGAAAAAGATAGGATTTGTTTGCCGAGCCGCCACCTTTGGCAATAAACAAGAATTTATATTCGTTGCCGTGCGAAGCTACAAGGTCGATTTGAGCCGGAAGGTTCGTACCCGTATTCACTTCATCGTACATATTGAGAGCCGCGTTTTGCGAGTAGCGCAAGTTCTCTTCGGTATAGGTTTCGTAAATACCACGCGAAAGCGCTTCTTCGTCGTCGCCGTTTGTCCAAACATTGTTGCCTTTTTTGGCATAAACAGTGGCTGTACCAGTATCCTGACAGAACGGAAGTATGCCTTTAGCAGCAATTTCGGCATTTCGAAGCATAGTTATCGCCACAAATTTATCGTTTTCGCTGGCTTCAGGGTCGTCCAAAATAGCTGATACTTGTTTTTGATGCTCGGGACGCAGCAAAAACGAACAATCGCGCATAGCAGCACGAGCCAATTTTGTAAGCGCTTCGGGTTCTACTTTCAGAATTTCCTGTCCGTCGAATGCCGACACCGAAACATGCTCTTTAGAGAGTAAATAGTATTCGGTTTTTTCTTTTCCCATTGAAAATGGATCTTGATAAATAAAGGGTTTTGCCATGGTATAAACTAGTTTGAATTTGTTGTTTTTGTATTTTGAAAAAGCGATACAAAATTACTGAAATTTTTCGGTAATTTTATCACTATTTACCCACAAAAATGGACGAATATAACAGGGAAGTTATTGCTTAGACGGCTTCCATTTTTTTTTAATTATTTTTAGTTGGTCAGCAGTGTATAAAATAGAAATAATTAGTGTTTTTCTAAAATTTTGTAATTATCTTTGGAACTTCATATTGAAAAAACAGCTCAATTTAGCTCTACAAACGAATTGGCAATGGTTAGTAGCCAAGATGGAACAGTATTCAAGCAACTGGATTCCAATGGCATAAAAAAATAAAGCCGCTGTATAAATGCGTTGTATGTTCATTGAGCTGAACATAGCCATTTTTCAACTCAGGATATAAATGTGTTATGTTCAATTCAAAAAAAAAGAAAAATGCAGGTCTACACATTTTGAAAAATTAGTGGTAACTTTGTCTTTTAAACTATAAAAAAAGAAATAGATGGAAATTTTAGGAAACAATAGCCATAAAATTATTTTTGGAGATGCAATGGAAGCACTTAAAACACTTCCTGACAACTCTGTGGACTTAATTTTTGCTGACCCACCTTACAACATTGGGAAGAATTTTAATGGTAAAATTGAAAAGTGGGACACCGAAGAGAGTTATTTAATTTGGTGTTATGAATGGCTTGACCTATGCGTTCAAAAATTAAAACCGAACGGTAGTTTTTATGTTATGACAGCGACTCAATATATGCCATACTTTGATATTTATTTAAGGAGGAAACTAACAATTCTATCACGTCTTGTTTGGTCATACGACAGTTCGGGAGTACAAGCAAAAAAGTATTATGGTTCTATGTATGAGCCAATACTATTCTGCGTTAAGGATAAAAACAATTACACATTTAATACTGATGACATTTTAGTAGAGGCTAAAACAGGTGCTAAACGAAAACTTATTGATTACCGCAAAACTGTTCCGACAGTTTACAATTCAGAAAAAGTACCTGGGAATGTTTGGGAATTTTCGAGAGTTCGTTATAGAATGGACGAATATGAAAATCACCCCACACAGAAACCTATTTCGCTACTTGAAAGAATTATCAAGGCAAGTTCATGTGAAGGCGAATTAGTTTTAGACCCATTCTCAGGAACATTTACTACATGTTTTGTTGCAAAAGAATTGGGGAGAAATTCGATTGGAATTGAGTTACAAGATGAATATGTGAAAATTGGACTTAGAAGATTAGGATTAGCAGAGGAATTTAAAGGAGAAAAAATCGAGAAAGAAATACGGACATTTGAGACTAAAAAAATTGAGAATCAAACTTTATTAACCTTATTTGAACCTAATGGAACATATATTCACAAACAGCATTAAAGAAGTATTACTGAGAAATTTCGCAAACAATTCAGACGACATTTTTGAAAAAAGTCAACTAATTCAATATATTAACGAAAAGACAAGGTCTGCAGGAAGAGGATCAAAGGCTCGTTCAAGTTTTGCGAATCTATATGCTATTTATGTAATTATTGAGGATTACATTGCGAATGGTTTTGACAAAGAAAAGGATTATACAAAATACGAAGGTGCAAAATTTTCAAATCTTTTAACTAGAGCGAAAGAATTACCTTTTGGAAGTAGTTTGCAAAATCACGCTTTAAATAACCGTATGAATTCAGAATTTGAAAAATTCTTTCCTACTTCTGAATACAAACCAATTTTAAGAGACCTTGTAACTAAAAGGTATTGGATAAATGAAAATTTATTGAATATAAAAGTTGGCAATGCCAACTTCAATATTGCAACTTCAATCATTGAGATAATTAACGAATACACAAAGACAAAACAAGATGCTTTTCAACGTTTTGTTAAGCAGTGTGAAGCTCTTCAAGTCATTGAAAATACAACTCCAGAAAAGGTAGAAGAGTTTATTATAAGCTTACTTGCACCAAATGTAGATGCAAGACTTTTTGAAATTGTGAGCTATTCCATTCTCAAATTTTACTACCATGACCAAACTATAATTTGGGGTTATGAAATGGATAAACTCAATACAGAAAATTTAAAACTGTATAAAACAGGACGAACCAACGCAAATGACGGGGGTATTGATTTTGTGATGAAACCATTGGGTAGATTTTTTCAAGTAACCGAGACTTTAGACTTAAAAAAATATTTTCTTGACATTGACAAAATTCAAAAGTATCCAATAACTTTTGTAATCAAATCAGATGAAGAGGTTGAACCATTGAAGAAGAAAATTCAAGACAATGCTAATAAAACATATTCAATAAGTGCAATTGTCGAAAAATATATGACTTGCATTGAGGAAGTTATCAACATTCCAATACTAAACATAAGATTTGTTGAAGCAGTCAGACTAGGATATCTTAATAACATTCTCGATGAAATTGTTATGCAAAGCAAAGTTGAGTTCAATTATGATGAAAGTATAGATGAAATCATAGAAGAGATTGAAGAATGAACGAGAACCTAATACATAGGATTTCTCGCGATTGACACGACCCAGCAAGGAAATCCATGTTACACTACAAACCAATCATAGCGGTTGGACAAGCCGAGTTGCAAAAAGTGATGGTAATCGTTTATGGGTGAGCGTATCTTAGGTAGTTTCTCTACCTTTTGAATGGTTTAATTCCTCTTAATATTTCTCGTTTACCGGGAGGTCCTGCTAATCGTTCTACTTTAAAACCTACTGCTTGCAAGGCTCGTCGTACCGAACCCTTGGCGCAATAAGTCGTTAGAATTGCTCCTTCGTTGCAGGCATTATAAATTTTTTGAAACTGCTCTTGAGTCCACATTTCGGGTTGCTTTTCTGGCGAGAAGGCATCAAAATAAACCATGTCAAATGTCTTGTCGGGTTGGTATGCTGTAAAATCGAACTGTATTTTGTTAAGCATAAAACGAGTAGAAATTTGCACTTCAGTTTCCCATTCAGCTTTATGAATTTTATCAAATAAAGAATCTGAATCTTTTATCGGAATTTGGTGACTATAATTGAGTTGAAGGGTTTTCTCGAAAGGTACGGGATATTTTTCGAGAGTAAAATACTGTATTTCTCTTCCTGATTTTTCGGCTTCAATAGCTGTTAAAAAAGCATTTAACCCAGTTCCAAAACCTATTTCGAGGATATTTGCACACTGTCTTTTGCATTGCTTCAAGCCCGCATTAATAAATATATGAGTCGACTCTTGTATGGCGCCATGTGTGGAATGATAAGTTTCGTCGATTTCAGGCGCATACAGTGTATGCGACCCATCATTGGTGATTTGTAGTTCTGTATTCACTATTCTTTTGCATTTTTAGAGTTACAAACGTACAAAAAAATGCGCTCTTTGGAATTTCTTTTGTAAAAAAATATAATTTCACTATCATCTTTGCATTATTTTAATTAGATTTGTGCTCATTATTCGAAAATCATTAAATACACATACCATGAACGCAACAGTAAAACTTTACAGTTACAATTTCAGTTCGGTAAAAACTTATCTTTTTGCCACACTTTTTGTTGTCGGAAATATAGTAGCTCCGCAATTGGCTCATTTAGTGCCACAAGGAGGATTTATTTTTCTACCCATCTACTTCTTTACACTTATTGCCGCTTATAAATATGGTTTAAAAGTAGGATTACTCACTGCTTTGCTTTCGCCCATTATCAATCACTTGCTTTTTGGAATGCCGCCTATGGCTGTTTTGCCTGCTATATTGATTAAATCTGTCCTTTTAGCTGGAGCTGCATCGTGGTTAGCTCGTCGCAGCAATGCAGTTACTTTACTCAACTTGGTTTTGGCGGTTTTAATGTATCAAGTTGCGGGTACTTTGTTAGAGTGGGCTTTGGTTCGCGATTTTAGCATTGCCGTTCAGGATTTCCGCATTGGTATTCCGGGTATGTTATTGCAGATTTTTGGTGGATTTGCGTTGCTGAAAGCGATTGAAAAACGATAAAAGCCGAACCTAATTTTAAGGTAGAATTGAACCACATAAGGCACAATAGAAAGAAGAATTCTAATGTGCCTTATGTGGTTTTTATTTTTTTATCCTCACATTAACATCCGACTTTTAAAAACGTCAGGATAAATACGTTCCAGCACAATTTTATTAGAGCCATCACTCAACGTAATTGTATGATTGCTTTGAGAAATAAACTTTACAAATTGTTTGTTGATAATATACTGACGGCTAACACGTATGAACGAGCTTTCGGGGAATAAATCAGACAATGCTTTCAGATTGCAGCGCACAATGACGTCTGTAAATCCGTTTACAAAATGAGCTATCGCCTCACGTTTCTTCGATTCGAAATACATTATATCATCTGGTTCAAAAAGCATTACACCATTAGCTGTATGCAAGTTTAGTTTTTTACCAGTTTTTTGAGTGGGCAATGTTGATGTTTCGCTGTCGATACTGCTTGTAAATGCTTTTACTATTGCCAACTGCAGCTCTTCGGGGTCAACGGGCTTGTCGATATAATCTATGGCATTGAGTCGGAGCGCTTTTTGAATAAACTCAGCGCGCTTGTAAGCCGAAACAAAAACTACAGGCGTTTTTACAATTTTTTCGCGTAGTTGCGTAAGCAAATCTAAACCCGTCATGCCAGGCATTTCAACATCTAAAAATATTAAATCTATTTTTTGTTTTTCGAGAATAAACATTGCTTCGATTGGCGAAGAGGCAAACTGAAGTGTGAGTTCAGGAAAAAGCTCATGCGTGAGTTCGGCTAAATAAAGCCGCGATTTTTCTTCGTCGTCGACGATTAGGATTGTTTTGTTTGTAAACATTCTTTTTTATTGTTATTAGGGCTACGCCGTTATTAGCTGCGCGTTATTAATTGTTATTTGCCCTTCGGGCGTTATTTGCTTCGCGTTTTCACATCACCACATCACCACTCCCGAAAGCTTTCGGGACACATCATCACATCAATCTTCTATTCAAACACATAGCCATCTGGAATAATGAGTTCCACTTTTGTGCCTAACGCTTTTCCATTTTCATCTTCCAAATCGGTAATTGTTTGTTTAATTGATTGTTTGTTGTTTTGGTTGTAAAAGTCCAATTGTTGCTGAATGAGTTTCAACCCCTGACCATTGCCTTGGGTGCCCAATTCGGTAGAGCGTTTACGACCTATGCCATTATCAGTAATTTCTATTTGAATTCCTTTTTGAATGTTTTTAATATCGACATATAAAACACCTTTCTCTTTTTTGTTGATTAATCCATGACGGATAGCGTTATCGCAATAAGTATGTAAGGTCATAGCTGGCAATTGCGCCATCATATTTACATGTTTATCAATTTTTATCACAAACTCAAATCGGTCGCCAAAGCGCATTTTTTCTAACTCTAAGTATTTTTGAATATAGGCTATTTCGTCTTGCAAATTTACGTAATTTTTGTCGGCATTAGCCAAGGTGAGCCCAGTAAATTTTGAGAAAACGGATATATAATGCCCCGCTTTCAGTTTATCAGTCATGGCAAAATGACCAATGGCACTTAGTACGTTTTTGGTAAAATGCGGTATAACCTTGGAACGCAAGGTGCTTAATTGTAGTTCATTCTCGAGCTTTTTACGGTTGACCTCCTGAAGTATTTTTGTTTGTTTTTGCTTGGTAATAGCTCTGGTAATCAACACACTTATAGCAATTATGAGTAATAAATAGGCTAAGAAAGCAATTGGGCGTAAATAAAATGGTACGGTAATTTCAATCTCGGGACTTTGCACAATATTCGACCATCGTATTCCATCCAAACTACATTGTACTTCGAACCTATATTTTCCAAAACTGATATTGGTGTAATTCACCGATTTGGTGTACACCTCTTCCGACCATTTGTCCGAAAGCCCAATTAAACGGTATTTAAACCGCAATGATTTGGGCGACGAAATGGAATTGGCAATGTAGTCGACACGAAAAAACTTGTTATCGGAAGAGATTTTTGCAGCTCCATCGGCGAAAAAATGACTTTGCCAATTGGTGTTATCATTCGAAAAGGAGATTCCATCAATGCGAGGTGTAGGTAAGTATCGCAGGTGCTTTTCGAATATGGTTTCGGGATTAAATTTCAGCACATTGAGTGCTGTGGCAAGCCAAACATAGCCTTGTGAATCAACACAAATTCCATTTTGCCCAGACTCCAACCCGGTAAAACCGGCTTCGTAGGTAATGGTAACAACAATTGGTTGCTCGTAATTTTTCAAATTTCGAATATCCACAATCGAGAAACCGCTTGTACCGCCCACAATTAAAAACTTGTTTTTATAAACCAACAATGAGGTATAGCTTCCGCTCAGCTGCTTGCTACCAACCCTGAATTCCTTGCCGGAAGGCAATTCAACGTAGATGCCTTTTTCGGAACTCCCGTATAATTGTGCTTTAAAGTATCACTAATTATTTTTTTACCATCCCAAACGCCTGCACCCCTAAAGCCACCAATACGAATTCTACCATTAGCATCTTTGGCAATACTGATAGGAAAGCCTTTGTCGAATGGATAGAATTTTTTGTTGTTATCCATGCCAATAAACAAGCCACGCTTATTGCTTGTAGAGTCTAAACCCGAGTAAATTATCTGATTTGTTTCATTATCAAAATATGAATATAAAGCTGCCGGTGTTGAAGAAATATTTTTAAACTTACCGTTTTCGAATCGGATAACCCCATAGTTTGAGGTGATATAAACGTTATTATTATTGCCAACAGTACTTCCCATATAAATGAGCTTATCTGCATTTTGGTTTTGAATTAAAG
>JAIFKX010000038.1 GCA_020049335.1 Paludibacter sp. | reverse complement strand
ACTGGTTATTGCTGAACCACCATCATTGGCAGGAGGAGTAAACGATACAATAGCTTGAGCATCGCCTGCTTCGGCAACAATATTAGTTGGAACATCAGGAACAGTAGTAGGAGTTACCGAATTGGAAATGGCACTTGGCAAACTATTACCAATGGCATTGGTGGCAACCACCGTAAATGTATAGGAAGTTCCATTGGTTAAACCTGTTACTACAAGCGGACTTGAAACTCCGGTTTTGGTAATTCCGCCGGGATTGGAAGTTATAGTGTAACTTGTTATTACTGAACCACCATTATTGACTGGTGGAGTGAACGATACGGTAGATTGTGCATTTCCGGCTACAGCAACAATATTGATTGGTGCGCCAGGTACAGTGGCAGGAGTTACAGGAGCAGATGGTAAGCTTGGTATACTATTTCCATAAGAATTGGTAGCAACCACCGTAAATGTATAAGCAGTTCCATTTGTTAAACCCGTTACTACAAGCGGACTTGAAACTCCGGTTTTAGTAATTCCATCAGGACTTGAAGTTACTTTGTAACTCGTAATTGGTGATGCTCCTACAAATGTAGGTGGCGTAAATGACACTGTGGCTTGTGCGTTTCCGGCAACAGCAATAACATTTGTTGGAGGATTCGGTTTTTTTTGAGCTGCTATTGCTGTTTCAGGCAAAGCAATGGAAAATAATGTTGAAATAACAATCAGAATTATTGATATTTTTGATCTCAATTTCAATAGAGGAAATTTCAAAACTACATCTTTTTCTACTTTATTTGATGCCTCTCCAATAGTTGCTGAATAAAATCCTGAGACTTTCAATTTTGATAAATTATTATAATAGTTTATATACTTAATCTCCGCAAATAATTATTGCACATCCACCGCCAAACGTGTTACATTATTATAAACATTACCTGTTTCAATAAAATTACGTTGGCGTTCGAAATAAACACGTCCACCATTTACAGTATTGTTTTCAAATCTGTTGTTGTATTGAAGTGGTCCGGTGGCTGAAAAATAGCTGAGAAAACTAACAACAGCATAATCAGAAGGTCCCCCTATTCCATATCTATCGCAATCTGTAAATGTATTGTTGCGGATTAAATTATTGTAGGCATAAGTGAGTGCATTATTTTGCATAGTTCCACCTGCCAAATTAATAGCATGTGCACAATTAGTTATTACATTGTCTTCCACCAACATACCAAACACATTCAGATAAATCGAAAGTGCAGTTCCATACGTGTTATTTGTTCCCAAAGTACCTGTAACCGAATTTCCTCTCACTTTCCAATTAAAAAAACCACTTTCAACACCTGCCATACCCGTTAAATTCACATTGCTTGCTGTTAATACCGTATCAACCGTCAATGTATTGGCTGAGGCATTGTAGTCATACACTTTCACATATTTTCCATCCAATCCGGTACCTGTACCAAAAAGAAAGTAATAGTTTTTCCATGTCGAGCGAGATGAGACAGCTGCCGTATTTCCATAACTATCTGTCATGCTATTTAAACTAACGACTAACCGACCATTTACATCATTACCTGCACTGGCAATGCTTCCATTGGCTATAACCGGAATCAAACCTGCATCGTTCCCAATGCCATCGAAAGAAATCGACTCTTCATCCTGGCTGTATAATTTATTCCCTTGAATTAATCCGCCAACCATTGGAGTTTCCTGACTGGGAGTAATAAAAATTCCGGTGATACCCCCAAAAATTGTATTATTAAGTATATTTACTTGCGCATTGATAATATTGGGCTCTTGTAAACGTATGTTGTGCGAGGCATGTCCATTAAAATAACAATTCTGAACGAGTACACTGTTGTACTTTCTTATCAATAAAGGTATGTAAAGCTGCGCGAAATTGAAATCGCAATCAACAAATTGAATGTTTGCTCCATAGGCATAAGCTCCTGAATACACACTTATATAACTTCCTGAAGCAGCTGAAGATGTATTGAAAATACAGTTTTTGAAAGTTTTAGTTGGTAATGAAGTGCCATAATCGGTAATAAAATAATCTCTAAACGTTATGTTCTCAGCCCCACTCAAATTATGTCCATTTGTTAGATTTGCTTCTGTGAAAATTGTATTGTTCTTATCCTGTCCGATAAAACACACATTGCCTCCATTCACATTACCATTGCTAAAATAAGTTCCATTGGGGAAATACAGATTTGCCCCTGCTGAACTTGCAGCTGAAATGGCATTTAAAAGATTGGTTCTATTGTTGGTAGTTCCATCTCCAACAACCCCGTATCGGGTTACATCTAAAGCAACTTTTAAACTATCAGTCCATCTACTTCCATTTAAAATTCCAATACTGTCGACAAATGCAATGTCGTAAGAATAAGTAATACTATTTTTCTTATAAATAATAATCTTATCGAGTCCTGCAGAATATTGCATACTATCCACACTCGAGAGAATATGAATATCCGTTTTAGTTGATTGACGAACAGATAAAAGTTGCGTTGAAGGGCTAACAACAACCCTTTGCGAAACCGGGACTACTGCACCTGAAGCTGTGCTCGTTGCACTGTTACCAATGGTATTTGTTGCAAAAACCGTGAAAGTATATGCTGTTCCATTCGTTAGTCCTGTTACATAAATCGGACTTGAAGAAGTGGTTTTAGTGATATTGCCAGGACTTGAAGTTACGGTATAACTTGTAATAGATGAACCACCATCGCTCGAAGGAGCCGAAAATGAAACGATAGCTTGCGAATCACCTGAAGTAACCGAAGTAATTGTTGGCGTTCCGGGTACAGTTGCGTTGGCTGAAACATTTTCGACAACGGCTTTAAAACCTGTCCAACCGGCATTAATATAGGCTTGTACTGTACCCACCGGAACATGTAACGTTACATTTGGTTTTCTGGTGTTGTAAAAATCATTTTCAGTAACTGCAAATGGGGTTTGTAATTCGCTATAAATGTCGGTAAGGGCAAGTAAATTTGCAAAATCAAAACTACCCGTATGAACACTCGTTAACGTACTTGGTAGATTAAAACTTGTAATGGCTTTAAGCGCAGCGGTAGCATCGTTACTTCCTATAGAAACTTGTCCAATTGTTTTTATGCCTTCCTGAAGTATTAATTTTGTTCGGTTTGGGATATTTGCGGCATCTTTTCCGCCAAAATAATTTCTAAGTCCTGTTACATTGTAGGTTTTTGAATTTGCCGGATTAGTAGCTGTTAAAGGAATCGTAATTTCGCCGATTGCGGTAGTTGTATGTACGAGTACGTCGGATCCGTTTATATCAGTAACATATACATATTGGAATTGTCCAACTGTAAAGTCCTGTGCTATAACCGCTCCGAAAGAAAGGACTGAAATTATCAAAAAAAGTTGAATTCGTTTCATATATAAAAAATTGCATGTATGCTAAAAACAAGGATATATGTTTTTAACTGATTTTGCAGATGTTATTCTTTAATTATTTTAATCGTTTTGATTTCGCCGCTATTGTAAAGGCTGCAAAAATAAATACCTGCAGACAAATCGCTCAATTCTAAAGTGATATTTGAGCCGGAAACAGGCAACGACTTCATTAATTTTCCGTCCTTGCTATAAATACTTATCGAAGCATCTGATGTTATTAACCCATTTATGTTTACAAGTAAATTGTTTTGAAACGGATTTGGAATAGCATGAAAAGTACTTTCTGTGTTTTTGGCAATGACAGAGGTATATACACCCTGTGAAAATTTTAAATTTTTGAAATTCGTCAAGGGATATGCAATTGTTCCCGACGCTGTTTTTACACTGAAATTTCCGGAATTAAATGTAAGATTTAAAACAGAGGTAAGATTATAAGTGGATTGACTTCCATTGAGCAGATTTACTGCCATGGATTGTGCCTGCATACTAACTGAACAAAGAGAGATGAGTATTACAAGTAGAGCTGATTTTAGTTTCATTGCATTGAATTTAATTTATTGTAAATTAGAGAATTAACTTATTGCTTATAGCTAACTTAATTGCATAGTAAGGGCTATAAATCTCAAATACAGAAATTTGAAATTTAAGAAAAGCAATACCTAAAACTATGAGTAAAGTAGAGTATTTAAAAAGCTAATTTTGTGGAAAAGACCTGCGAGCCATCTTCAATTTTTACGATGTAAATTCCTTTCTGGAATGATACACTCGATAGCGATTGATTAGTAGTTACGTTATAAAAGTTGGCAGTGTTTTTTCCTGAAATATCAAAAACCGAAACATTTACCCGGCTTTTTACACCTGTGAGAAAGAAGCTCGTAGATGATTGACTAACAATCTGTATTTCTGATGATTTAACAATTTCAATAGCGGTAACATCTTCTACATAAGCTTTGAATCCATCCCAGCCGGCAGCTTTGTAAGCAGCAGTTTTTCCGGGTGGTACGTGTAAAGTTACTTTGGAAATATCAGTAGCATTTGGCGTTACAAATTGTTCATCTACATCTATTGTAAACGGATTTTGCATAGCACAAAAAATCGACTCCAATGAGCTCATATATGTAAACGCATACGCTCCCGTTATTCCAATCATTGTACTTGGAAGATTAAAAGTGGTAACGTATTTAAAGTCGGGATAAAATGCCTGATTTTCAATAATTTTTATACCTTCAGGTATTTGAATTGATGTTATATCAGCACCACCATCAGCAGGTAGAGGAAGACAGTAGCTATTAAAATTATTACGAATATTAGTTACATTATACGTTTTCCCATTTAATGCATTATGAGCCGTTTTGGGGATAATCAAAGCTCCCTTATCTGATGTTCCTCTCACTTTTACATCGGTGCCGGCGGCATCGGTTACGTAAGTAAAATTCCATGTCCCATCGCTAAAATCCTGAGCTGATAACGCTCCGAATAAAAGTAGGAATGTTATTGTTAATAAAGTATTTTTATACATAAATCGTTTTTTAGAGTTCCTAATTATTTTTTTGATAGAAATAAAACCTGATTGAAAATTTCCTGATTGAAAAAAATATTTTTCAATCAGGAAATTAACAGCATCTGTTAGTTCAAAACTAATTTTGAATTGTACGATTCTACTCCATTGGTTACGCTTATAATATAGATACCTTTGTTTAATAACGAATTTGTTAATATTTGATTATCAGTCACATTATTGAACTGAGCAACGCGTTTACCCGACAAATTCATTACATTTACAGTCGCATTTCCTTTAACACCAGATAAAGCAAAACTCTGAGCCGACATAGCTTTTACTTTAATATCAGATGATGTCAATTGATTAAAAGCAGTTGAAACATCTTCCAAAATTGTAACGCCTGAACCTATTGTAGCAGCATTCCAGCCGGCAGCACTATAAGCAGCAGCTTTACCAGCGGGTACATGTATTGTAAGGCCTGACATTGGCACATTGTAAAATGTATTTCCATTAACCGTAGGTGGTGTTGCACATTTAATTGTAAACGAAGTTAAATGCGGATAATTCATAAAAGTAAAATCTGTAAAGCTAGTGTTGGTCAATGTGCTTGGCAAACTAATGGAAGTAATATTGTCGCCAAAAGGCTCACCTGGTGCATTATAAAATGAACCCTCAGAGCCTACTCCTATAGTTAGAACGCCTTCAGAAACAGTGATTGACGTCATAGTAGCTGCGGCAGCTTTGCTCATAAAATAATTTCGCACACCTGTTACATTGTAGTTTGTAGCTCCGTTAGTTACAGTTGCCGGAATTACAAGTGCACCAGGAAAATTTACGGCACCCCATGCTAAAACGCCTGCGCCATCTATTTTGTACGAAACACCGCTCACGGTAAAATCTTGTGACATCACTGAAGTAATTGACATTACCAATGCTACTAAAAAAGTAAGTTTTTTCATGATCTTTTTGTTTTTTTAAATATTTAATAATTAATTGAGATTTATATTTTGCTTTTCAGCATAATCTTGTTATAAAGAATCGAGATATTTGATTGTCACTTCTTTAGAAATATTGTTGTTTTCAAATTTCATGTTTCGTTGACGTTGAATAAAAATTCTTCCACCATTGACAGTGTTGTTAATAAAAGAATTATTGTATTGCAGTGGGCCGCGTTCATTACCGTAACTTACAAATCGTATCACCCCAATATCTTCGTTTGGTTCGCCAACAGCATATTTATCACAGTCGATAAATGTATTGTTTCGCACCACATTGTTGTACGACAGTGAGCGATAATGATGTAACATTATACCACCTGCCAAATTTAGTCCGTGAGCGCAATTGGTTACCGTATTGTTCTCGACCAAAATACCGAAAGTATTCAGGTAAATTGAAATAGCAGTACCATAGGTTTTGTTAGCGCCCCAATTACCGGTTACAAAATTATCACGAACAACCCAGTTGAAAAATCCGCCTTGTACACCGGCATCACCACCTTTTTTAACTTCCGAAGCTTTACAAAGGGTATCTAAGGTCAATGTATTCGTTTTAGCATTGGAACCCAAAATACGCACTATTTTACCTTCCATATCCGACCCCTCGCCAAAACTAAAGAAAAAGTTATTCCAGTTTTTTCGCAACGAAACAGGCGACGCTGCACCATTGTGATAAGTCATGCTATCCATACTCACAACCAATCTGCCTTTTTTGTCGTTCGAAATTCCCGACAAAGGCCCGTTTGCAATTACAGGAATCATATTAGGGTCGTTCCCAAAGCCATCCATCGCTATGGATTCTTCTTTTTGATTGTATAGTTTATTGCCTTGTATAAGTCCACCTTTCATCGATATATTTCTACTTGGTGCAATAAAAATTCCCGTAGTACCGCCTGTGAGCGTATTGTCGAGAATATTCACTTTGGCTTCCACCAAAAAAGGTTCATCGAGACGTATATTGTGCCAGGCATCGCCACTGAAAGTGCAATTTTGTATCAAAACTGAATTGTATTGTCGAATATATAAACCCACCCAAATACGTGGAAACGAAAAATCGCAATTTAGAAATTGTACAAAGGTATTATGCGTATATTTACCGTTATCAATCAGCACATAATCGTCCTTTACAGGTAAAGTAATCTCAAACTTACAGTTTTTAAAAATTCTTGTTTTCGAAGTATTTTTATCAGCTATGTCGAAATTCGAAAATGTAATATTTTCGGCGCCATCCAAACTATGTAAGCGTTTTAAAGCTATTTCTTTTATTATCGTGTTTGCTTTACTTTCGCCAATAAATCGCACATTACCGGCATCCATTCCATCTTTATTGTAAATATATGTTCCGTTGGGAAAATAAAGATTGGCATTTTTAACTTTAGCTTTCTTAATCAGCTTATCAATTGCTAAGGTATTATCCGTAACCCCATCTCCTTGAACGCCGAACTTTGTAACGTTAAGTAGTTTGACCTGTTTTTGAGAATGGTTATGATTTGTGCCATACAATGCATTATAACCAATAATGAAAATTAAGACAAATGCCGATAATCGTTTGATATTCATAAAAATAGCTATGCTCGAAAAAATTATTGTTTTACAATTTTAGCTGTCAGAATGCCATTGGCGCCTTTAGTTCGGCAAATATACAGGCCTGCTGATAAATCGCTTGTGTCAATCGAAACTGTTTTTTGTCCGGCGAGCTGTTGGCTGACAATTATTTTGCCGGTAAGATTCAGGATTTCAATTGTTTGCGCATCCGACACCTTTTCCAAATTCACTCGCAGTACATCTTTTACCGGATTTGGAAAAGTGCTTAAAGTAGCATTAGCTTTGGCTGGAATTAACCCACTAACAGAATTATCCCAAATTTTAATTTCGTCTAATCTTATTCTACCCCCAATACCTTCCTGTATTTGTTTAATATTTAACCGAATATGATCTGTAGTAACAGGAGTTTTAAATTTAAAATTCTTGTGAAGTCCGCCATAAGTTCTTAGTGTATCAGATGGTATATCATCCCAGCTAAATCCTGTGAAAATTTGCATATCCATATCTGTAAATTGACCGCCGTTTCCAGTAGAGCCAACATATTCGTACCAGCCACAATAAATATCTGCTGAAGTTAAGGTGGTTCTTGGAAAAGTAAAATCGACAGTAACAGGTAAACTGTTTACGACTACCGATAACCAACGATATGGAATTAACCCTACTACACGTTCAGGAAGTGAATCAAAATCAACTCCATCGGTGATATAGATGCGCGACGAATTTGTTTTATTTGCTAACGAGTCAATTGAAATTGTAGGTAATAAGCCTGCCACCACGTTTTTTTGAGCAACTGCTCTTTGAGCTGTAAATGAGAATGCTAAAATAAGCATTGCGCTAAACATCATTTTTGTAAATGATAGAAAACTAAGTGTTTGTACACTGTTTCTTTGTAATTTTTGATTCATAATTATCAATTGTTAATAGTAAGTAAATTATAGTTTTAAAAATTTTGTTGATAGTACATTTTTTCCTTTATACAGTTTGCATACATAAAATCCACGGGATAGTTCACTGACATCGATAGTAGTATTTCGAACAGAATTCAATTGTTTTGTCAACATCTGTTTTCCTTCGATACTTGTAATTACTATCATTGAACCTTCCAGGTCTGAATTGCTGATTGTGAGTGCATCTTTTACCGGATTAGGATAAACCGAAAGTGAATTATTGGAAGCACTGACAGGACGAATTGCAGTTTCGAATTCTCCAAAATTGACATGTTGTAAACTTGTCAAAGCATAAACATCTGTCGATTTATCTGTTTTAACCACATTCAGATTGCCGGAAGTAAATTTCATTAAATTGATGTTATTTACATCGTACGATACGGAAGCACCGCCTTTTTGTCGGATATACATGGTTTGCGCCGAAGCCGATGAAATAAAGAATACGAATATCAACAAAATTGAATGAATTGCATTATAGTTTTTCATTTTCTGTATTTTTATTATTTATTTAATTACAGTTGAATTAGATTCGAGATAAGTTGTGTTTGCAGCGTCTACGGTGTTATTCTGAAAAATCATATTTCGCTGATTTTGAATATAAATGCCTCCGTAATTTATACTATTCCCCGTAAAAGTATTATTGTATTGAAAAGGTCCGGTGGTAGGATCGGCATAGTAGCTAATAATTCTAACAGTTCCTTTTTCAGTACTTGGTTCACCGGCAACATGCTTGTCGCAGTCGATAAATGTGTTATTTCTGATAATATTGTTGTATGCAAGCGTATGCATAATTCCCAACATAAGACCTCCTGCTAAATTAATGCCATGAGCACTGTTGGTTACGGTATTATTTTCGATTAAAAAATTGAAAGAATTTAGATAGGCCGAAATTGCAGTGCCATAAGCATTGTTTGTACCTAAAATATTATTTAAGTTGTTGCCAATAATGTGAAAATTGAAAAATCCACTTTGAACACCTCCAAATCCGCCTGAGGTTATAGCACTTGCCAGCAACACAGTGTCTAATGTAACCGTTTGATTCACTACGTCATAATCTTTGATTTTTATTACTTTACCTTCCTGACCTGTTGCCCTGCCAAATGTGAAATAATAGTTTTTTAAATCGCCAATCTCATTTACGATATTCATAATAGAATCTCTGCCGTAAGCGTCGATCATAGCAGCTACGTTAATAATTGGTTGTCCTTGAGCATTGTTTGTGATAGCTCCCATTGTGCCATTGCAAATTACTGGTATTAATCCTTTATCATTGCCTATTCCATCGATAGCAATACCTTCTTCGTAAACATTATTTACAGTATTTCCCTGAATTAAAGCACCTACAAATGGTACATCTTTGTTTCCTTGAAAGAAAATGCCGGTAGTTCCACCATTAATTGTATTTCCAATTACTTCGATTTTTGCATTTGGAAGTCCTGCTTGAAAATACAAAGGATGTCCTGACTCAGCAAATAAACAATCCTTAATTAGTACACTTTTAAATTTGCGTAACAACAATCCTGTATATTGTGTAGCCAGGTTTTCGAAATCGCATTTTACAAATTCTACCGCTGCGATAAGATTGTACATACCACTATACACTGTTTGTGTATAGCCGGTTTTTGTAGTTTTGAACACACAATTATAAAATCTTCTTACATCGACTCCTTTACCTGCATTTACAGTAGGGTCGGGATAATCAGAAATAAATGCATCCTGAAAAGTCATGTTCTCGGCATAATCCAGATTGTGTTCGTTTACTGTGCT
>JAIFKX010000232.1 GCA_020049335.1 Paludibacter sp. | reverse complement strand
GTACTGCTACAATTGCTGAAATGCTTACTAAAGCAGACGATGCTAACGCATACTTTATGGTGACCGGCGTTATTAAATCGATAGCAAGTGACGTTTACGGGAACATGACTTTACAGGATGGAGCAAGTGAAATGTATATGTATGGATGCTATCCTGGCTTTGGAGCGACCGGCGATTTCAGAAAAGGTTTGGTGACTGCCAAAGTACTTAAAGTGGGTGACACACTTACTGTAATTGCAACAAAAGGTTCTTTTCAAGGAAATCCACAACTTGCAAAAGGTTTTTATTTTAGCCATGTAAGTGCTCAATAAGGATTTATTCAATCCAAATCCGCCCAATTTCCCTATCGAAGTTGGGCGGTTTTTATTTTCGAGAATTTAGTTCATAAAAAAACCTCCGTTTTCAATAAATGAAAACGGAGGTTTTTCTGATTTTGAACGTACTACATATTTAAAGTTAAACTAAATATCAAATTCCGGATTTTCTTCTGAGGACTTCAATTTGTTTGTTCCACAATAAGATTAAATCTTCGCGATCGCTTTCTACCACATAATCGGTAACCAAAAGCGACAATTGCCTTGTAATGGCTTCTTTAACAATTCTAATTTCAAAATGATCTTCGGTGCCTTCATCTTCAATCCACTGAAACCGAATAAAACTGTTTGCTTTTTTATCGATAAGGCGAGCCGTTTGCTCCACTCCTTCCCAATTAAAAGTGTAATTTTCACCCTCTACTGTTACTCCGTCGGCAAACCATTCCGCTAAGCCGAGTGGTGTTCCAATACTCGTCCATAATAACGGAATAGAGGCATTTTTCAGCAAGTATTCAATACACAAATTCTTTTTCGACATCACGTCTATGGCTTTTCAATCATTCCATTCTTAAAACGTTCGCAATATACAGCAATAATGTCGATGATAAAAATTTTTTTTCAACAATTAACTTATTTGTTTAAACTTGATTTTTCGAAACAAAGCGGTAATAATTGTTTTACATTTTGGATAACGAAAATTTCGTCGGTTCCATATAAAATGACTTCGATATCCGAATCAAATCTGGTTTCACTTTCGAGCATCACTTGTCGACATGAGCCACAGGGTGTTACAGGCGATTTTAGAAATGCGCCATTGGTAAAAGCCGCTATAGCAATGGCTTTGACCCTAATTTGCGGATACTGCGCATTGGCATAAAATAGGGCTACTCGCTCGGCACACAAGCCCGAAGGATAAGCAGAATTTTCTTGATTGTTACCCGCAAAAACAACACTATTTGCCAGTTCCACCGCTGCCCCTACCTGAAAGCCTGAATAGGGCGCATAAGCATTCTCAAGCTGCATTTTAGCCTTTTCGACCAACAGCTGTTGACTCTCGGATAATTCATTAAAACTATAAACCGAAACTTTTGTTTCGACAATTCGTTGCCACATATTTTAAATTTATTTAATGTATAGTGAATTTTGAATGACAAATGTACTAAAAATTTGTTTTACCTTTGCTATCATTTTCAAATCAACAACAGCCGTATTTTTTTTTATCTTTCGGCTACGCCTACAAATGACAACAAAACAGCGCTATAAACATATTATTGACTGGTTCATAATCAATCAACTCATTGCCGAAACGGAACTTCATCACAGCAATCCTTACGAACTTCTTATTGCGGTTATTCTTTCGGCACAATGTACGGATAAGCGCGTAAACATGATAACTCCGCGCTTGTTTGAGGCTTTTCCAACGGCTGAAGTGATGGCAGCAACAAGCTCTGAAGTGGTTTTCGATTATATCCAATCCATTTCATATCCCAACAACAAAGCAAAACACTTGGTGGGAATGGCTAAAAAATTAGTATCCGATTTTGGAAGCGTGGTGCCCGAAGATGTCGATTTATTACAAACTTTGCCAGGCGTAGGACGAAAAACAGCCAATGTAATAGCGTCGGTTATTTACAACAAGCCTGCTATGGCTGTCGATACGCATGTTTTTCGTGTTTCTGAACGAATAGGTCTTACCACCAAATCGAAAAATCCGCTGCAAACGGAACTCGAATTAATCAAACACATACCTCAAGATCTTATTCCACGAGCACATCACTGGCTCATTTTGCATGGGCGCTATGTATGTGTGGCTCGCAAACCCAAATGCGACGAATGCGGCATAGCGGAGTGGTGTCGTTTTAATATAGAAGGTAAAAATTAGAAATTAGAAAAATAGAGTTATGCTTTTTCAACCAAAACTATTGAGTACGCTAAAAAACTACTCGAAGGAACTTTTTTACGCCGACTTAATGTCGGGAATTATTGTGGGTATTGTAGCTTTGCCATTGGCCATTGCTTTTGGTATCGCTTCGGGTGTGTCGCCCGAAAAGGGACTTTTTACAGCCGTTATAGCCGGATTTATCATCTCGCTTTTGGGTGGTACTAAAGTGCAAATTGGCGGGCCTACCGGTGCATTTATAGTTATTGTGTATGGTGTAGTTCAAGAATTTGGAGTTGCCGGATTAGCAATAGCAACCATTATAGCAGGTATTATGCTTATTGCAATGGGTTTACTCAAACTGGGAAGCATTATTAAGTTTATTCCGTATCCGGTAGTGGTAGGCTTTACGAGCGGCATTGCGCTCACCATTTTCACCACACAAATAAAAGACCTTTTTGGTATGAACACTGGTGCTCTGCCAGGAGATTTTATTCATAAATGGGTAATTTACAGTCAGCATTTCGACTCAATAAATTTTTGGTCGTTGGGCGTAGGTGTTGTTTCTATCGCTATCATTTTTCTTATGCCAAAATTTTCTAAAAAAATACCCGGTTCGCTTATCGCAATTATTTTGCTTACACTAGTGGTTTATTTTTTGCGAAACAAATTTGGAATTACGAGTATAGAAACCATTGGCGACCGCTTCACAATCGACCCCTCGCTACCCAAAGCAGAAACCCCTGAAATAAGTTTTGCAATTGTACAAATGCTTATACCTACCGCCTTCACAATTGCCATCTTGGGAGCCATAGAGTCGTTGCTATCGGCTACAGTAGCCGATGGTGTTACAGGCAACAAACACGACTCCAATACGGAGTTAATTGCCCAAGGTGTTGCCAATGTTGTAACGCCACTTTTTGGTGGAATCCCAGCCACAGGCGCTATTGCTCGCACCATGACAAACATAAATAATGGTGGAAAAACTCCAATTGCAGGAATAATTCATGCTATTGTATTGTTATTGATAATGCTATTTTTGGGAAATTTAACAAAGCATATTCCAATGGCTTGTTTGGCAGGTGTGTTGATTGTGGTTGCCTATAACATGAGCGAGTGGCGCACGTTTAAAAATTTGCTCCGAAATCCCAAAGCCGATGTGGCTGTGCTGATAACTACCTTTTTGCTAACCGTTATTTTTGATTTAACAATTGCTATCGAAATTGGTTTACTTTTGGCCGTCGTTTTGTTTATTCGTCGTATATCCGAAACTTCAAACGTATCTGTATTTACTGATGAAATAAATACAACAGACTATACCGAAGTGGGCGATGCTACCGAAAAACTTTCGATACCAGAAGGTGTTGAGATTTACGAAATTGAAGGACCATTCTTTTTTGGTGTTGCCAGCAAATTTGAGGAAACGATGAAACAAATTGGCGATAAGCCCAAAGTTCGCATAATACGTATGCGTAAAGTGCCGTTTATCGATTCCACAGGCTGTCATAACTTAGAAAGTTTTATTAAAATGTCGAAAAAAGACAAAACGCAAGTCTTGCTCTCGGGCGTAAACGAGCGTGTACGCTTGGTATTGGTTAATACGGGTCTTGAAAAAATGCTTGGGCAGGAAAATATTCTTTCGAATATTAACGATGCAGTAGAACGTGCTCGAAAGTTAGTATCAAAATAATACTCACTTTTAATAGCCTACCATCTTTTCAGTTCGTTGTAAACGCGCTGTATGGGTAGTCCCATTACATTGAAATACGAACCTTCGATATGTTCAACACCAACGTAACCAATCCATTCTTGCACTCCATAAGCACCTGCTTTATCGTAGGGTTTAAAGTTTTCGAGGTAATAATCAATTTCGTTTTCGGATAAACTGGCAAATCGCACCTCCGAAATTACGTGAAACACTTTACGCTTTTTATTGGTACGAATACAAACGCCCGTAATTACTTCGTGCATTTTACCCGAAAGTTGTTTAAGCATTCGCTTGGCATCCGCTTTGTCGTGAGGTTTTCCGAACACTTGCCCTTCGTGCCATACTATGGTGTCTGCAGTAATGAGCAATGTCTCGTCGTCGATAGTATAGGCATCTGCTTTTTTTTCGGCTAGATACATGGGTATATCTACACCAACAATGTCGCTCGGATAGGATTCGTCGACATGTATTACTTTTACGCTAAATTCTACTTGCAAACCGCGTAATAATTCTTGCCTACGTGGCGACTGAGAAGCCAGCACAATTTTGTATTTTTCGATATTTCTTAAAAGTGTATTCATTTTATTAAAAGTTAGGACGAATTGCATTCATAAATAAATTGATCTTGAGAATAATACAAAAGTACTATTTTTTTTTGTTCGATAAAATTAGTTTTGTAAAAAAACACACGATTATGAATTTTATTCAAGTTGATTTGATTATAACTCCTTACGAAGAGTACATTGCCGACGTGCTTGCTGCCGAATTGGGCGAAATAGGGTTCGATACTTTTGTTCCAACAGCCAATGGCTTACAAGCATTTATTGCCGAAAAACTTTTCGACGAAAAAACCTTAAATACAATTATTTCGGATTTTGTATTCGAAACATCAATTGAATTTAAAGCCATAGCCATCGAGTCGAAAAATTGGAACGAAGAATGGGAAAAACACTATTTCGAACCTATTATTATTGATAATGAATGCGTTATACACAGCTCGTTTCACAAAAATGTACCAAAGGCTAGCTACGACATTGTTATAGACCCTAAAATGGCTTTCGGTACAGGGCATCACGAAACTACAAGTTTGGTTATTGGTGAGCTATTGAGTATGTCTGTTGAAAGTAAAAAAGTATTGGATATGGGCTGTGGAACGTCAGTGTTGGCAATTTTAGCAGCTATGCGTGGTGCCAAGGAATTAGTGGCAATTGATATTGATAGTTGGTGTACCGAAAACTCCATCGAAAACATTGCAATGAATAATGTAGCCGGAATTGAGGTAAAACAAGGCGGAGCCGAACTGTTAGAAGGTATGCATTTTGATATTATTTTAGCTAATATTAATCGTAATATTTTATTAGCCGATATGGAAAAATATGCCAATTGCCTTACTGCAGGTGGCGAACTTTATATGAGTGGATTTTATAGCGAAGACATTCCACTAATCGAAGCCGAAGCAAATAGAAATGGACTGGAATTGCAAAAATCGAAGTTGAAAAACAATTGGGCGGTTGTGAAAACTGTAAAGTTGTAAGTTGTTAGAAACTCGGAATCATTAATAAGATTATCTTGCTGATAATGGCGGGTAAAAACATAATGGAAATGCCAACAATAAGCATTATTTTGCCCCGTTCATCTTCGTCCATGTCAAAAATGATGCGACAGCCTTCCCATACAATATATACGGTGTAAACATTGAGTATTTGCAGAAAAAATAAGCTTGGAATAATGGTTGTGATAATTTTGATTGGAAAAACTACTGCAAATGAATAAGAAACCAATTTTTCGATTAGATGAAAATAATCCGTAGTTGGATGATTTTTTTTGAGAAAGGTAGCGGTAAAATACCGTGCAAGATAAAAAGTGCTAAAATAAGAAATGAGGGTGATAACAGCGTAAACAAATCCGACTTGAATCGGTTTTGATGGAGCGTAAAGTGTTTTAAAAAACAACACTAAAGCAGCGCTAATAAACAAAAGCGGTAAAAAGTATTTTTGAAATGAATTCTGCTTTTTTTCATTCAAAACAACTTCCCACGATAGGGAAGTAGCTGTCATTAATCCCCATGTGCGCTCTATAACAAGCTGAATGTTCGTTTTCATTTGTAGCTTTACACTATTAATTTCGCTAAAAAATGTCCGTTATTTGCTGGAATTTTATACCTTAAAAATTCGGCGTGCAAAATTACAACTAATTTTCTATTAATAAGCTACTGATATTTTTATTTTGTAAAAAAAAAATATGAAATATTTAAGGCTCAAAGAGTGCACAAAACAGCATCTAAAACGTTATACTCCTAAAATATTGCTTATATTTGCGGACTTTTACAAAAAACTGTTGAAATATGGATAATGAAAAAAGACTTTCGATTACTGGATTAGTTTATAATCAGACAATTGTAGGCACTTACGGATTAGTTTTGAGCGAGATAGATGGCAACCGTCGTTTTTCGGTAATGATAGGCGAACCCGAAGCCCAATCTATAGCAATGAAGCTAAATAACAAAAAATCGCCCCGTCCACTTACGCACGATTTGATAAATAATTTATTAAATGTGCTCGGCACAAAACTCGACAAGATACTTATATACAATATGATAAGTGATGTGTTTTACTCCGAATTGCATATAAGAAAAAATGACGAGGAGATTTTAATCGTTGATGCTCGCACTTCGGACGCCGTGGCCTTGGCTGTGAGAAGCGATGCCCCTATTTATATTAGCTCCGAAATTTTAGATATTGTAGGTACCGTAGTCGAAACGTTGATTCCAGAAAGTAAGGAAGAAACAGAAGAGGAAGTAAATGCAGAAGATTTGACTTCCGACGAACTCGATTTGCTCAGCATGTTAGATTTAGAGGAATTATTAGGCATGGCATTACACGAAGAAAAATATGAACTAGCAGTGAATATCCGCGATGCTATAAAGCGGAAAGATGAGAAATAATGTTTCAATTTGAAAATATGAAATAACTGCCCCCAACCCCTAAAGGGGAGTAAGAAAAAATACTATTCGAAACTATTTTACATCCCCTTTAGGGGCTTGGGGCAGTATAAAAATAAATTTCTAACTTTAAAAATATATGAGCTTAAAAATCAGATTAATAATAATGAATTTTCTACAATTCTTCGTATGGGGATCGTGGATGATGACTTTGGGACATTATGGATTCGTAGAAAAACAATGGGATGGCGCCGAATTTGGCTTGGTGTTTTCCACTATGGGATTTGCCTCGCTTTTAATGCCTACCTTATTTGGCATTTTAGCCGACAAATGGAAAGCAAATTATGTGTTTGCCATTTTGCATCTACTATTTGGTGCAACTATGTGCTTTTTACCCTTGATTGATAATCCAATACCGTTTTTTTGGACATTATTATTGGCAATGAGTTTTTATATGCCTACCATTGGACTAAATAATTCGATTGGTTTCAAGATTTTGAAAGATGAAGGAAAAGACCCTACTACTTATTTTCCACCTATCCGTGTTTGGGGTACAATCGGCTTTATTGTTGCCATGTGGATTACAAATATATTCACAAAAGAGTGGGGTTTTGGTCAAAGTATTAAAGTCTCATTTATTATATCGGCTATTTTTGCATTCTGCTTATCCCTCTTCTCGTTTTTCTTGCTGCCTACACTAAAAAAGGAACCAATTATAGTGAGCAATGTAAAAAAAACGTGGACACAAAAATTAGGATTGGAAGCTTTTGTTTTATTCAAACAAAAGAAAATGGCACTCTTTTTTCTGTTTAGTTTGTTGCTTGGTGCAGCTTTGCAACTCACAAATGCTTACGGTGATAGCTTTTTGCAAGATGCCAATGTGTTTGAAATTGGTGGATTGATAAATAATTTTTCAACCATAATATTATCTGTATCACAAATATCCGAAACCTTATTTATATTGGCAATTCCATTTTTTATGAAAAAATTTGGGATTAAAAATGTGATGCTCTTTAGCATGATTGCTTGGGTGCTACGATTTGGATTATTTGGAATTGCCGAAAACACCGAAATAGGATTTGTATTTATTATTTCGTCCTGTATAATTTACGGGTTGGCATTCGATTTTTTCAACATTTCGGGTGCATTATTTGTCGAAAAAAATACCGAATCAAGAATTCAATCATCGGCACAAGGAGTATTTATGCTAATGACTAATGGTGTAGGTGCTGTTTTAGGTAATATTATTGCCGGATTAGTTATAGCAAAATGGTTTGAAGACCCAACAACACACGTTAAAGATTGGCAAGGAATCTGGTTTAGTTTTGCTGCTTATTCGATGGTTGTAGCCTTATTATTTGCAGTATCGTTTAAATACAAGCATAATCCGGAAGAATTAAGAATTAAGAATTAAGAGTTTTGAAAAACATTTAAGTAATAGGACGAATATAATATAGCATTTTAAATCCCCTCTCCTTTAGGAGAGGGGGGCAAGAGAGGGAACTGCGGTCTGCAACAAATAAAATTATGCGACATTATTTTATTCCACTTACTTAGTAATTCCACTTTGAGAGATAAAAAATGATAGTATGAAAAAAAACAATATTGAAGATCAAATATTAGTTATTTTTGGTTCGAATGGCGACCTTTCAAAACGGAAATTACTTCCTGCTGTTTTTCAGTTATTTATCGACGGCCTTCTGCCCGAAAGATTTATTGTACTTGGTGCTGGTAGTCAGGAAAAAGATGAAATAGCCTACCGAGCAGATGTAAACGATGCGCTTAAAACTTTTGCAAAAAATTCGTACATCGAATACAGCGACAAGTTGGATGCTTTTCTCCAAAAAGTATTTTACCAAAAAGTAAACAATCAAACAGAGGAAGATTTTGGGGCATTAAAAAGCTATATCGACAATATTGCGCAAACACTTAACATTAAGCAAAATATAGTATACTATTTTTCAATACCTCCTTTTTTATACGAAGTAGTAGCAGCAAATTTGGTAAAATTTGGACTTAACAACGAAGAAAATGGTTGGAAGCGCATTATTGTCGAAAAACCATTTGGATATAGTTACGACTCAGCCATCGATTTAGACAAAAAGTTACACAAGGGATTTAACGAAGATCAGATTTATCGTATCGACCATTATTTGGGCAAAGAAACAGTACAAAACATAATGGTTACACGCTTTTCGAATGGATTTTTTGAACCTATTTGGAATAGAAAGTATATTGACAGAGTTGAAATTACCGCTTCCGAAAAAATTGGTGTAGGAGATCGTGGTGGTTATTATGATACTTCGGGCGCTTTGCGCGATATGATTCAAAATCATCTTTTGCAGGTAATGGCTGTGGTGGCTATGGAGCCGCCAGCCGTTTTCGATTCGGATTCGATACGTAACGAAACCGTGAAAGTACTACAAGCTCTTCGTCCTATTCCTTCGGGCAAAGTGGCTGATTATGTAGTACGAGGTCAGTATATTTCGAGTGCAGTAGATGGTGTGCTTCAAAAAAGCTATCGCGAAGAAAAAGGTGTTGCCCCAAGTTCAAAAACAGAAACTTTTGTGGCGCTAAAATTATTTATCGACAACTGGCGCTGGGGCGATATTCCATTTTACATTCGTACGGGTAAACAACTCCCTGAGCGTGTAACAGAGGTCGTAATACACTTAAAACCCGCTCCACATCAACTCTTCAAGCAGCTTTGCCTAACCGAGCCCAACAATATGATTATATTGCGCATCCATCCAGATGCAGGGGTTGCTATCGATTTTGGCATGAAAATACCTGGAGCCGGATTTAAAGTTCAGAATGTAAATATGGCATTTCATTATTCCGACTTAGCCGACAAAAAAATTGCAGAAGCTTATGAGCGACTTATATTAGACTGTATGATAGGCGATTCGACACTTTATGCCCGTGCCGATGCCGTAAAAGCAAGTTGGAAATTTGTAGATACCATTTTGAATGCTTGGAAAAACGACACTGAAATTCCACTTTATTATTACGATTGCAATACATGGGGACCAAAAGAATCGAACAATCTCTACGATGATAAATTTATGAAATGGCGCAACCCTTTTAGCAAATTTAAAACAGAATAAAAGAACAGAATAAAAAGATACGATAAAAAGATACGATAAAAACACAATAAAAACACATAATATTTCTACTAATTTTTATGCAAATTAATCTTCAGGTTTTCGAAAACGGAACTGCAGCTTCGTATGCTGTTGCCGAACTTATTAAAGAAAAAATCAAAGAAACACCAGATTCGAGTTTTTTAAACATAGCCATTTCGGGAGGTACAACACCTCGTATGCTTTTCGAACTGCTTGGAAATGAATACGGTTCATCTATCGAATGGAAAAAAGTTCGTTTGTTTTGGGTGGATGAGCGCTGTGTAGAACCAACGGACAGTGAAAGTAATTTTGGCATGACTTACGATGCTTTTTTGCAAAAAACCCTTGTGCAAGGCGAAAATATATTCCGCATGCGTGGCGAAGAAATTCCCGAATATGAAGCCGAAAGATACAGCAATTTGTTGTTAAAAGAATTACCTGCAAGCGGTGGTTATCCTGTTTTCGACCTAATTTTGCTTGGAATGGGTAACGATGGACATACCGCTTCTATATTTCCAAACGATATGTCGCTGCTCGATTCGGAACTTTCGGTAGCTGCCACAGTAAATCCATACACATTGCAAAAGAGATTGACGCTAACAGGAAATACAATCAACAATGCCAAACAGATTGTATTTATGATAACCGGCGAAAGCAAATCGAAAATTCTGAAAGAAATTGTTGAAAATAAGCCCAATGCTAAAAATTATCCGGCAGCACATATTGCTAACCCCAAAGGGAAAGTTGATTTTATGGTAGATAAAGCTGCTGCGGCAAGATTGTAAATAGAGACGAAGCACGATTTTAAAAAAAAAAGAGACGGAGCGTGATTTTTAGAAAGAGACGGAGCGCGCTTCGTCTCTACAAGAGCTGAAATAATTCGCTGAGGGTATATACGCTTGATTTTGAAGATTTCGCAACTTTTTGCATGGCTTGAGCTACTTCATTGGCATGGATAGGGCGATAGTTGCGTAATAATCCCAAGCGATTTATGAAAAACATTAGCTGAATGGCTATTTGTTCCATCTTACGTTTTTGCTGACGATTTCCATAGAGCTGGCCAGGTCGTAAGATGCTCAAAAATTGGAAGTTAAGCATACGTACAGCCTCATCGAGTTTGCCTTTCATGCTCAAATAAAAATTTCTTGATTGTGCTTTTGCACCAGCCGACGACACCAGAACCAACTGTTTTACACCATTGTCTGATGCTATTTTTGCCATTTCGTACTGATAGGTAAAATCCACCTTATATTGATTTGTTTTTGAGCCAGCCACAGCCAAAGTAGTTCCTAAACACGAAAAAAGCACATCGCCTTGCACCAATTTAGACCATTGAGATGGTTGGTCAAAGTCAACCACATATTCTGTTAATTTCGGGTGATTTAGCTGTGTTGGCCGACGTACAAAAATAAGCACGGCAGCGTATTCATCGTTTGCAAGTAACTGATTTAATAGTGCGGCTCCTACCATTCCGGTAGCTCCAAGTAAAATTGCTGTTTTCATTTTCGCGATTTGTATTTTTCGTAAGTTGCTAATGTTTTTTCGACATAATCTACTGTAATTCGTCCACGGAAACGTCCATATTTAACCACTTCGT
Source organism: Paludibacter sp. (assembly GCA_020049335.1). Classification (GTDB taxonomy): domain Bacteria; phylum Bacteroidota; class Bacteroidia; order Bacteroidales; family Paludibacteraceae; genus Paludibacter. The sequence goes on along the minus strand of JAIFKX010000232.1, from coordinate 23,858 downwards.
CGTTGTAAAATTCAGGTTCCGACTTTTTCAACAAAAAAGTTTCTACATGTCCGAACCATACATTTTTGTTTTTACCGTATTTTTCGGCTAATGCCCGAGCATCGAGTATGTGAGCAGGGCCAGAATTGTACGAAGCAAGAATAAATTTTATTCGCTCCTGTTTATTTTCAATTTTCGAAAATGTAAGATTCAAACTCTTGATATACTGTACTCCAGCCTCAATATTCTTTTCGGGATTCATAATATTTTTACGATTTAAGCCAAAATTAGAAGCAGTACGGGGCATTAGCTGCATAATACCGGCCGCTCCCGCCCACGAAACTTGTGTAGAATCGAAACGCGACTCGTGAAATGCCACCGCAGCCAATAGCCTCCAATCCCAGTTTATCTCTGGTGCATATTTTTTAAACAACTTGTCGTATGGGGAAATGGATCCTTTTGGAATTTTAATTTTTTTCTGTGTAAAAAATAGGCTATTACGAAGATATTTAAAATTCAAATTTGAAACAAGTAATTCATTATCAGAAGTTTTACTCCAGTCATCAATGGCTTTTCGGAGATAAGCCGATTCTTTGCGAACCAACCAACCATTTCGCTGTGAAAAACCTATTGGAAGGCGCACATCTAATTTCTTATAATAACTTTTATACAGTCGGGCTACTTTAACATCGGCTACGGTATATGCAATTTTTCCAGTGGCAACTTGTTCAATTAAATCTTCTTGAGTAAGGGAATCTTCTGCATGTTCTATTGTAAAATTTAGTCCCGTTTCGTCGTTTAGTTGCGTTATTCGTTGTTCATAAGCCGAACCCGAAGCCACCGTAATAGTAATGTCTTTAATGTCAATAGTATTTTTAAATGTTTTTATATCAAGTGGTTGCACCAATACTTGATAGCTGTCATCGAGCGGTAGTACAAAATAAAATTGCTTTTTGAGGGCTTTTGTTTGATGAAAATTATAAGCTGCAATATCAACAATTCTATTAGCAAGTAGTTCGGTTAATTCGGTTTCGCTGCTTGCCTCAACTACTTTCAGAGTCAATTTTAGGCTATCAGCTAAATTTTGAGCCATTTCGTAGTCGAAACCCATTGTTTCGTCGCGATAATAAAAATAGGAAACAGGTCCAGCAATAGTTCCAATACGTAAAGTATCGTCATTCAGAATAGTTTCGAGATCCACTCCCTGATCGGTATCGGCAGTATCGATTTTTCCAGAACACGATATATCTAAAACGATAATTGCTATTAAAATAAAAATGTTGTGAATTTTCAAGTACATAATGTGATTTATAGCGATTCAATATTCTCAACTTTTATTCCTTCGTGAGCTTGTAAATGCAAAAATACCTGAGCCGTAGCTACCACATCTTTCTGGCAATAAGTAGCAATTCGCTGTACATTTTTTTCGAGGTAGTAAACATTTGCCACCTGACTTCCATCGATGTCATCTTTTGGCGTTGGTATTCCGAACACGGCGGTTAACAATTTTAGAGCCGTATAATTCTTATAATCACCAAATTTCCAAAGTTCCAGTGTGTCGATAAAACTCATTTCCCAAGGCTTTTTCCCAGAGATATTTAAAATGGCTGGTAATTTTATTCCATTTATCAACATGCGTCGACAAATATAAGGTATATCAAACTCTTTAATATTGTGGCCGCAAAGGGTATGCTCCTTCGAAGTACAAAATTTTTGAATTAAAGCAGCAAAATCTTGCAAAATCTTCTTCTCATCGTCGCCCGCAAACGATTTGGTACGAAAACACATTTCGAGACCTTTGAAATAGATAAAACCAACAGAAATACATACAATTTTACCAAATTCGGCATAAATGCCCGCACTGCTCGAAAAAGCTTCGTTAGGGGTAGTTTCGTCGGTATATTTCTCGGGCATCCGCTTCTGTATCATTCGAAATTTATCCTCCCAAAGATGCACTAAATCTTCCGACATTTCATTTAATTCAGCCGTTTGAGGAACTGTTTCAATATCCAGAAACATAATTTTTTGTAGCTCCGTGTTTGTCATAATATTTAGTTTATAGTCCCGTTGCACGGGATGTCGAAATACGCCATTTGCAGTTTATAGTTTATAGTTTGCAAAGAGGATTTATTTTTCTTTCAAATTTTTTTCGATATAATTTGTGAGAATTTCGATAGCAATATGATTATTACCACCTTGTGGAATGATAATGTCGGCAAAGCGCTTTGTGGGTTCAATAAATTGCACGTGCATGGGCTTTACTGTTTGCTCGTAACGTTCCATTACTTTATTCACCGAGCGCCCACGTTCTATAATGTCGCGATTGATAACTCGAATTAACCTATCGTCGGCATCGGCATCTACAAATACTTTTAAGTCCATCATCTTTCGCAATTCCGTATTGGTAAGCACCAAAATTCCTTCCACGATAATTACATGACAAGGTTTTACAGGAATAGTTTCCTTAGCGCGTGTACAAGTTAAATACGAATAGATGGGCTGCTCAATGGTTTTACCTTTTCGAAGTTCCTTTAAATGTTTGGTAAGCAACTCAAATTCAATAGAATCCGGATGGTCAAAGTTAATTTCTAACCGTTCTTCGAGCGGCAGATGACTACTATCGCGGTAATACGAATCTTGTGGAAGAATAGCTACTTCACCTTCGGGTAGTCGTTCAAGAATTTTGCGTACAACAGTCGATTTTCCCGAACCAGTTCCTCCCGCAATGCCAATTATCAACATATTTTTTTTGTATAAAAATGATTAGATACGAGGCATAAAAATAAGTATTTTATTTCAAAAAAATGCACAAAAACAAATATACAGTTTGCAATTTTAATCAATACAACACTTAAATTGTTGTTTAATAGGTGTTTAAATAGATAATCATTTTTATATTTGATACAGTAAGATTGAATAATAAAACACTTGTAGCGTAGTTAGTATTGATTATAGGGTCGCCATTCGTAGCAACCAGCATCTGGTAAACCATCGCTAAAACGGTTTCGACCATTCAAATCGAGCGGGTATTGCGAAGCAACTGAAGGGTCAGCAATTTGACGTGCAGGCGATACAGAATCGGGCGTAAAATCAAAGTACTTTTTCTTTTCGTAATCAAATCGAGCTTGTTTGAAAATAGTATCGCCATTCTGATACCAGCGAATATTCTGAAACTGCGTTTGTTCGTATTTTATCGTGCGTTTGATATACGAATTTCTAAATTCACCTTTATAGTCCTTTATAAAGCGACTGGCAATGGCAAATTCGTTTTCGATAGTACCCGAAACAATGCAATTTGAAAATTCCGTTTGCATGGGTGCTGTTCGTTGCAGCCCCATAATTAGCACTGCAGGATATTTATCGCGCGTACTGGGTTCGAAGCTGTTATTTGCATAATAATTGGCAATGGTTGATTGTATAAATACATGTTTTCCACCACTCAGATATACTGTGTAACTACCAGTATTTGAAATCTCACTGTTTGTTACTGTTAAATTGGTATTTTGAGCCACTATACCATAATATACAAAGTTGTGAATTCGACAATTTTCAATTGTTATGTTTGGCAAGTTATCTCTATCGGTATTTGGAGAATAGATGCCAACATAAGCGCTGGTAATGTTGGTGTTTTTAATGTTATGTACGCCGTTTGGCGATAACAAATAAACGCCTCCCCATTGTCCAGCAACATAATTATAAGGCACAGGGTCGATAAATTTGACTTTGTCCAAGCGGTCGCCACGCATTTCTACAGGCTGATTAAATGTTCCTTCCGTTTTCAAATTTCCATAAACTATCAGATTTGAATTATTATGAAAATACAATCTACATCCAGCAGGAAGGGTTAATGTTTTGGCAGTATCAACTACCAAATCGCCATAAATGAGGTAAGGTTTATCATTTTTGAAGGTTGTATTTGCTTTTAAGACCTCATTTTTAAGTAAGTACATATTTTGTCCGAAAGCTTCTAACAATACTTGTTGCTTGTTACCATTAAATTCGAAAATCACCGAATCTTCAATCAAAACCGGATTGTTGTCGTCGGAAGTATCAATGGTTGTTTCTACAAAAACATACATACTGTCACGCGCACTAATTTCCAAATCGGTAAAAACATTGTTTGCCGAAATTGCCCCATCCACATTTAGCCTAAATTTAGAGCTTGTACCTTTTGCCAAACTGATACGCCCGATGCGCAAAGCGCGATAATTATTGTTGTAAATTAAAAATTTTTCGGTTGTACTGCCCAATGAAGTAAAAATAGTATCGAAGGTAAGCGTATCGGTCGAAAAGTCGATTTTGTTTTCGGGGTCAGTTGTAAATAATTCGTCCTGACACGAACTAAAATTAAAAAGCAATAATCCAACAAAAACTGCTGACAGTAACTGTTTTAAATTTTTTAAATCATTAAAAAAAGATGCTATTATACCGAATGAAAACATTTAGTTCCGAATTATTAAATTAACTTTGTAAAAAATTAAAAAACACATAAAATATAATTAATATGGCAAGTCGCAAAAAACTTAAGAAAACCATTCATTTTGTTAGCTCCGAGCTCATTACAGATGTCTATTTTCGATGCTTGTTAAACAAAAAAATAGACGAAACGGCTGTCGAAACTATAGTATTGAAAATTGTAGGCACTACGCGCGAATTTTGTTTGCGAGCCAACAAACCAGCTGGTAATGGCAATTCAACATTGGTTAAAGCCTATTATCGAAGCCTTTACACATCATGGAATCAAAAATTAGCTGAAATTATAAAAGACATCGAAAGTATTTAACAGCAATTCGTTTTTTATTCGAAATTAAACGTCAGGGTTATTAACCTTGACGTTAATTTTGAAATCGCCTGTGTGTATACTTTGTTTTCTTCCTTCATCGACCCCGTATCGCGGCTTTCTAAGGGCGTTAGCATATTATTAAATCCAAGAGCAAATTTGAGCTCAGGAGCTAGCTTGAAAAAGCTAAAATAAATATCGCAGCCCACACCCACCTCCACAAAAGGGTCGAAAGGTTTTAATAAAATTGCCAAATTATTATCTCTACCCAAATCGATGTAAGCACCTGCACCGCCAATAAGATACGGACGCAAATTACCATATCGCTCCGCACTGTATTTGAGATAAATAGGTGCACTAACCAAAATAGAAGAAGTTACATCGGGATTTGGCAAGCTATTGGTATAACTCAATTCTCTGTCGCCAATGTGCATGGTAGGCGTAAAACGCAAATTCCAGTGGCTTGCAAGCATTAAATCGCTAATAATACCCACCGAAAACCCGGGTTTTAAACTCGACACATCAGCCTGATAGACTTTTCCACCAATATCCATAAGGCTTGGTGTAATACCAAAATCTAAGGTGTTAATACCTAATGAGAAACCAAAATGCAACAATTTATCATCGCCACGATAACCGCCTTGGGCTTTTAATTTTCCAAAGCCGACCATAACAAGAAATAATAACAAGAAAATCTTTTTATTTTTCGACATACATTTTTTACCGTATTTACCTACATTTAAACGCTTTTTACTGTGTATTATTGCACAAGAAAAAAAATCAAAAATGTTTATTTTACGGCAATAGTTTCAATTTCGACCAAAGCGCCTAATGGTAAATCTTTTACAGCAAAAGCCGAACGAGCAGGACATTCCGATTGATAGTATTTTTTATACACCTCATTCATACCTGCAAAATTACTGATGTCGGAAAGAAAAACGGTGGATTTTACAACATCGGCAAATGTATAACCTGCTTCGGCAAGAATTGCTGCAATGTTGGAAAACGACTGCTCAGTTTGCATTGCAATTTCTGTTGCTTCAATTTTACCAACTTTAGGATTGATGGGTAACTGACCCGAAATGTAAAGTGTTCCGTTCGCTTCCACAGCCTGACTGTAAGGACCAATAGCTGCAGGAGCATTTGTTGTATTAATTATTCGTTTCATAAAATAAAATTTGATTTATATGCCCCCTAACCCCCTAAAGGGGTAATAAGAGCTGGTTATTAGTTATTTATCTCTATTTTTTGAAAATTCAAAAAAAATTAATCAATTATTTCACAAAAATCAGAAATATGTTCGTCGACGTAGGCTGCAATCAAGGCAGTTTGCTGCTCTTCCATTTCGAAATAAAGCTCCTCGAGGTCGTCGAACACTTCAAAATCGACATACATGGCGTTAAATTCCTCTTCGGTAGTTTCGCGTTCGAGCTCTTTTTTGTTGGCATCGTAAATTTCTTTTGCTTTGTAAACGAGTTTTCCAAGTTCCACAGCACCAAATTGTTTCATTGCTTTAGCAAATGGATTCGCAAAAATATAGGCACCATATCCGTTTTGAATTAATTGTACAAAACCACCATCGCGCATTTCGGTCGAAAAATAATGCCAGGCTAATAAAGTGTGTTGCAACCCGTTTAATTTATGCATGTTTTCAGGAGTCAATTCACCATCAACGGCCTGTAAATAAGCATCTATAAAAACTTGAAGAAATTCGTCCATGCCTTTTTCGACAGCCTGGGCTATTGCTTTGTCGTGTATTTGAATCATAATAATAGCTGAAATTTTGTTTATAGTAGAATGGAAAATACAATTGAATTGCAATTTCTGTTCAAAAGTAATGCTTTTTGGTGATATATTTAGTATCAGAATAACTTTAATACATCAACATCTTTGAAAAAAAACGCACAAAATTGTGTTATTCAATTTATTTGTATATCTTTGACCCCGAAAAGAAAATGTAGTACCTCCTTTGTAGTTTTTTTATTACTTACCCTCCGGTTCGTTTTGATTAAGGCATTTGACACTTTACTTCTCTTTTTTTACAATTTAAAATTATATTTTTATGAACATTTACGTAGGTAACTTAAGTTACAATGTTAGAGAAAACGACCTAAAAGAAGCAATTGCAGAGTATGGTCAAGTAGTTTCATGCAAACTTATCATCGATCGCGACACTCGCAGATCTAAAGGTTTTGCATTTGTAGAAATGTCTGATGACGAAGCTGCAAAAAAAGTAATTGCTGAATTAAACGGAGCTGAATTTGATGGCCGTCCAATGGTTGTTAAAGAAGCGCTTCCTAAAAACTAAATTTAGTTTTCAGAAAATAAAAAGAACTTCTGCTATCGAAATGATAGTAGAAGTTTTTTTTGTATCTAAATCATGCTTTCATAAGTAATCGAAGATAATTAATGATATGTTTTATTCTGACCCCCAACCCCCAAAGGGGGCTAAGACATATTCTCCTCAAAAGATACGAGAAAATAAAAGATACTGCGTCTAAAAGCCTCCGCCAGCTGGCGGATTGGGGGTCACTTGACAAATAAACTAAGAAACATAACATTAATAAATTTCATTTAACATAACACTACTTCAAATACAATGTAAAACTCATTTGCGTAATTTTGAAATCGCTTGAAGACTTATATTCTACCGACAAATTGCTTATTAACAACATATAGGTATTGGATTTTTGAACTAAAAGTTTGTTTTTAAGCGTCTCATTTTCATTATCCAAAACAAATAGCTCAGATACGATTTTCTGAAGTGGAAATGAAAATTTGCTTGCTTTTAGCATATCAGTAATTTCAATCTTATTTTTAATAAATTCTATTTTAAAGTTTTTATCCAAAAATACCAAATTACTATCTTCATTTATTTCAAGATTAGTTATCAGGTATTTGTACTCATTTATATCATACACTTCTTTAGAGCTATTTGACGTGTAAAACGATCGTGTTTTTTCGTTAAGCGTATAATTATTTACGCCTAAAGATTCTGTAATCTGAAAAACGCCCGCCAGTTTACGCTTATCATTAAAGGTTAGTTTCCAGCTTTCGAGCCCAAAATTAGTAATGTAATAATATACTTTGTCCGAAATTTCGGCTTTAACACTGTCCTTGATTGCTATTTTATCCGATTTGTTTTCTACTAACTGATTATTTACAAACAACTTATTATCAATTAATAATGTCGTTAAATCTTTCTCAACAACACGCTTTGTGGTAGCAAAAACACTCCATGGTCCTACGGATACGAGCAACAAAACTGCTGCAAACGAAATAACCAACCATCGTAAATGCTTCGAATGGGTAAAAAAGAGGTAAATGCTTACAGCGTAAAGCCAAATATTAAAAACCAACACATACAATCGGTTAATAGAAATGCCATAATCGTCGATGCGACGTGCCAGCCCTACCGACATTAATACAATTAAGGGCAACAACAAAACCGAAAAATACCTATTAAGAAAGCGCACAACACTATTTTCCGAAATCGGAAAAAGTAGAAATTTTGCTAAATAACCACCCAATGCTAAAATGGAGACCAATGTTGTTACCCAGCCGTTTGGCAGCTCCCAAATCACAATAATTTTTATCAAGTAAAAATAAAGTATCACTAAATACAATCCCAAGATAGGCAACAAAACATTTAAACCAAGAATTTTAAGAAATTTTGCATAATCAGGCGTATCATTGTATAATTGACTTTTAGTTGGCAAATTCATTAAAAAGTAAACGGGAGCCACCATTAAATAACACACAACCGCCAAACTACCATACACTTCGCTCTCAACTTTTACATTAAAAAGTACATTAACTGCATAAATGGCTAAACTTAATCCACCTTGAATAATCGACACGTAAATGAGAGTTGTGATAATTTCGCGGGAAATTTTTTCAGTAAAAATCCAAAATGAAGCATCTTTATTTTTCCGAAAATAGAGTACAAATGTAATCGACAAAAGTGTTGCAAACAGAATAGCAGCAAATTGCATCATTTCCCATTCCACCTTATTGTTGAAATAGAAAAAAGAATAGAGTGCAATAGATGACAAAGTAAGGAGGAGTGTCCCTATTCCGAGTAGCTTGTTTTTGGCATTTTCCAAAAACAAAGTAAGTGAGAATGAGGCTATTGTAGCCAAAATAAAAAAGCTCCAAACATTAAAATCCTGTTCGAAACGCTTTACATTAATTTCGAGCAGCGACATAATGGCAAGTCCAAAAACGGAAATTAATACAAGATAAAAACGAAGCACAACGGCTATAAAATCAGCTAATAATGATTTGAAATTGAGTTTTTTCATGTGTGTGATAATTGTTTGTTTAATTCTGTTCAATTTGACTTCTTGCAAAGATAAAAAGTTTTCGGTAAAAAACACCTTTACTATCCACCTATTCGTAAAATACATTATCTATAACATAGTGCAACAGTATTATTTAAAAAATAACATGAATTACTTGTAATAGTAAAGTTGTTTACCTTGTTTTTTACACACAAATTCTTATAAATATACCCTAACGAGATAGGTATGCAAAGCATATAGGATAGATATAGGATAGATACAGGATAAGCCAATATTAAATTGCAATAATATGCAATAGGATTTTATAAATATGCAAAAACTTTTTTTTGGGGGGTATATTCCTCAGTCGAGATATTACAGAGGAGAGGAGTTCAAATTAAAATTCCGTTGGACAACTTAGAAATGAAATAAAAAGACTTAGTGTTTTTCTAAAATATTGTAATTATCTTTGGAGTTTCAAATTGAAAAACCAGCGAAATTCCATTTTATTAACAAATTGGCTATGGTTAGTAGCCAAAACAAAGGAATATTTTCAATTCGTTGTATATCAATGGTATAGCAAAATAAAAACATCTGCATAAATGCGATGTATGTTCAGTTAACTGGGTATAGCCAAATTTTACTAAGCATATATAAGTGTTAGCAGTAAGATTAAAAAATGAGAAAAATACTGCAATTTTGTATTTGACGTGCAAATTTCGACACGAAAATGAATAAATTGCAATTATTGTACGTATATTTGCAGAATAATTACACAAAAACATGCAAAAATGATTATAAACTTTAGTATCCAAAATTTTGGGTCAATAAAAAGCAAACAAATACTTTCTTTTGAAGCGGACAAATCAATTCATTTAGAAGATTATTACGTAATTAAAGAGAATGGATTGAGATTATTGAAACTAGGGCTAATTTACGGTGCTAATGCATCTGGGAAAACAACAATTCTCAAGGCTCTCCAATTCTTAAGAGATATTGTTTTAGAACCAGAGGCAAAAAAAACAGAACCTCTAAATTTCAAACCGTTTCTTTTTGATAAAATTTCTTCTAAAGAAAATACAATACTATCTATTGACTTCATACAAAAAGAAAAGAGATATTATTATGAAGTTGAATTTAATGAAAATGCAATAGTGAATGAGACATTGAATCACTATAATCCAACTAAAGCTAACGTTTTTAAAAGAACAACAGATTTAGAAAAACAATATTCGAGCATCTCTTTTGGAAGCAAAATTAAAACGAGTAAAACTTTTGAAAAAACGCTTGAATCAAATACTCTTTGGAACAATACTGTTTTGGGAGGTTTTCTCAAAACAAATATAGAAATGACAGAGCTTAAGGATGTAACTGATTGGTTTAAAAATTACCTTAGACCATTGATTTATACCAAAACAGAATTAGATAGTTTTGTCACTTCTATAATTGATAAGCAAGAAATTAAAAAAGAAGATGTTGTTACCATATTAAAAAAGGCTGATTTCAATATATCTGATATTGTAATTCAAAAAGAAGAGGAAGATATCCCAGATGGATTAATCGAGTTTCTTGAAAAGCAGATAAAAGATTCTGGTGATAAAATTAAAGCATTAAAGAATAAAGGTAAAATTACTTCTGTTAATCTAGAATTAGAGCATACAGTTGGGAATAATAAATATTCACTTCCACTAAAACTTGAATCGCAAGGAACTGTAAGATATTATGGATTTGCTGGAATTTTAAGTCTTTTGCTGAAAAAATCAATTGCATTTCCAATTGACGAGTTAGAAGCATCTTTACATCCAGATCTATATGTTCATTTCTTACTCTCATTTTTAGTAAACTCAAAACGATCACAAATTATCGCAACCACTCATAATAGAGAGATATTAAATAATAAAGATATCTTTAGGGATGATGTTATTTGGTTTACAGATAAGACTGATGAATGTGCGACAGAGCTATATTCACTTGCAGATTTTGATAGTTCGGTAATTAGAGACACAAGCAATGTATATAATGCGTATAAAATTGGAAAGTTGGGTGGGGTTCCGAATCTAGGTGATTACTTTATAGATATTACCAATGAGGAAGACTAAATCAATTCAACCCAAAGGAAAACAAAAATTTGCATTTGTTGTCGATGGCGAATGTGAATTTTGGTATATCCACATGCTTAAAAGAAATGAAAAGTCAATTAATGTTGATTTAAAACCAGAAATTCCACAAAAGAAAAAAAATTATGATCAATTCAAGAAAGTTGTTGAGCTATCGGCAGATTACGACAAAGTATTTTGGATAATTGATTTTGATGTAATAAAGATTGAGACTCTTAAAGCAAAGAGAGGAACGAAAACTGCACTTCTAGAATTTAAAGAGTATTGTGATGAAATTAATAATAGCTTTGAAAATGTTGTAGTTATAATTAACAATCCTTGTTTAGAGTACTGGATATTATTACATTTTGAAACAACTTCTAAGTATTATGAAACTTGTGACGGAGTTACAAAACAGTTGAAGAAATATTTACCTGAATATAACAAATCACAAGTGTTTTATACAAAACAAGACAATGATATTTATTTAAGATTAAAACCGCTATTATCAAAAGCAATTACTAATGCAGAAAGATTAGAAAAGTTTGACTTTCATAATCCAGATTCAGGGATGAGCGAAATGCAATTGTTCTTTAACACGGAGCAAATTAAAAAGATAATAGGAACAAAATAAAATCCTACTGCTAACATCATAGGACTTAAACGCACCACCCCGAACGCAAAACACCCCGCCAAGCTGAGCTCTTGACGGGATGTTGTGATTTAGTTGCACTGATTTGATATAGTTTGGGGTTTTCAATTCCAATTTTCAATTGCAAAATTTTAATTGAAATTTGAACTGCTCTCAATCTGGAATTTAATTTTTTATTAATTTTGGAAAATACTTAGATTGTAGTGCGACTTGTTCTATAATTAATAAAAGACGAGCTGCCGAAAGTGCAAAAATAAATAAAGGAAAAAACTTTTTATAGTTTTTAGATTGAAAATTTGCTTTTGCGGTGAAAAAACGCTATTTTTACCGCAAATTATGCAGTGAAAAATAATTATGTATATACACGAAAGAGAAAACTGGTACAATTTTGTTTGGGATAATGAAAAGATTTTACCAATATTAGCCTCTGTAAGACATTTACAAGGTAGATTGCTCGGACGTATGGAAAGATTGGGTTTCGACTTAATCGAGCGCGCAACATTGGAATCTCTAATTTTGGACGTTATTGACACGTCTAAAATCGAAGGTGAATTTCTTAATCCTGAACTTGTTCGCTCGTCCATTGCTCAAAAATTAGGTATTGAGGGAGCTGAGTTTGCAGCTACACCACGAAATATTGAAGGCATTGTTGATGTTCTATTGGATGCAACTCAAAATTATGATAAAACACTGACTGACAAACGACTTTTTGGTTGGCACAACTCACTATTTCAGTCAGGCTACAGTGGAAATATAAAAATTGATATTGGACGTTTTCGATTGGGTGGAATGAAAGTCGTTTCTGGAGCGTTTGGACGAGAAAAAGTGCATTTTGAAGCTCCTACTCCCAAAAGAGTTCCATTGGAAATGGCTATATTTCTGAATTGGCTGAATGAGAAGAATCAGATGGATTTAGTTTTGAAATCAGCTATTTCGCATTTTTGGTTTGTTACCATTCACCCCTTCGATGACGGCAATGGACGACTTGCCCGAGCAATTATGGATATGTTTTTAGCTCGAAGTGAAGGAAGTAAAATTCGGTTTTACAGTATGTCTAATCAGATTTTCAAAGAACATAAACATTACAATGAAATAATTGAAAAAACGCAGAAAGGAACAAGCGACATTACGACTTATTTGCTTTGGTTTTTAGAATGTTTCGAGAGAGCGTTACTCGCAAGTGAAAAGAATTTGGAGATTATACTTGACAAATCACACTTCTGGGAAATACATAAATTCACCACTATTAACGAGAGACAACGAAAAACAATTAATTATTTATACGACAATTACGATAAGGAGGTTGGATTTTTACGAACTTCAACCTACGCAAAATTGGCTGATTGTTCAACTGATACAGCTTTGCGTGATTTACAGGACTTGGTTGAAAAGAAAATTTTGAAATCGGAAGACACTGGAAAAAAAACCAATTATCTGATTGTAAGCCCGAAGAATTTACGGATTCCGAAAATATCAACAACAAAATAGAAACAAGCATCTACCCCCATAACATCTTATGTACATATTCCGGTGATACCCGTTCACGTTTCCCGGTGATATCCGTTCACTGTTTGTTCAAAATTAACAATAACAAAACTTTCAACTGAAATAAAATCAGCTAATAATGATTTGAGAATGAGTTTTTTCAAGTGTGTGTGACAATTGATTTTTTTTTCGATTATTATTAAACGAGAAATTTTGTATTGATAAAAAGTTTTTGTGAGATTAGGCAATATGAATTACTTTTGCACGAAATTAAAAACAAACAACAATGTATATTTTCGAAATAGAACTAAAAGTACGCGACTACGAATGCGACATACAAGGTGTGGTCAATAATTCGGTGTATCAGAATTATTTAGAACATACGCGACACGAATTTTTGGAACAAAACGAGGTGAGTTTTGCCGAACTCCACAATCGAGGTATAGATGCTATGGTGTCGAGCATCGAAATATCGTATAAAATGCCACTAAAGCCCGGCGATTGGTTTGTTTCAAAACTTTATGTGCAAAAAGAAGGTGTGCGCTACATATTTCATCAGGCGATCTATCGAAAAAGCGACAACAAGCTCGCTATCAAGGCAAAAGTACATGCTGTGGTGGTTATTAATGGCAAATTGGGCACATCGTTGCCCGAATTTGATAAATTGATTGACTTAAAAATATAAAATAGCAAAAAACTATTTTATTGATTTACTTGTTAGATAATAAAATTGAATAAAAAATAATATAATAAGATATAAGAAATTGAATATGAACGAATTTTTAGAAATTGAAGAAAAAATTGTGCGCATGCTTCGCACTGTATACGACCCTGAAATACCTGTAAACATTTACGATTTAGGATTAATATACAAGATTGATGTAGAGGAAAATGGGGTTTTGAATATTGACATGACGCTTACAGCTCCAAGCTGCCCTGCAGTTGATTTTATAGTTGAAGATGTGAAAATGAAAGCGGGTAGTGTAGAAGGCATCACAAATGTAGTAGTAAATATTGTTTACGAACCTGCTTGGGACAAAGAAATGATGAGTGAAGAGGCAAAATTGGAATTGGGATTTTTGTAAAACAGATAGATTAAAGAACAAAGATTAGAGAATAAAGACTCGTGTATAGTTTTGTTTATTATTTAACCCAATTTTCGAGATGCGAAAAAAAAACGGTGAAGTCAATTATTGACTTCACCGTTTTTTTTGATACTAAAAATTCAGAACTTAGCACTTCGAACCTTACTCTATTTTGACATGATTTTTTTAGAATAAGTACCTTCTTTTGAGATAACAGTTACGATATACACTTTTTGTTTATCGAGAGGTAATACGACCATCCCATTTGCACCTATTTTTGTTGAAGCCACTAACTTACCTGTAATGTCAGTCAGTTTAACAGTAGCGCCTACTTCTTTCGAGAGGTTAATAAACAGGTTATTATCAGCAGCATATATATGCTCATCGGTTGCAGTTGAAACACCATCTACATTAATTGGATTTGTAATAATGCGGAAGCGTAAAACGCTGGATGTTGTATTTGATGCAGTAAACGAGTAGGTAGAACCAGTTAATGTAATATCAGTCGTTACATCGTCGATCATATCATACAAATAGATACTAGCATATTTTTTCTCGGTATTTTTGTGATTGAAAGTAAGCGTATAATTTGTTTCTCCCGTAGCAGCGCGGAACTTTAATGCTGTGTTGTCAAAATTATCAACAGCATTAATTTGGTAATCGTTGTCAGCTTCGGAGGCAAACAAACGAGCCCTTCCAGTTGGAGGATACATTTTAATACCATCAAAGCCATTATCAAATGTACGCGTATATTCATCGGAACTAAAGAGCCAGACTTTATCACCCGCAGTAACTCCGTTTACTGATATTATAGTTGAAACAACATCTTTTTCGCTTACTTTGGCTTTCTTTACTCCAGGTGCACGTTGCAAATCGGTATTTCCCATAACCACCGAGCTATAATTCATATTAACATAGGCATTGGAAGTGGAATTAATCACTTTTATCATCATAGAGCTCATCGACGGAACTTGACGAGGAATACCAGCATAACCTGCTAAGTTTTTTGGGATAGAAATATAGCTACCCGGAATATCCCCAATTTTTGTAGGACTTGAAAACCAAGCATTATATGTACCCGTATTATAGAGATAAACAGTAGCTTCCATATCACTTCCAAATTCAATTTGACGAATGTCGATAGCAGCAGTGTAAGGATTTGCAAATAAGATTTGTCCGGGGTAAATGGCGCCAACCGTTTTAGGCAACATGCCTGAACTAAAGTTACTATTTACCAATTCGCCCGCAAAAGTAATTGTCCGTGGTGTTTGGAAACACAATTCGTATCCATAAAATGGCATTACCGTTGACGAGTTATTTAATTGAAGCCAGTGATTTGCAGTTGTAGTTCCCGATTCCAATTTTTCGCGCACATAGCCACCATAAAAAGTAGGTAACACAGGAAGCGAACGCAACGGAATACCAAAGAATTGCCAGTTATATTGACTACCAGATGGTTTTGTTCTATCCCAAGTTGATTTCGAATACATTTCGACCGAAGCATTTACAGGGTTGCCATAACTGTTTAAGAAAATTAGCGACCCGTTTGCAGCCGTTGAACTTGCCTTGATTAGAATGCCCGATGCACCAGCCGAATTGGTAACAGTACCAAGCACAGTCATTGTACGAGTCGTATTTATTTGGAGCTTTTTACCCGAATTAACTGTAAGATTATTATTCAAAGTAAAATCTGTATTTAAACTAACACCAACAGTATTATCCACTGTCATATTGTATCCTTTATTATCTAAGAATACATTATTTTCGATTGTTTGAGCAGCAGAACCACTGTAGATAAAGTTTGCAAAGTTAGTATAAGCATCAAATCGTCCAGCTGTTGAACTTATTGTGTTTACTAATTTTATTGTACCGTACAACGAAACATTGTTTGCATTGTTTACTTCCAAATTATAAACTAAATTATTAAAGAATGAAGTAGCAGGAATAATTTGAGCAACCGAACCAGCAAAAATCACTTTCGAAGAAGTAGCCGAAGCATCTATTTGGGCGCCATTTGTAAACTGCAATTCGCCTTTAATGGTGAGTGTTTTACCGTTAGTAACAACGCGATAGGTATTTTGAGCATTAATGATATTCATTACCGAACGATCGACATCCATGATACAATGATTAACAGGCACTGGATCAAATTCGATAGTAGCATCCGTTGCTGGCACTAAGTTTCCTGTCCAGTTCGAAGCGGTTCCCCAATCGGTTGAAGTAGTACCTTTCCATTTGTTCACATTACGCTCCCAGGCTCCCACCGTTGGTGTTAAAGCTGGTCGCGAAAACAAACCATAATCATTTCCTATTCCAGTACCCGTTTCGGCAGTGAGCGTTACACCCACCTTATAATCGGTAGCAGTAGTAGAACCCAAGGCTCCAGTAAAGGTTGGATCTTGTTCTAAGCTATTTACATCTTGCCCAATTCCACTTTGAATAGCGGCCAACGAAGTATATGGAGTGCCGGCATAGTTACATAAAAGCGCACCTGTACCTGTGGCTAAATAATCGTTGTAATTTACAGTAAGATTGGTTGTTCCAACTATCGAATAATTCATTGCCGCATGTGTACCAGTGCCTGTTGATCGCGAACGAGCATTGTAGAATATATTGTTTCGGTAGTTACGTATTCCAGTTTCGTTACCCGAGAACATAGCATACGATGAGTTGTTTCCAGCAGTTGCACCACCAATATAAATTGTATTGAAGTACAAATAAGTTGCCTGAGAAGTTCCATTCACATCATAAAAGCCATAAACAATATTATTCGTAGCATTACCAATTGAAATAATATTATTAGAATAAGTAGTTACGCCCGAACCAGCACCTATACCAATTAAGGAGGCAGCTGCATTGGTAGTGGAAAGACTGTGTACAAAATTTCGGTCAACTGTATTTGTACCCGAAGTAGCACCTTGATAATAAATACCAGAAATAGAGCCAGCAAAACTTGCGTAGGTATTGCTTAAATTGTAGATAGTATTGTTTGTAACTGTTCGGTTGGGAATGCTATTTATTAAATTAATACCAACAACAGGCATTTCGAAAGTAGCTGCGGTATTGGCATTAGCACTTGATAAATCGCGAAGTATATTATTAGTTACCGTATTTGCAGTACCAGCCGAAATTAAAATACCATTAATTCGGCCACGCGTTCCTGCCGTTGTATTTGTAGTCGCATTTTTTAAATTTGCTATTGTGTTTTCATTTAAAGTGATAGCTCCTGTTCCTGCCGAATTAATACCATAAACAGTTTGCGCATTGCCGGTTGACCCTGAAGTTGCTTGTACACTATTAGCAGCAGAAGTGCTTCCAATTGTGTTTTTGCTAATTGAAGTAGCACCAGCTGAAGCCGATTTGTTAATAGCCACCAAGTTTGTAGCATTCGAAGCCGAACTATTAGCTGCTGTAATTGAAGCAACAATATTGTTCTCACAATTAACAGTGCCGCCACTTGAGATATTAATACCATACACAAAACCGGCATTTGTGGCATTTGTAACTGTTATCGAACCAGTACCAGTTGCAGCTCCAATTGTATTTCCAGTAGTTTTACCTACATTAACAGCCCCAGAAGCTACTTGAATGCCAGTCCAAAATGCATTAGCCGAATTTGCATAACTGAAACTTCTAATTGTATTATTATCAATATTACTTGCAGTAGAAGTACCAGCAGTTATATTAATAGCCTGAAAGATATTGTTATTACTATTCGTTTTTGTCCAAGTACCCGTAGCACCAGCAGCATTTCCACCAATATAATTATTCGAAATTACATTATCGTTGCTGTTGACATCTTCGACCGTAATCACTTTGTAAGTAGCAGCGGTTGTAGGTGCAAACGAAGTTGTTTCGTAAAAACTATTACCAGAAATATTTGTAGCTGAGCTATATGGTTGAATATTAACTCCATTCGAACTGCTTTCTTTGCGGAAGAAATCGAAAAATTCGTTCGAGGATATTTTGTTTCCTGTGTTTGGAAAACCAACGGAACCAATTGATAATAATGCATTTAAAGGACGATTGGCATCTGAAAGTGACGTAATTTTGTTTAGTGTAATAACATTATTGTTGTTACCACTGCCAGCAGTTGATTCGTGCAAAAGGACCAGAGCTGTAGATGCACCAGTAGCCCCACCTTTGATAGTACAATATCTGATTGTATCGCCAACAGCTGCTTCGCGCAACCTGAAAGTAGAAGTGCCAGCAGTGGTGGATAAATTAGTATTGGTAAACGTAAATTCATAAGCAGCACCACTTCCATTTACCCGACCATCGAATGTTACATTATCGGCACCATTCAAATCAACTAACGGTGCAGCTAAATTTCCAGTAACGGTTATACCACTTCGGGTAGGATAAACAAGAATGCGCGAATAACTTGCTGCACCAACTCCACTTGCATTGAGCACTGCCGATGCAGTTTCGGTGGTATTTCCACGGAATTTTATGATCATATCGCCCGTGTAAGTACCAGCATTAATCACATCGAAAGCTCCCTTTAGAGTGGGGTAGGCATTTTGATATACTGTACTATACCAAATCTCCACTGGATTAGAAAAGAACTCCCAAGCACCCATAGTTGGAGTTACACGCGTAACATCTTCGTAGTCGGAAGGTATTGCAGCTAATGTAGTTCCCGTAAGTTGCACTCTGGTTTGATAATCTATTGGCAATGTACCTCCTAAATTTACCAATTGAGGATCTACATCTAAACTATTTGCATCGAATCCAGTTCCTGATTTCCAAGTTGCAAAATTATTATAGGTTGTTCCACCGGCAATTCCAAATTGTTGAGCAAACTGAAAATCGTTATAATTCATAGTAACATTAGTTGTACAATTCAGATATACAGCATAATGCGAAATTGTCCCAGATAAATTGGTGCGACCATCCCATAAGATATTATTACGAACGTCGAGTGTAGTTGGACAATTTAACGAGCGGAATGCATAAGAATTAGAAGTGCCAGTCTGAGCAACGCCCGAAAGGTAAATTGTATTGTGATAAAGTTTTGCATTATCATTCGTATTTGTCCACATTCCCCATATAGAACAACCAGTGTTTATATTGCTTCCTAAATAAACAATGTTGTTGGAAGCAGTAAAACCGCCATCGTACAATGATATTCCATGCAAATACGAACCCGTTGAACCTGTAAGATAGCCAGGAACTACAAATGTATGCACGAAATTTTTCGAAATTACAGCATCTATAGCATCTGGTCCATCGAAATAAATGCCATATAACTCAATTTTGCCGGTAGCAGTCGTTTCAATATTGTAAACCTTATTTTTGGTTATCGTTTGAGCATTACCTGCGGTTTTACTTATCACCGAAATTCCAACAATAGCAGCGTTTGTGTAGTTAGCTCCATTTGATAAACCAGTTGTTTCTATTTTATATACCGTATTGCTTTCAATAGTATTTGCTCCAGCATTCGAGAAAATGCCGCGAATACGAGAAGAACGATTTGTTTCTGTTGTTTTATTGTTTAAGTTAGCAATCGTATTTCCCGAAATGATAATTTCACCGTTACCCAAGTTATAAATTCCGTATACTAATTGAGAATTACCTGTGGCATCCGAAGTAGATTGAATACTACTTGCTGTAACTGTACTTCCGATTATGTTGTTGGAGATTGTAAGCGCACCCGCAGTAGCTGTTTTGTGTATGCCGTAAAAATTGGTTGCATTTGTAGAAATGCTGTTTGCTGCTGTAATACTACCAATATTATTGTTGGCTATTGTTATGTTTTGTGTTGTAGCTATGTAAATACCATATAAAGAGGCGTTGTTAGCACCACCTGTAAATGTTATTGAACCAGTTCCAGTTGTTTCACCAATGTTGTTAGCAATAGCAGTTCCGATACTGGCAGCTCCACCAGCAAGGTAAATACCAAACCAATTAGCTGCTCCTGAATTGGCATAGCTAAAACCTTTAATAGTATTATTTTGAACGCTGTTGCCCGAATTTCCAATGTTCAAATAAATAGCATTAAAGGTATTGTTAAATGCGTTAGTTTTACTCCAAGTACCCGCTGCATTGGCAGCATTACCACCAATAAAATTTCCTGAAATAGTAAAATTGGTAGCAGAGGTATTATTTATTCGAATAGCCGTATGCTCAACTGAAGCAGTTGGAACAAATGAAGCTGTTTGATAGAAACTATTTCCAGTAATAGTGTATCCATTAGAAAACGAAGACACATGAATGCCATTCGAAGCCGTTCCTAATAATAGAAAATCAATAAAATTATTGTTTCTAATTGTATTTTGATCGTTTACATATCCGGTAGCACCAGCAGAATAAATGAGATTTAATGGACGCTCGGTAGCCGAGACACCTGACAAGTTATTGTATTGTATGTAGTTGGCATCATTACCATTTCCAGCCGAAGCATTTGCGATAGTAATGGTTCCTCTTGTGTTTGAAGTACCAGCTCCTTTGATATTACAAAAATTGATGGTATTTGACTCGGCGGAGTTAATTAATTCTATTGTTCGCGCATTTGTAGTGGTTGAAGTGTTTGATATTGTTAAATTAGCTGAACCACTTTGATTAACGCGGCCATCTATAGTTACGTTGTCGGCACCATTGAGTTGAATTAAATTACCACTGATAGCAGCACTCACTGTTAAGCCTGATTGCGTAGGGTACATCACTAAACTCGAATAGTCTGCTGATCCAGTGCCACTTGCATTTAAAACAGCCGAAGCCGTTTCAGTAGTATTTCCACTCAATTTTACTGTTAGTGTTCCAGTATGTGTACCCGCGTTTATAGCATCAAAAGCACCTTTAACTGTACTATAAAAATTTACTGCAGTTCCACCTGTTGCATTTACTTCTACGGGTAGTAATGAATATTCAATCCAAGCATTTTTTGTTCCCGAAACAACTTCTTGCCATTTGTTAAAATAACTACTAACACCGCTATGCAAACCTATATCTGCTCCAGATTCCGTTATAGTAGAAGTGGCTCCCAATTTAAGAACTATTTTATTTGTTGTTTCGTAAAAACTAACTTGTAAGTCAGCATACAATTCTTCGTTCGGGAATATTTCTAAATTGTTATATTCGATTGTAAAAATGCGATTTGGACTAACTCCAGTTGTAAGAGAGCGCACCCAGCCGCCACCGTTACCAATATTGGCATCTTGCACGCCCAAAGCTATAATTTGACCAAGTTCAGTACTCGCGCTACCTAGTGTGTAGCTCTGTGCGGTTGCAAAGTTTGTGGAAGCAAGGTTATCTAAACGAATAAAACCATTGGTTGCAACGCTCAAGCTATTGGCGGTTGTGTAAATGCTGTTGTAGAACCGAAAACTAAATGGCCAAGAAATTGTTGCTTGATCATCGTCACCCGATATAATATCGGTACCAGCCGAACAATCAATCCAACTGTAGGTAAGACCTAAAGTGCCTGTATTGGTTTGATAATTAAAACTTTGCGAAAACAAAGTTGTAGTAATTAAGCTCATTGCTACCAATAAGTATTTATGACTGAACTTACTCAATTTTGCAAGTAAAATTGTAATGAAAGTTTTCATATCAGAATTCGTTTTTAAAGTTATTTTCTTTTTTTTTATTCAAAATTTTATTCTAAAAAACAAAATTTTAAGTAGAGTAAAGATATTGATTTATAAAAAAAAAACTAAAAGATAATGTAACAAAAAATCGAGATTTGAATACAATAATGTAATAGTTACTATTACAACACTTGAAATCAAATTTTGTTTAATAATATTTTAGTACAAAAATTATTATACAAAAAAAACACTACAAAAATCGCTCCGATACATTTAATTGTTTGAATATAAGCAAATTAAAATTTTTAAGACAATTGCAAATATATTCAAAAATAAATAGCATTATTCAATTTCGAATATAGACCAAAATTAACCCTAAAAAAGATCACAAAAAAGGCATGTAATAATTCTAAATAAATTATTACATGCCAATCAAAAAAAATGAATCTAAAACGCACTTAATTTAGTAATTCTGTCAGTTCAAACTCCTTTTTATTTAAGAAAATATCGTTGTGGTAATGCTCCAATTTTCGAAGCATATAAGCAATCATTCCTTTTTCGGTTTCGTTAAGATTACCTGTAACAATTTGCGAGACTGTATTCATTTGGGGTAATATTTTCAAAATTTCGAGCCTTCCTAAAACTGTTATTTTTAATCGAACACTTCGTTTGTCTATTTCGTCGTTAAACTGCTCCAATAAGCCCAATTTTACAAGCCTATTAATAATTTCAGTGCCCGAAGTTTTTTCCATAACTTGCTTCGTAATTAACTCTGTTTTGCTTAAACTTTCGTGGGTCATGAGTGTTATTAAAAACGAGAACTCGTCTACGGTATTTATTTTGCTGTTTTTGAGAGCCTTTTTAATATAGCCTTTTGCATATCGGAACATCATAACAATTAAAATCGAGACATCTGTGTGGGGACCCTCTTGCTCTATCAATTCTTTTGAAGGCAAATTCCCACGAAGTTCTGTTACTTTTACATTCTGATGAATGTGATGGCTGTTCAGAAAACCTAAAAAGTCAGTTAGATTAAGTTCCGAGCCTAAATCATGGTTTTCATGTTCATACAAACTTAGATAATCTATTAATTCCTTTAGTATTGCTTTCGTTTTCATCTTTTAAATTTTATATTAAAGCTCAAAAAAATCGATATTCAATGAACTTTTTTGTACCTTATTTGTATTATACAATACAATTACGTACTAAATTGTTCAATAAGTAAATTATTTTATGCAATTATATCATAAAACCAATCTGAAAATAGCAGCATTAGTTACCAAAAACTATAGCAGCTCGTTTTATTTATCAACGCTTTTGTTTGATAAAAAAACGCGTGATTCTATTTTTGGGATTTATGGTTTTGTACGCTATGCCGACGAAATTGTAGATACTTTTCATGGGCACAACAAAGAGTATTTATTGCTTAAATTCGAAAAAGATTTATTAGAAGCACTAGAGCAAAAAATAAGTCTAAATCCAATTCTCGATGCATTTCAAATGACTGTAAATGAATACAATATACCTTACGAATACATTGAGGCTTTTTTGAATAGTATGAAAATGGATTTATGCAAAAAACTCTATTTATCTAAAACGGAAACAGAACAATATGTGTATGGTTCGGCAAATGTGATTGGGCTCATGTGTCTCAAGGTATTTTGCAACGATAAACCCGAGCAGTTCGAAAAATTGGTTAAACCAGCAGCGATGCTTGGATCGGCATTCCAAAAAGTGAATTTTTTACGCGATTTAAAAGCAGATACAGAAGGTTTAGGCCGATTTTATTTTAGCAACTTTGACCAAAATAATTTTAGTGAGGCAAATAAAAAAGAGTTAATCTTAGAAATTGAAAAAGAATTTGCCATTGCCTACGAAGGAATTAAGGGACTTCCTGGACGATCGAAATTAGCTGTACTAACTGCCTATAAATACTATCTTTCGCTGCTTCGAAAAATTAAAAACA
>JAIFKX010000009.1 GCA_020049335.1 Paludibacter sp. | reverse complement strand
TTGGAAAATACTGATACTTTGGAGAATTTGGTTACGCCGGTCATAAACACAAAGCGCAAATGTTCGTCGGAAGCTTTGATGTTGATATAAAAGTTTTCGAGTACCCCACGGATATCTTCGATATGCGGGGCATAAATATTTTCGACCAAAGGTTTGTCGTATTCGTCGATAAGAATAACGAGTTTGCCTAATTTTGACGCTTTTTCGATTAATTCGCCGAATAAATACCCTGCTTTCGATTCGGTAGATAATTCAATTCCTAAATCGCGGGCGTTTTCATGCAACAGAATGCAAAGTCCCCTATTAAGTAACTCTGCCGACGAACAATCCGGTTTCGAAATATTCAGATTGATAACAGGATACGACTTCCAATCGTAGGGCATATCGTAAATTTTCAAGCCTTTGAAAATCTCCTTATTGCCTTTGAAAATATTTTTCAGAATGGATACCGATAGCGATTTGCCAAACCTACGTGGACGCGAAAGGAAGAAAATACCATTCTGTTCTTTAATAAGTTGATAAAAATAATCCGTTTTGTCAACATATAAATAATTGCCACTGATAGTATTCTCAAAAGTGTAAGCACTGGTTGTTATCGATTGTCGCATATCGTTTTAGGGTATAATTGCTTGCTCTGAAAATTGGTTTACAAAGATAGTGGATTGTGCGGTTATTTCCAAATATACAGCAAGTAGTTGACGCGTGAGGTCGGTTAAGCCCGACCACCCGCTTAGTAGCTTACAAAGTTTCTTCTTTCCATTCCACAATATTCCGTTCTGCTTTCGAAAAATTAATGCCTATGAGCGTAATGGGTTTGCCGTCGGACAAATAAGGCGTTGCATATCCGTTCTCTTTGATTTGTGCAATGGCAAGGTCGGCTGCTTGCTCCATTTTGAATTCGAAAATATAAATGCAAAGGTAGTTTTTTGTTTGTATTACCAAAAGTGAGCGGGTGACTCAAAGTCACCCGCTCACTATCTTATTTTTAACCCAATTGGTTTTTGTACGGATCGGTCTGTAAATACTCTGGCGATAACTTTGTTTCGCCGGGACCTCCCGGAGGATTCGATTCCAATGCCAACGAAATGTCGCTATCGAGCTGTATAAGCTGCACGTTAGGAGTAATATATTTTTTCTTTTCCATGATGTATTTCTTTTAGAAGTAAGAGCTAAGAAAGTAAGAGGTAAGCACTTGTTTCCTTGCCTCTTACTTTCTAGCTTACTATTTTATGATTACACGTTTTGTTTCGTTACCCACTTTTACTACATAAATTCCAGTTTGCAGTTTGCAGTTTGCAGTTTGAATGTTTGAGGTTATTTTGCCTGCATCAAGTTGTTGACCCATAGCGTTGTACACAGCATAGTTGCTTTTTACAGGAGCTACCATCGTTATCTGATTGGCAGCATTTACAAATACTTGTGCGTTGAGCTTTTCTATTGTGTTTACAGCATTTGGCGAAGCTGGCGCACGGAACAGCAGGGTGAAACGGCTATCGTTTCCGCTGATTTTAGTGGTGGTAAATTCCTTGTACAAGTTCCGTTTCGGTTTCGCCATCGCGCAGATATATGCGGGTGTCAGCAGCAAAGTTAGCCATTTCGCTTACTTTCAGTCGCAACTCGCCTGCAGCACCAGCATTATAGCCTAATGGTACTACCAAGTTATCGCTTACTTCCGAAAGTCCATTGATAACAAGTTTCTCGTTACCTGCTTTGCTGTATAAATCGGGAACAATATCACTGTTATTCAGCATTTTTGGCGAGTCATAATTGTCGAAGCTATTTGCAGCAGCGGCATCGAAGTAAATCAATGCTTCGTCGGTAGCTGTGCCGTTTGCCAATTGCAAACGTAAGCGGGTGCGTTCGTCATTTTTTGGTGCTTTGAACGTATTGCCCACATTATCGGCGTGCAGGCGCATATCGTTCGTAAATGTCATGGTGGTAGAGCTGCTACCTTCATTTACCAGCACCCAGAATGCCTGCATAGGTGGGATTATTCCTGTTACAGTAGTATTGGCAATTCCACTTGGTATGGTGTATCCACTTGTACCATTATGCGTTACAAAGATATAAGCATTATCACCGTTTCTTTTGGTGCGATACCAGAAACTTGACCCAACTCCAGTATTTCTATTTTCACTTTCAATACTCCCTTTTTTTACGCTATTTAAGCCACTCCAGCGCAGATACGAAGGATAGGGATTGCCTACTAAGTTGAAACCACTTGTAGCTACTGAACCCGTACGTGTTAAAGAAGGTGTGGTAACATCGCCGGCATTGGTAGTACCTGTAAAGTTTACGGTGCCAGCGGTTCCATGACCTGCAACAGCCGTTTGAATATAACCGCGACCAGCGGTGAGCGAGCTTGTTACTTTTTCCCATTTTTCCAATCCTTCGTTCCATGCCACCACGCTATCGCCACGCGATAACATGGAAGATGTTCCTGCTGTAACAGAAGGACTGATATACCAGTTACGCCCAGCAGTTACATATTGCTGCACCGTGGCGTTGCTCACAGCGGCATCGCCTGTCAGCGTGGCAGTACCAGTGGCATCGCTTTGTAGCACTACACCATTAGGAGCAGTAAGCGTATTGGTACCCATAGTAAGTTTAGCTGTTGGGGCCAAAATAATTTTACTTATGTTTGGGTTATTTGTAAGTGTGAGTTCTGCACCGGCTGCTACTTCTATTTGCGAAGCTACGGTAAGTGTAAGGTCGCCAGAATTAATAGGTGTGACACCTGATACCGAAACAGTGGTTGGTATAAAGAAAGCTCCCATTTGGGCAACTCTGCGGTTTGCACCATCATAATCGGTAGTAAAACCTGAGATTGCAACACCTGTAAGCGAAACTGTGCCTTTGTAGCTTACAGCTGTAACACCTGGACTTGTAATGCCTGGGTTAGTGGTGACGCTACCTGCATCAATGGTGGCAATAAGTGGAACCGAAGTGCAAGGTAAACTATTATAATAACCCAACACGCCACCTGTTCCTGGTGCATAATAATCATTATATCCTAAAGTTAATTTGGTAGTTACACCATAATTAAAATATGCAGCATAGTGCGCACCAGCAGCAGATTCAGTATTTGAGCGGGCATTGTAGAAAATATTGTTGCGGATATTGCGTGTAGTTCCGTTGTTTTTGTGACTATAAAGCGCAAAGCTATTACTACTACCCGAAGTTGGATTACCTCCAATATATACAGTATTGAAATAGATATTATTTGTGTGATAATTACCCGGGGCAGTTTCGTAGATACCACAAACAGACGATGGAGAATTAGTCGTTAAACTAATTACATTGTTAAAATAGGGACTTGAACCAGCATGTATTTTCAAACCAAAGATTGAATCTGTAGTTGCTGTTGCTACGCTGTTAGTGATACCAAAAATATAATTACGAGAAACCGTAGCAACATTTCCTAAATCCTTACCTCCTGTTACATATACCCCGACTACATTTCCAGTAAAGCCTGTATTTGTATTTGATATATTATAGACTGTATTTCGTTCTAGTTTCGAATACTTATCATTTGCGAGAATGCCAATTGCAGCTGATTTATCAAATCTTGTTGCATTTTTATTGGCAATTGTCAAATCATTAATCTGATTGTCAGAAATATCCGAAGCGGTACTTGAGGTTGAACCCGAGCAAGATATACCATTCACCAAACCAAGAACCGTAGTAGTTGCATTAGTGGTATTATTGGTAAGGTTGTTTATTATATTTCCCTTGACAGTTTTCGAGACCGAATTTGTGCTAACAATACCAATAACCGACTGACCAGTAGTTGATGAAGCTGCACTATTAGCGGTTAAATTAGTTATGGTGTTAATGCTAATTGTAGTAGCTGCATTTCCTGTTCTTTGTATTCCATAAATATTAACAGCATTTGTGGCTGCTGTACTAGTAGTACTTATGTTAGTAATCGTATTATTTTGGCAATCTATTGCACCTGATGTAGTAATATTAATGCCAAAGAAACCAGCAGCATTACCTGCATTTGACATCGATATATCACTTATGGTATTTCCACTAGTAGTTCCTACATTGGCTACACTTGCACCTACTATTTCTATTCCCTTAAAGTTACCATTATTAGAATTTGTCCAATTAAAGTTTTTAATTGTATTACCTTGGATATTACTTACTGTGGCACCAACAGTTAAATAAATAGCAGTAAAATGCCCGTTCTGTGCAGTTTTCGTCCACGCATTGCCACCACATAATGCACTCTGTCCTCCAATATAGTTTCCGCTAATTGTAAAATTAACACCAGTAGTTGCAGCGACATTAATAACCGAATAATCACCTCCTGAAGTAGGAGTAAAATTAGTTGTTTCGTAAAAACTATTCCCTGTGATACTACAATCGGTGGTGTTTGAGAAAAGAGATATTATTTTTGATGCCGTAGTAAGACGGAGAAGATTGAAAAAATTGTTGTTGCTAATAGTAATGCCACTGTTTTCGAAAGTTGCTGTACCTGCTGAATACAAGGCATTTATCGGACGGTCGGCAGCAGTGCCTGCACCCGAAGTGCTAGAATTAGTAATATCATTGTTTTCAATTACATTTGTATCATTTCCGGTTGCAGTTGCGCTTGAGAAAAACACAACACCAGCGGCAGGATCAATTGTAGCACCTTTTATAATACAGTTTTTTACAGTATTGCCAGTAGCATCGTTTATAAATCGGATGGTTGAAGTGCCTGCTGTAGTTACATTGCTTGTGTTGGTAATAATCATGCTTTTGCCAGAGGCTGCATTCCCTACCGCACCGTTAATGGTTACATTGTCAGCTCCATTGAGGTCGATAAGTGGCTTGGCTACAGCTGCACCAATGGTTACATCAGTAGCAGTTGGATAAATGGTTAAGCTTGTCCACATACCCGCAGCACCAGTCAAAGAGTTGGTACCATCTTCGCTGGTAGTAGAAGCAGAAATGGCAATTGTAATGGTTTTACCTGTTTGGTCGGCAGCATTAAGAGCTTCAAATGCACCGCCCACTCCTGTGAGTGTAGAGTAGGTTGCGTCTTGTCCCAATGAACCTGTAACAGTTACTTCGTTAGCAGCAAAAATTCCGGTGGTACATAGCACCGCACAGAGAAGGGAGAGAATTAGTTTTTTCATAAATATTATTTTTAAAAAAGTTGATTTAAAGATTTGAAGGAATTGTCGATATTCAATTATTGGTGACGAAAAAAGAAAAGGGATGCGTTAAAAGAAATTATTAATTATGAATTATTAATTATGAATTAAGGAAAAGAAATAATTCAATTATCTATATGTCAGTGCATTATAAAAGTAAATTTGTAGTATAAAAAAAATGAAATATTAATTGGTATTTATTACTTAGCGCACTTTGCGTTTAAATGTTTTATGAGAATAAATATTCTAACTTATAAGTTATCAATAATTTTTAATGATATTTTTATTATGACCCCCAAACCCTCAAATGGGGGCTAAAGATTGCAACTTTGAAGTTGTATTGGTTGAATTATATATTGAGGTCGTCTTGACTTTTTATAATGTTGCTCCTACGGAGCTTTTGTTTCATTGAAATAAATATTTCTACCATAATATTGCTCCTAAAGGAGCATTTTAAAAGCTTCGGAGAAGCGATATTATGGTAATTGTATGTGATTATATAGTTTTTTAAGCTCCGTAGGAGCAACATTATACTATAAATAAAAAGTCAAGACGAAGTCAATACTTAATCAATTATTCCTACCAAAAAACAAAGTACGCATGCTTTAGTGATTAATATGTACAAGTTGAGCTTTATCGTTATTTAATCTTACAACATAAATTCCTTGCTTGAATCGTTTTACATCAATCGTTGTTTCATCGTTGAATGCAGATTGATAAATTAATACCCCTTCAATAGAATAAATACGAACGGTATTTACACCTTGCAAATTTATTTTAAGATAATTAGATGCCGGATTAGGATATATTTTAGCAAACTGTTCTATATTTTTAAGATCGGTATAAAGGTAAATTCCGGGGTCACTTGGATTGGTTGAAGTTGGGCTGGCAACTACAAATTTGTCAATGCGATGATCTCCATTTTTTACTTTCAACTCCAATATGTAATTTCCTTTTCGTAAGTTCAAATCAGTATTTATCAAAATAGGTATATCAGAATTAGTTTGTGGGGTTGAAATAGAATAAGAGCCGACAACTGTACCAAGCGACTGAATTACTAAATCGGCTGAAACAACATTTCGAGAAGCAGCAAAAATTGTTACAGGGTAAATTCCTGTCACGGGAACTTCAATGGGATATTGGTAAGTGAAAGTCGTTTTAACATCTACTTCCCGGCCTGCTTCTTTTCCACTTCCAGTATTGTTCTTGTACAAAAGACCAATTTTAGGCGTTGGCGGCAGGTAATATTCTGCTTGAATTGTTCCGGGCATTTGAGTTGGTGTATCTTTAATGAGTTCGATAGAAGCCAGATTACACCTTGTGGTGGTGGCTGTGTGACGAATAACATTTAGACCTTCTTGCAAATTTACCCGAATTGCATAAGCTCCAAACCGATCCCAATTTCCACCCATATCAGGCAGATTTGATAAGCTCTGGCTCAGAGAGCCGTTGACTGCAACATCAAACCCGACGGAAGTTACAGGAGCGCGAAGTTTAATCGAGACATTATCGTATAAAATATATTTCCCTGATTCTGGCGCATTTATAATATATTCAACCCATGTGTCAGGGTCGTTGAACGACGCTTGATTGCTCATTGGAACTACCCCAAATGCATCGCTGTATTGTAAACCTGGCACAAGACAAGGAACTGTAAGTGCGGGTAATATTTGAAAATTGGCACTCACTACATTGCTTTTCTGGTTCAACTTAACTCCAATAGCTTTGATTGTTGCCGACTGGGTTAAAAGTATTCCGACAGTATTGTCATATAACATAGAAGTTGTTTCAGGCGTTGTACCATCGATAGTATATCGGATTTCTACATCTGCTACAGCTGATAACTGTACTTTTACTTTGGCATTGTATTTTCCTCCTTTGGTAATAAAGGTTGGAAATGAAACTGGGAATATTGTTGTTGGGTCTTTCATCTCAAACCAATTCAAGCAAGGTGTTCCTGCCTTCATTGTTAAAATCATAGTGTTTCTTCCAGCATTTAGAGGGACAGTAGTTTGAGCACTTTCCCAAGTAGCACGACCTTTGCCTTGAAATGAGACTGTTGAGATAGTGTCACCCTGTAAATTCAAAATCGCCAACGTATTGAGTCCGTATGTACTTGAACAAACTCTGAAATTAAATGGATATATGCCGTTTTGTAGTATATCTAAATCATATTCAGCTTTTTTGGTATTATTCATAAATGAATTGTAGTATCTTGTGGGGCTACTATCCATAGGATCTTGCGAATCGTTATCAAGCCCAACATTGCTAAACTTAGAACTCTCTGCTTCAACCTTCGATGGCACTGTGAATAGAGGCCATGGAGTAAGATTTGATTCGGGTTGAATGACATTATTTCGCAATTTTTTCTGGGCAATATACAAATCTGCTGGAGCAACATCTTGATTCATTGCTTCTACAACCGATTCTGCTGAACTGCTTGATGCTGCAATTGCATTAAAAACACCCACCAAAGCTCCTTTTGGCATTGTAGGTGCCGGCACAATTGTATTGTTATTTGTTCCTTTTATCTGCACGTTCCAATGTACAAAGCGTGCACCGATTTGTGGCCCTGCTTCACTAGCACCCCCATATCCACCAGCAACCTGCACTTTTATGTTGGTGCGTATACATTCCGATGGTTCCAGCCTGTGCGTATCAAAGCAACCATTCACAACAAGTCCATTGTGCCACGCTGTTCCCATCGAGAAATCCTCAATATTTATTCCATGATCAAATTGTCCATAGCCATTCAATTCGAAGTTTTCGTACAAAATATCCTGCGATTGAACACGGCATGTTAATCCGTGATGAACACTTTTCGTTTGGTCTTTTCCAAGTATTTTTACACCTGTGAACGTAACATTTTTACATGCAGCTACTCCGGCCGATGTTTCAGCATCATAAATGGTTACATCTTTCACAAAACAATTGATAGCGTTATTCAAATAAATGCCGTTCCAACCTTTTTCCCTATTGTGATTGGCATTGCGCCAACTAGTGCTGGCATAGTCGCTTACGTAATCTTTTTCTAATTCAATATTCAAATTCTCTACTCCAGATTCTTGAATTACATCTCCAATTCCCATCACTTTACATTCCCATTCGGCTCGTAATGGCATTCGTAATGGTTGTTTTAGAGTTATAACATTTCCGTTTATTGATTCAATTTGTGTTACCCAATCTAATGTTGGGCGTTTGAGTGGAGAAATCCATTCGGTACCTGTTCCCCATGGATAGGTGCTCGCCCAGGTACCATCACCGGCAATATACTTCATCAAACTCCAGTTGGTCGTATTATTATAACGTATGGCAATGTATTGATTTATCGAAAGTTTTGATGCATCAGCTACTGTGAAGCTAAAACTGCCTCGATCATTATTGGAATTTATGGCGCTTAATTCGTTTTGAATATTCCATGCTTCTTTTTCGGCCATATAATATTTATCTGCATTTGCTCCTGTCCAAGCTGCATTAATATTTTCACTTGGGTCGGTACTTAGATAGGTGTTTTTTGAAGTAGGCGAAATCCAAATCATTCCACCGCACCACGACCACATCATTTGACTAATTCCTCCTTGTCCGTTGTCTGTGAAGTTAACAGCATATCCGGTACTCAGCGATTTTGTAAAACGAATTTTTGTACCCGCAACACTTTGTCCGCGCAAAATGATATTACTCCCTCCAATAAACAATACTTTGGAACATTGATATATACCATCGGGAAGATAAACAACTCCACCACCTGCAGTTTTAGCTGCTTGAAGAGCAAGTATGAGTGACTCTGAATCGTCAGTAACTCCGTCGCCTTTAGCATTAAACGGTGCAACTTTTACATTAAAGGTGGTAGCATGAGTAGTTGGGATCGTAGCATCACCGTACCGATATCCAGCATAGCTGCAATTAGGTATATTGCTGTGAGCATTTGGATTAGCCGTATACTCAGTCCATAAATTAGGCGTTATTTGACCGAGAACAATTATCGGAATGAAAAAGAAATATAGAATTAAAGAAATGTGATTCTTATTCATAGGATTTTAATAATACCTTAAACTGTTATTTTACAATCACTTTCGTAATTTTGTTGGTATTAGCCACCCATGTTTTTACCAAATACAATCCGTATAGTTTTTTTTGTGCTGGCAAATTATCCGAAAGGTTCTTTATAAACTTCCAGTTTTGTCCAATATCGATTTTATCTCTTTTACTTTGAGCCGATACCGACAAATGTAATAAGAG
>JAIFKX010000234.1 GCA_020049335.1 Paludibacter sp. | reverse complement strand
TTGGGAAGCCGAGTGTTGATAATCAGAAACTTGCAATACTGGCAGTAGCAGCCATCATTGCTTCACGGTGAATCAATTCGTATGGTGGTGGTGCTAGTGCTCGCCAAGTACTAACGGACTCGGCAACCGATTGTATGCGGTGATTGGAAATGGCTACTTTATACGTCTATCGCCCCAAGTATTCAATCACCTGTTTAGCTCCGAAAAACGGCTGCTTGGCATATACCACCCATTTGTGGTCGTACAGTTTTTGGAGCAGTTTTTTATCGGGCTGGTGCTCCAGTTCAATATTCACTTAGCTTTTTCAATACATTTCGTTGCTGCTCGGTGGGTGCATGCATATATTCACATTTTTAATTGATTACGATGTGAATATCAGAATAATTATTTACTTTTGGATGCGTAATGGAAAAACCGGCTAATATCGACATAAATGGTCGGGTATTTACCGAAGGTTTAGTTCAACACACGCCTCGCACACAGGCTGGCTGACGTGCATTTAGCAGGTTTTGCGCCCGCATTCACTTTGTCCGTCAGCTGACGGACAGTGAATACTCCCGCAAATGAAACCTCCCGCCTAAGCGGTGACCGCAGGATGCCCATAGCCTTAGTCGTCAGGCGGCAGTGTAAAAAACAAAACGTTATTTCGACAAACTTAATGACTGAAAAAAAACGACTGAATAATGTGTGGAACTTTTTGAATCTTCGGACAACTTTTTTACTCGAAAAACTGAAAGCAGGATACGCTTGACTTGGAAATAGGAGATTGACGAATAACTGTGTTGAATTTAGCAAATTTTCAAAATGTAATTGTGCAAATAAGGGGGAAAACTCTCTTTTAAAATAAATATCAATCTATATTGTTTTATTAATATTAAAAATATCTTATGAAGAGACACATTATTTCATTTGTATTTATTTGCTTTATAACATCTATCTTTTCACAACCGATAGTAAATAATAGAGTACTAATGTCATGGCCTAATGCATCAGGTGAAATCGTTATTGGAGATACAATTGTAGCTATAAGTAATAATGCTTTCTATAACAATATAAACATTACATCAGTAAATATACCTTTATCAGTTAACGCAATAGGCTATGGTTCATTTTATGGGTGCACTAATTTAAAATCAATATTAAATGCCGATTCTATAAAATCTATCGATGCTGCAGCTTTTTATAATTGTATTTCGCTAGATTCAATAAATATAGGTAGAATGAGAATATCTTCGATAAGTAATAATTTATTTTTTAATTGTAAGAGTTTGAAATCAATAACAATTCCAAACACAGTTACTATTATTAATGGTTCTGCCTTTATGGGATGTTCTGGTTTGACTTCAGTTCAAATTGCAAATTCAGTTCAAACGATTTCCGACTATGCATTTAGTAATTGTAGTTCATTGGCTGAAGTGAAAATTGGAGATAAAAGTTCAGAACTCAAAAATAAAAATATTCTTGTTTACGCTTCTGCATTCAATAACTGCCCAATTACAACTGTTGAAATGAATAAGAATATTATAAATGATTATTCAGGTTACTCATTTTTAAGAAATAAAACTACCTTGACGAATGTAATCATAGGTGATTCAGTAACAACACTTACTAATAATCAATTTTATGGATGTAACGGTTTGAATAGTATTAATATTCCACGTTGTATTTCAAAAATAGGATCGTATCCGATGAATGTATTCACAGGTTGTTCGAATCTTACCAATATCGAAGTTGATAATTTAAATCCTTATTTTTTCGCTAAAGACAAGGTGCTCTTTAATAAAATGCAAACCAAATTACTTTGGGCAACAGTTAATATGAGTGGTAATTATGTTGTTCCGGCTTCAGTTGATACAATAGCAGATTATGCATTTTCAGGTATTAAAAACAATTTTTCAATAACAATCCCCGGAAATGTAAAGAGAATAAATCCCTATGCTTTTAAAGATAATAGCGGTTTATCATCAATGTCATTTGGTGACAAAATGAATGAGACGGATGTGCCTATAAATATTGATATTACGGCATTGACAAATTGCAGTAATTTAAAAGTTCTTAACCTTTATAGACCATTTGTACACGTTGATGAATCTTCGGTTTTTAGCAACTTGCCAGCACTCGATTCATTGACACTTGGAAATAAAGTGATGGTGTTACACCGGATGGCTTTTAGTAATAGTAAAAATCTTAGAAGTATTACTATTGGAAATGAGTATTCACTCAAAACTGATACTATTGGAATAAATGTATATGCCTTCAATAATTCCGGTAATATTAGAAATTTGTATATGAATAAAAAAATCACTTTAAAAAACACAAATGGATATTCAACATTTTCAACCCTGACAAATGTAAAAGTAGGTAATACTGTAACTGCTATTGGTACATCTTTATTTGACGGATGTACGAATCTTACTACAGTTATTCTTCCTAACTCAGTAAAAACAATTGAAAATATGGCATTTTCATCTTGCTCGAACTTATCTAAAGTGGCGTTAAGTGATAGTATTATATCAATTGGTTCCAGCTGTTTTAATTATTGTGTGAAGTTAGATTCTATTGTTTTGCCAACCAAACTTAAAGAAGTTTCATATGGCCTGTTTTATAATTGTTCAGCTTTAAAGATGGTTGTATTAGGTAATTCAATTAAAAGTATAAATGAAAGTGCTTTTGAAGGATGCAGTAGTTTAACTGATGTTCAATTCACTTCATCACTTACGACCTTAGGATACAGGGCATTTGCCAATTGTGTAAAGATTGCATCAATTGATTTGCCAAATTCAGTAACAACATTGAGTTCTTTTGCTTTTTCCGGTTGTAAAGGACTAAAAACTGTACATTTTGGAAGTTCACTAAAAAGAATTACTCAAAACACTTTTGAAAATTGTACGGCATTAAACTCATTAATGATACCGAATAATATCAATTATATTGAAGGGAATGCTTTCCTTAATTGTACCGGAATGAAAGAGCTAACGTTAGGTGAATTTGACAACACAAATCCAATTTTATTTAATTTTGATACGTATCCATTTCCAGGTTGCGGTATTGTAACTTTAAATCAGAACAGAAATGTGTTTGATATGCAGATTGGGTCTCCTTTCATCAGATTAACTTCATTGAAGAAAATTAACTTTGGACCACAAGTTACTTATTTAGCAGTCAACTCATTTAACGGTTGTTCTGCATTAGATTCGGTAAATATACCTGAAACTATAAAATCAATAGGTGGAGGTTCATTTTGGAATTGTTCTAGTCTTAAGTCAATTAACTTTCCACAGTCAATTACAACAATTGCTCCACAACTTTTTTGGTCATGTACAAGCCTTGAAAGTTTCAAAGTTCCCGATCAAATAACTTCAATTGGTGGATACGCTTTTGCCGATTGTAAAAACCTCAAAAAATTAGAAATACCAAAAGGAGTTACTTCAATTGACGCAGTTGCATTTTCAGGCTGTTTTGGTCTTAGAGAAATGTATGTACATAATCCAATACCGCCAACAACCGGCGTGAGTTGTTTTTATGGTACGCAGAAAACAATCGTAATACTATATGTTCCAAAGGGAAGTAAAACTACCTATCAACTAGCCAGTCAATGGAATGAATTTACGAATATTGTTGAAATGGATGAAACTGCAATAAACACTATTGAAGACACTAATTTTATCAGTTTTACAAATGGTTCCATAATTATAATTCCGAAAAATAATGAACAAACTCTTGTTTATTTGATAAATTCGAAAGGGCAAATCATTTGGTCAGAAAGAACAAACAGTAAAATTAATTTATCATTAACAGGATTCGCCCATGGTTTATATATCGTAAAGGCAGGAACGTTGACTAAAAAAATTATGCTTTAAAATCAACAGAAACAAACTATAATTAACAACACCTAGGCGGTAACATCATAGGACTTAAACGCAACACCTCGAATGCAAAACACCCCGCCAAGCTGAGCTCTTGACGGGGCGTTGCGATTCGTCAGTGCCCGAACAAGTTTTAAGTCCTTGTTGAACCTACTTGCGGCAGGCAGGCGGAACCTTCGGTACGCTTTTACGAATTAGAAGCTATAAAAAACGCTTGGTCGGTAAGGGAGTTACAACGAGCTATGAATAGTCTGCTTTTTGAACGTACAGGTTTATCGCTTGGAAGATGAAACTGTGGTTGAGTCGCTACCAAGTGGCTTCGGGAGTATTTTGTAAAAGGTTTTGCTTTAGATGATGAGCGCATGAAAGCGGCATAAAACGAAACCAAGCGCGACAAAAAAAGGTGATGTACATGAGCGATTGGATTAAAAAACTCAATGACAGACTAACGATTAACGAAAATGAAATTTTGGAACATGCTGGAAAAATCTCA
Organism: Paludibacter sp.; assembly: GCA_020049335.1. GTDB lineage: Bacteria > Bacteroidota > Bacteroidia > Bacteroidales > Paludibacteraceae > Paludibacter. Next base: position 28,073 of record JAIFKX010000234.1, on the reverse strand, counting down.
CACGAAATGGCATTGCAAATTGCTGTTTCGGCTTACGAACAGTATAATGCAAAACGAATTAAATTAGCTGATTTAAAAGCATTAGAAACACTTAATGATGAAATGAAAGAGCTTGCATTTAGGGTCAGCGACCCGATGCTATTTGTAGCACCGAAATTCACACAAAGCCCACAAGGGTCGGAGACCCGTAATATGGAAACGATGAATGAGAGTTGGCATTAATATTAATACTTTCGAAATGAATGAAAAATTGCATTTAACGAATTACGATTCGTAGAAATAGCACTTTTAACGAATTTCATTTCGTCATAAAAGTCTCAAAGGATAAAAGTAAACAACAACAAACTCACAATGAACGAAGTAGATAAATACTTGGCTGAATTTCCGGTGGAAGTGCAGGAGATTTTACGAACAGTTCGTGCTACGATATTAAATGCAGCACCTGAATCGGTCGAAAAATTAGAATACGGAATGCCTGGCTATAAACTAAAAGGAAAACCGCTTGTATATTTTGCGGGATATGCAAAACATATAGGGTTTTATGCCACACCTGTTGCGCACGAAGCTTTTACCGAAGAGCTGAAAGGGTACAAACAAGGAAAAGGTTCGGTGCAATTTCCGTTAAATAAACCAATCCCATTCGACCTTATTCGAAAAATTGTTGAATATAAAGTAATTCAACTTTAGCATGTTATTAATCAATTAATTTACAGTAACTTGACAATTTGGAATATCAGATAATCAATTGGTTATAAATTAAAAATTTTATTTATTTCAAATATGTTATTACGTTGCAGTCGGCAAAGTCACTCTCATAAAGGAGAGGGAACCAGCGGTCAGCGACCAACGGGAGATAATTAGGGTGAGGTAGACTGTCCTTAAATTTATTTTTGACCTCACCCCAGCCCTCTCCTCAAGGAGAGTACTATACAAAAACGAACTAATGAATGAATTAGCGAATGTAAAAATTTGAACTTCTTGCAAGCTTTTTTATATCTGCATTTTTGTATGCCGCAAATAATTGGTATTTTTGTATCCATTTTATGATTTCTAACTCCGATAGCTATCGGAAAATTTCAAAATTCTAATTTTACACATGGCTGAACAAACGCTTTTAGAAAAACTCGAAGGATTACAACATAAGTTCGATGAGATATCGACTCTCATTACCGACCCATCAGTGATTACAGATCAGAAACGATTTGTTAAACTCAACAAAGAATATCACGATTTAGAACGAATATTGGTAGCCAAAAGCGAATACGAACTGGCATTGAACCACTTGGCAGAGGCAAAGGAAATGTTAAATACCGAAAATGACCCCGAAATGCGCGAAATGGCAAAAGCGGAAGTGGACGATATTGAACCGAGAATTCCGGATATGGAAGAAAATATCAAGTTGTTATTAATTCCTGCCGACCCCGAAGATAATAAAAATGCCATTGTCGAAATTCGTGGCGGTACTGGTGGCGACGAAGCAGCTATTTTTGCCGGCGACTTGTTTAAAATGTACGTAAAGTATTGCGAAACAAAACGTTGGAAACTTGAAATTACAAACATAAGCGAAGGAACCTCTGGCGGATACAAAGAAATTATTTTCACAGTGTCAGGCGAAAATGTTTATGGAACGCTCAAATACGAATCGGGCGTACACCGCGTGCAACGCGTACCACAAACTGAAACACAAGGACGAGTTCATACATCAGCATCTACTGTGGCGGTGCTACCTGAGGCCGAAGAGTTTGATATTGACATGAAGGAATCGGATGTGCGCGTAGACACTTTTTGTTCGTCGGGAGCTGGCGGTCAGTCGGTTAACACAACCTATTCGGCTATCCGATTAGTGCATATCCCAACCGGAATTACCGTTCAGTGTCAGGACGAAAAATCGCAGCACAAAAACAAAGCAAAGGCAATGATTGAATTGCGCTCACGCATTTATGCCATCGAACATCAAAAATACTTGGACGAAATAGGCTCGAAGCGCAAAACAATGGTATCCACCGGCGACCGTTCGGCTAAAATCCGAACATACAATTATCCGCAGGGACGTATCACCGACCATCGTATTAATTTTACCATTTATAATCTCAATGCATTTATGAATGGTGATATTCAGGGTGTTATCGACCAATTAATTGTAGCCGAAAATACGGAACGAATGAAAGATTCGGAACTTTAAATTAGGGATAAGTAAGAAATAAAAAATATGAAACCAACATTCGACAAACGCATATTTTGGGACGTTAATTTCGAGAAACTCGACATTGATGATAAAGCAGATTTTGTTATTTCGCGCGTTTTCGAACGTGGTGATATTGAGGATATTCGTCAGTGTAGAAGGTATTATGGAGATGAAAGAGTTAAAAAATCACTTTTAAACGTCAAGTTTCTACCAGAACACACCATGATTTTTGCAGCAGCAATTATTGATAAAAATATAACTGAATTTACATGTTACAAAAACAGACAGTTGAACCCAGGACTTTTTCCATATTAAAACAATTAATGGAAATGAGTGAATTAAAGAAGTTTAGCCTTGTAGGTGGAACAGCTTTATCATTAAAATACGGTCATAGGAAATCAATTGACCTTGATTTGTTTTGTACTGAGCCATTTGAAAATGAAGAAGTAGTTAAATCGCTTGAAAATCAGTTTGGTGAAAAATTCACTTACAGAGGAAAATTTTCTAAATGGGGTGTATTTTGCTCTATCGACAATGTAAAAGTTGATATTGTTTATTATCCACATGCTCAAATTGCTGAAAATGTGGAAATGGAAGGAATTCGTTTGTACGATGACAAAGACCTAATAGCTATGAAGGTTCAAGCAGCTTTAGGACGTGGAAAAAAGAAAGATTTTTGGGATATAGCTGAGCTTTTAACTAAATATTCAATTCAGGATTTTATAGATTTTCATAAACAAAAATACCCGAATCAAATGTTGGGTATTTCTGTTCCACAAGCATTAACTTACTATGTAGATGCCGACGAAAGTGAAAACCCTGAAACAATCAAAAAACAAAGCTGGAACGATATAAAAAAGTTTATTAGCAAACAAGTACGCGATTTTCTGATATAAAATTATTTAAATAAATAGACGCGGCATGCTACGTCTCTACAATACAATATGACAAAACAAGAATTATTCGAAAATATTCAACGCAAAAAATCATTTCTTTGCGTTGGACTTGATACCGATGCAACCAAAATTCCGGAGTTTCTTTTCGACGAGTCAGACGACCCAATTTTTGCATTTAACAAAGCCATAATTGATGCTACTGCCGACCTTTGTGTGGCTTACAAACCCAATTTGGCTTTCTACGAAAGCTTAGGCTTGCAAGGCTGGGACGTTTTGGAGCGCACGGTGGAATATATTCGCACAAAATATCCCGACCAATTTATTATTGCCGATGCCAAGCGTGGCGATATTGGAAACACGTCGGCCATGTATGCCAGCACTTTTTTGGGTGTAATGGATGTAGATTCGGTAACCGTAGCGCCTTATATGGGCGAGGATTCGGTTACTCCTTTTCTCACTTACGAAGGAAAATGGGTTACATTGTTGGCATTAACTTCCAATAAAGGTGCTTTCGATTTTCAGTTTATGCGCGATGCCGAAACCGGCGAACGCTTATTCGAAAAAGTATTGAAAACTTCGCTTGGTTGGGGTACAGTAGACAATATGATGTATGTAGTAGGAGCTACCAAAGCCGAAATGCTTACCGATGTACGCGCTATTATTCCAGAACATTTTCTGCTAGTTCCGGGCGTTGGTGCTCAAGGCGGAAGCTTAGAGGAGGTTTGCAAATACGGTTTGAACAGTTCGTGTGGCTTATTAGTAAATTCATCACGTCAAATTATTTACGCATCGAGCGAAACAGATTATGCTCAAGCCGCCCGCAAAGAAGCTGCAAAAGTACAATCTGAAATGGAATTTATTCTAAAACAAAAAGAGTTGATTTAATTTTAGCTATCTTTGTAAAAATTCTATCCAAAATATTACTCAAACGAGTAATTAAAACAAAAAAATATGCGATTCGACGAATTAGCACTTTGCGATGAAGTTCAGCAGGGGCTTGAAGCCATGAACTTTACCGAAGCAACACCCGTTCAAGCTGAAACAATACCTGTGATACTTGCAAAACGTGATGTTATTGCTTGTGCACAAACAGGAACTGGAAAAACAGCTGCTTTTATTTTACCACTCTTACACAACTTGCAATCGGAAACACATGCCGAAAACAAAGTTAACGCCATTATTATGGCACCTACCCGCGAGCTGGCGCAACAAATTGACCAGCAAATGGAAGGTTTTTCATATTTCACAAGCTTCTCGTCGGTAGCTGTTTATGGCGGAAACGATGCCACAGCCTGGGAAACTCAAAGACGTGGACTTCAAAATGGTGCCGATGTGGTTATAGCAACTCCTGGTCGATTATTATCGCACCTAAACTTGTACGAAATTGACTTTTCGGAAGTAAAATATTTTATTTTAGACGAAGCTGATCGTATGTTGGACATGGGATTTTTTGATGATATAATGCAGGTTGTCAATCGGTTGCCAAAAACACGACAAACAATTATGTTTTCGGCGACCATGCCACCCAAAATTCGTCAATTAGCCAAAACAATATTGAACGACCCTGCTGAGGTTAAAATTGCTGTTTCGCGGCCGCCCGAGAGTATTATGCAAACAGCTTATATTTGTCACGAAGCTCAAAAACATGCTATTGTACGCCATTTATTTGTAGAACAAACACCCAACAAGGTCATTATTTTTTCGGGTTCGAAAATCAAAGTGAAGGAATTAACCAAAACTTTCCGACAAATGGGACTTTCGGTAGGCGAAATGCACTCCGACCTTGACCAATCGCAGCGTGAACACATTATGCATGAGTTTCGCAACAACCGCGTTAGCATTTTGGTAGCAACCGATATTGTTTCGCGAGGCATTGATATCGATGATATTTCGCTGGTAATTAACTACGATGTGCCACACGATGCCGAAGATTATGTGCACCGCATAGGTCGTACAGCCCGTGCAAGTGCCGAAGGTATGTCTATCACTTTTGTTTCGACCGAAGAACAATATAAGTTTAAACAAATAGAAACATTTTTAGAAAAAGATATTTTTAAAATTCCATTGCCTGCTGAGTTGGGCGAAGCACCCGAATACAACCCTGAAAAAAATCGTTTTGGGCACAAAAAATTTTCAGCAGGAAAAGGCAATTTCAAACGTCGCAAACCCGACGGAAGAAGGTAAAATTTATAATTTATTTTATGCAACTAAATAAACCCATCATTTACCATATTGGTAACAGATTGTTATTTTGGACAATGCTTAATTTTTCGCTCAACCTATTTGGCTTGTGGTTTAGCAAAATAATATTGAAAGAAAATTTCATTTTCCTCGAAAGCATTCGGAATGAATTTATTATACCTCTTTTAATTCAATCATTGCTATTTGGCTTATGTTTTGGAACTGCTTATTTTTTTCTTAAAAACAAAAATATAAGCTGGTTGGCTTTTGGAGCTTTTCAATTTTTGGCTCTTCATATAGCTTTTTTATCTGGACTAAAATTTGTAGGAGGTGTTCATTTCGAAACAACCATTTCGCACCTAGGATTACGTTATTTAGGCTATCATGGGCAATATTTAATTGATTTTATTTTCACAAATAAACCATTAAATGGCAACTTCGAAAATGGCATTTTTAAACCAGAAAGCACCTTCTTATTTTATATAATGTGGGTATTTTCAATTAGTTTATATTTTGTAGGCATTTCGTGGCTAAGCGAAAAAATATCCGATTTCTTTGGTTTTGAAAAATCAAAATCAGAGAACAAAAACAGAATAGAAGACAAAATAGAGAATTCGACAATTAACGATAATTAAACCATTTTTTCTGAAAAATTAATTCCGTTTATAGCTCATTTATAGCTTTTTCTTTACTTTTGCATCATCAACTAAAATTATTCATTCATAAAAATATTTCGTTATGAGAAAATTCAGTTTTCTATTTATAGCATTGCTAACATTTTCAATGCTTTCGGCTCAAAAGCCCGTCATTACATTTGAAAAAAACAGCCACGACTTTGGCAAAATTAATGAAGAAGACGGCAAAGCTACTATCATATTTAATTTTACGAATAAAGGCAATGCACCCATGGTTGTTAGCCGCGTGCAAGCTTCGTGTGGTTGCACCACTCCTACTTGGACTAAGGAACCTATTGAACCAGGCAAAAAAGGGTCAATTACAGTAACATATAATCCATTAGGTCGCCCAGGTGCTTTTACCAAAACAATTACTGTTTATAGTAACTCGTCTGAAGAAGCTGTAAACCTGACAATTAGAGGTGAAGTAATTCCGAAAGAAAGTGCTCAAAATGGCTCTTCAAGTCAGTACCCTGTGATAATGGGCGATTTGCGATTGAGTGCGAAAGCTATTCAAATGAACAACGTTGACAAAGGAAAATTACAATTACGTAATATTCAAATACAAAATTCAGGCGCAAAAAGTATTCGACCAACCATCGAAAACCTGCCGGCATACATTACAGCAACTGTTACTCCCCAAGTTTTGGAGCCCAACTCCGAAGGTAAAATTAGCTTTACACTCAACTCAAATCAATGCAATCAATGGGGACCACTTTCCGACGAAGTTTATGTAGCGTTAAATGGCGAAAAAAAATTCACACAAGATTATCAATTGCAAGTTTATTCGAATATTATCGAAGATTTTAGCAAACTTACACCCGACCAAAAAAGAAAAGCTCCGATTTTTGAATCGACAGGTAGAACTGTAAACTTTGGTGACGTAAAAAAAGGCTCTAAAAAAAATGCTCAATTTAAAATCAGCAACAAAGGAATTAGCTCTCTTGCCATTCGCAGAATAATAAATAACAACAAAGAAATTGCCATTAACCAACCTAAATTAACAATTGGAGGTGGTAAAACTGGTCATATCAGTTTTGGTCTTAATGCAACAAATTTGCCCGAAGGCGAATATAAAAAATCGATTACCATCCAAACTAACGACCCCGATAATTCTTTTATTATATTGGTGCTCAACTGGAAAATAAAAAAATAATTATTTTTTATTGAAGCTGTCGAGCCGGGTCTGAATTTACCTGGCTTTTTATTTTTTATAAAAAACACTTTCTATTTATACATTTATAGTTGATAAATCAGCGTGCAAAATCCACATCAACATCCCGAAAATAACCCAAGCTACAAAGGTCTTAGCGTAAACGAAGGCGTGGAGTCGCTTCCGGCTGTAAATCCATATCGGCAAACGCGCCGCAAGCGCCAACAGCTAACTTCCGACGAGTTTCTTTCAGGTATTTTAAGTGGCAATATAGCCATTCTGAGTCAAGCAGTTACCTTAGTTGAAAGTTCGCTACCCGAACACCAACAGTTAGCACAAGAGGTAATAGAAAAATGTTTACCTTATACCGGAAAATCCATTCGGTTGGGGATTACTGGCGTTCCGGGCGCTGGCAAAAGCACTTTTATCGAAGCGCTTGGTATGAAATTGATTCGAGACGGACAAAAATTAGCTGTTTTGGCCATCGACCCAAGTAGCGAACGTTCCAAAGGGAGTATTTTAGGGGACAAAACGCGCATGGAAGAACTTTCGGTTGCAAAAAATGCCTTTATTCGTCCTTCGCCATCGGCAGGTTCACTTGGTGGTGTAGCCCGCAAAACGCGCGAAAGTATTGTGCTCTGCGAAGCTGCTGGTTTCGATACAATTTTTGTAGAAACGGTTGGAGTGGGTCAGTCCGAAACGGCTGTTCATTCGATGGTCGATTTCTTTTTGCTTATTCAACTCACTGGAGGTGGCGACGAATTGCAAGGAATAAAACGTGGCATAATGGAAATGGCCGACGGCATAGCTATAAACAAATGCGACGGCAGTAACCGCGAAAAAGCCGATGTGGCAAGGGCACAATTTCAAAATGCATTGCATCTTTTTCCTTCAGCCGAATCGGGTTGGTTGTCCGAAGCTGTAACATGCTCATCTATTGAGGGTAATGGAATAGCCGAAGTATGGCAAATGGTGCAAAATTTTGCTACATTTACAAAAGCAAATGGCTTTTTCGACAAAAAACGAAATTCGCAATCGAAATACTGGATGTACGAATCGATAAACGACCACTTAAAATCTAATTTTTATCAAAATAAAACGATAAAAAAATTATTAATTGAAGCTGAAAATGACGTTCTTTCGAATAAAAAAAGTTCGTTTATTGCTGCGAAAAATTTATTAGACGAATATAATAAAAGGTTATTAGGTTATTAAGTGGTTATTGGGTTATTAAGTAGTTATTAGGTAGTTATTAGGTAGTTATTAGGTGGTTATTGGGTTATTAAGATTAGAAGCTTTAAAATTTAATCATCAGAGACGATACTAATCAACACCCCGCAATTTATCCCGACGCAGACGGGAGGGGCTTGGGGCAGTTAAAAAATTATTAAGTTAAAATATATGCAAATCAACATTATACATAATCAATCGTGCCTCGATGGTTTGCGCGCCATGCCTGATGCGTGTGTCGATTTAATTTTTACTGACCCTCCTTACTATCAATATCGGGCTCAGAATGTGCAAGGGCTTAAAAATCACAAAGATGTGGTTACTGAGTTTGATTTCGATGGTTTTGAATCGGAAGAGGCTTATTTGCAGTTTTTAGAAGCTGTATTGATAGAATGTTATCGCGTGTGTAAGCCGGGTGCGGTAGGTTATTTGTGGTGTGGCGACGATTTTGTTTCGTACCTCAATCGTATGGTCGAACGTGTTGGTTTTCAGTTCCGTAAAGTGATTCATTGGCACAAAACAAATCCTTTTCCGGCTATCTATACCCGCAAAATGTATGCAAATAGCATGGAAATGTTGGTTCATTTTTCCAAAGGTACACCCAAAACATGGAATCACAAACCGGTGAACGAAATGCACAATTTTATTCAATCGCCAATTTGCATGGGTAAAGAACGCACCAAACACAAAACGCAAAAGCCGCTTAAAGTGTGCATACCTTTTATCGAAATCAGCAGCAACGAAGGAGACCTTGTTCTCGACCCATTTATGGGTTCGGGAAGTACTGCCGTTGCAGCTAAAATACTGAATCGTAATTTCATAGGCTTCGAACTGAGTGCCGAATTTTGCGAAATTGCGACTAATAGAATTTCTGAAACTAAAACAAAACAAAAAGAACTTTTTATAGACTAATGGGAATTGAAAAAGGAATTTTCCAACGCACGCAACTGCTTCTTGGAAAAAGCTTTATAGAGCGTGCTGCCGAAAAGCGTGTTATTATTTTTGGAATTGGTGGTGTGGGAAGCTGGTGTGCCGAAAGTTTGATTCGCTCAGGTATCGGACATTTAACTATTGTAGATTCCGACCGCGTATGCATCACCAACATCAACCGCCAGTTGATGGCAACTACCCAAACTGTAGGAAAAGTAAAAACCGATGTGCTAAAAGCTCGTTTGTTAGAAATTAATCCAAAAGCCGAAATCATTGATTTACAAATGATTTACTCACCCGAAAATTCAGAAATGTTCAAACTGGATTCCTACGATTTTATTATTGACGGCATTGATAGTCTTTCGAACAAAATTCATTTGATACAATCGGCTACTAAAACAAACGCAACCTTCTTTTCGTCGATGGGTGCTGCACTCAAAATGGATCCTACACGTATAAAAGTAGCGGAATTTTGGAAAGTGGAAGGCTGTCCGTTGGGTGCAATATTGCGTAAGCGAATAAAAAAAATTGGCGGAACAGGCAAAAAATTTATGTGCGTTTATAGCGATGAATTTTTGCAAAACAAAGGCGAAAACGACTCCTGTGGTACCGATAAATGTATGTGCCCAAAATCAACTCATGGGCCGGGCGACCCTGATTTAGTCGACCACGAATGGTGCAGCTTGAAAGCAAAAATTAATGGTACAACTTCGTACATGCCAGCAATGTTCGGCATGACCATAGCTGGATTGGTTATTCAAGCTATTGAAAAAGAGGATTGCTAAGAACGTTGTAAAGAATATTTTTAGATGTATAATCAGCAAAAATCAAAACATTGCATTCTCTTATTTCCCCAACATCTTCGTTCTTTTTTCCGACTCCTCTTTGATGTTTTTCAGCATTTGCCTTATTCGCCATTCCAAAATGGTTTTATAGGTTTTTTGCGTTATAAAAACATTAAAAAACCATGCAAACTCAATATTGGTAGTAACCTGAAGATAGCCATTTCGGTGTGTAGCTTTGGGTACAAAATAAAACGAACTTCTCAAATTTCGTACAAAAGGATTGGGTGTGGCTAAATCCAAACGCACTTCGCGGCGTCCGCCCTTAAAGCTTCGTTGTGTCAGTTTGGTGTCCATGCTGAGATTTCTGAAAGTAGTAATACCCGTTACATGCACATCTCCAGTTCCTTTTATTATGCCAGTTTGCTTGTTGTAGCTCGTTTCTTTGAAATCGAAAATTATCAATTCATCTTTCTCATTTGCCAATCCCATATCTTTCAACCCCCATTTAAAAAGTCCACGAATGTCATTACACATTTGTTTTACAAATAAGTTAACTACTTCATTTGTAATGCTATCATTGGCAGAAATGCTAAGTTGGCAAAAGGTTACAAATTCGCCTTTGGCATATTTAGTCGATATGGAGTCGTTCGGATTTGCCTTGCTTTGAATGGTTACAATAAATAGGAAATAAAACAGAAATAGGTATTTTATTAGCTTCATAAAGTAATTTTAAAAATGCTTACAAAAATACCAAATATTTATATCATAATAAAATATGAATTCACTTTGAAATAAACAAAATCCGACATATTTACAAATTATCGATAGTAGCTATTCTTTTTCGAAACCAAATATACGTATTTTGTCGTATTGTTTTCCTTTTTAAAATTGAATAATTTTGCACATTCTAAAATTTTGCTCACATTATTCACTTTTAATAATCCACAAAAAAAAGACATCATGAAGTCAGAAATTCAAAAAATGCATTTTAACATGCTTCGAAAAAAAATCGCTTTCGTTATTCTATCACTCATTTTTATTTTGGCTAACGAAACAGTTGCTCAGGTTGCCGTATTAGAAAAATCGTATCCAATTTCGCGCAAAGCAAAAAATGGCTATCTGGGTGGTATTGAAACCGATAAGCTAAAAGAAACCGTTTCGATGGTTTATATTTTGCCTTCGACTACTAAACGGAAAATAAAATACGAAATTTATACTTACGACAAAGAGTTGAATTTGATAAACACCGAAAAAGAGGAAGAACTTATCGAAAAAGCACGAAATCGATGGACTTGGTTCAATTTTAAAGGCGATACATTTGTAACCAACAGTTTATCGGCAGGCTCCGATTTGCTTGGAAAATTAGTTTTTAGAAAAAAACAAACAAAAGGAACATGGATTTGGCTTACAGGTACGTATTATCGGAACATTAAACAACTCGAAAAAGTTAAACCAAAAACTGAAGATGGTTTAAAATACATATATACAAGTGCTTATGAAATAGAACGAGATAGCTCAGTATTAGTAATTGCTGGTAAACCTCAAAAGAAAACACACAACGAAATGCAGAATTTTGAAATTATTAGCTGCGATAATCAAGTCAACTTGACTACTGTCGACAAAGTTGATTTTCAATATCCACAAAAAATTGTGTTCTCGGCTCCACTTCAAGATGAAAACGAGTATATAAGCAACGATGATTCGCCTAGAGATTGGATTGTGATTTTTGCACCAAGTGGATTGTATAAAAAGGATGCTGACCCAATGCCAACAAACTACACCTACATTCGAATTTCGACAACTGGAAAAATAGTCGAAAAATTTAATTTCAATTCTCCATCCAATGGCTGGCGCGTGCTTGGAGCTTACGAAAAAGAAAATTCAGTATATGTTTATGGTTCTGCAATTACCAAAAATCCTACTAAAGAATATACCAACGATGTGTTTAAAAACCTACCAATGGTAGCTACCACTTCCGCTTCGGCTCAAGAAAAAGAAGAAGCAAATAATGCAGGTTCAGGCTTGCTGGGGGGTGTTTCGGCTATTGCATCTATTGGTTCTGTCGATTTGGGAATGACGCAAGATGCTGTTGATTTGCCTTTGGACGAATTGAAATATACCAACGTTCAAGTTGGGAAAATTACAAATGGTAAATTTGATTTTTTAACTGCACCAAATATCGACGATTTTGAAGCCAAACAAGCAAAGCCTATTGGTCAAAAGAAATTTATAAAATTCGATGGTAAAAAATTTGTTATTAATGGAATAGAAGTTGCCTCCTCTGGCGATATTTTTATTAATGGACAGGATTTTAGCACAAGCAAAAAAGGGCGTATATACAAAGGTGTGTATATGTTTCAGTTTGATGCCAATGGCAGTTTAAAACGAAACTATGGTGTTAAATTAGACCAATCGAGCAAATCAGGATTTTTCAACAACGCGCCACTCACTGCCGACATGTATCTAGCTGGTAGCTCTGTAATAGAATCGGCTGATAGTAAATATTTGTTTTGGCTTTTAAAAGATGTCAAAAACATTCGTGAGGAGTCTCACACTTCATCTATTACACTAACTTCAAGTGTAAAAACAACAACTTGGACACCATTATTTCAGTACGAATATGGTAATATAAAAATATCCGATGGCGAATTAAGTGATTTTAAAGGCTTTGGCGAATCGGAGAAAAAAGAGTATTATCTTTTCCCAAATACAGGTTCCTATCAGGTTAACAATTACTTATTTTTCTTTAGCGAAACATTGCGTGGCGATAAAATTCTTTTATCGAGAATTGATCTTTCTAAGTTAAAATAATTTGTTTTTACTTACAGCATACAAAAAAACAGGATTTTGATAATTTCAAAATCCTGTTTTAGTTTAAATATACCTGTCGAAATATTTGCTGTAATTTTTACAACGAAAATTCCTCACGAATAGCCGCTACTTTATCGGTTTTTTCCCATGTAAAAAGTTCAACTTCGCGCGTAAACGTATTACCATTACCATCTTTGAATGTTTTGGGTTTCATTTCTGATTTACGGCCAACATGACCGTAAGATGCTGTTTCCTCGTAAATTGGATTGCGAAGACCCAGATTGTGTTCGATAGCTTTAGGACGCAAATCAAATAGTTTATCAATTTTAGCTGCAATTTCGCCATCGCTAAGTTGCACTTGGGCTGTGCCGTAGGTATTTACATACAAATTCATTGGTTTTGCAACTCCAATTGCGTAAGCTACTTGCACCAACACTTCCGTTGCCAAACCAGCTGCAACCATATTTTTTGCAATATGGCGTGCGGCATAGGCTGCCGAACGGTCGACCTTCGAAGGATCTTTGCCCGAAAATGCACCACCACCATGTGCCCCTTTTCCGCCATAAGTATCAACAATAATTTTACGGCCTGTAAGCCCTGTGTCGCCATGTGGTCCACCAATCACGAACTTGCCAGTTGGGTTTACATGTAACACATAATCGTCGGTAAATAATTCGGCAAATTGTGAATCCAACCCTTTTACCCGTGGAATTAAAAACTCCTTTACGTCCTCACGTATTTTGGCTAACATTTCGTTGTCGGCTACTTCTTCAGTTTTACTTTCTGATGGTTTTACAAAATCATCGTGTTGAGTTGAAACAACAATTGTATGTACTTTTACTGGCTTGTTGTTATCGTCGTACTCGATGGTAACTTGCGATTTTGAATCGGGACGGAGGTAGGTCATAACCTTCCCTTCGCGACGGATAGCTGCTAACTCTTGAACCAAAGCATGAGATAAATCTAACGCTATGGGCATCAGGTTTTTAGTTTCGTTGGTGGCGTAACCAAACATCATTCCTTGGTCGCCAGCGCCTTGATCCATAGGTTCGGCACGTTCCACTCCACGATTTATATCGCCCGACTGTTCGTGTAATGCCGAAAGCACGCCACACGAATTACCATCGAACATATATTCGCCTTTGGTATAGCCAATTCTGTTGATTACACCACGCGCAACCGACTGTACATCAATGTAGGCGTTCGATTTTATTTCGCCCGCAAGCACCACTTGTCCTGTTGTTACTAAAGTTTCGCAGGCTACTTTGGAGTTGGCATCAATTGCCAAAAAATTATCGAGAATAGCGTCTGAAATTTGATCGGCTACTTTGTCGGGATGACCCTCCGACACCGATTCGGATGAAAATAAATATCCCATTTTTAATTTACTATTATACCATTTACTACTTAAAAATGCACACAGAGCAAATTGAAATAATTAACAGCGTTGTTACGAAAATTGTTTTATGAATTTTTGCTAAATAAAAAAGGGAAAAGTACAGAGGACTTATTAAAACGATGCAGAAAATAGAGTTGCAATGAAGTTGCAATTTAGCATTTTTTTCTGTGGTTGCAAGCAGTCCAAATCTCTCCACATTTTTTAATTACGAATGCAAAGATAGTATAGATTAATTTGGTAGTACATTTTTTTTGAAAATTTTAACCCCGAATGGAATATTTTATACCTAATAAATAAATTTTATCCCAATTTGTTGGATGCAATTGACTTCTTTTGTTACTTTGCAGCAATTAACAAATTTAGCAATGATTGAAAAATACTTGAAACAAACAGATTTCAACAATTTTGATGATTTTACAGAAAACTACCAACTTTTAGTGCCCGATAATTTTAATTTTGGTTACGATATCGTGGACGAATGGGCGGCTAAAGAACCGAACAAAAAAGCTTTACTTTGGACAAATGACAAAGGGGAATGTCGCGAATTTACGTTTGCCCAAATGAAATATTATTCTGACCAAACAGCTTCATATTTCAGTAGTCTTGGAATTAAAAAAGGCGATATTGTAATGGCAATTTTAAAACGCCGGTTCGAATTTTGGTTTACAATAATAGCATTACATAAAATTGGCGCTATTATTATTCCCGCTACACATTTACTAACAAAAAAAGATCTTATTTATCGCAATAATGCCGCTGATATCAAGGCTATTATAGCTGTGGGTGAAGATGATATTCTAAGTCATATAAACGATTCGCTGTCCGAATCACCCACTGTGGAAATGTGTATCTCTGTTGGACCAAAAATTCCCGAAGGTTGGCACGATTTCCAAAAAGGAATACAAAATGCACCTACATTTACCAAAATTGAAAATGTAAATAAAAACGACGATCCGCTCATTATTAGTTTTACCTCGGGAACTACGGGTAATCCCAAAATGGTTCTACTCGATTGCATTTATCCATTGGCACATATAGTTACAGCTAAATATTGGCACAATCTACATCCCTATAGCTTGCACCTAACCATTGCCGATACAGGTTGGCTCAAAGCTGTTTGGGGAAAATTATATGGCCAGTGGATAGCTGGAGCTTGTGTTTTTGTTTACGATCACGAAAAATTCACACCATCAGCGATATTGCATGTTATAGATAAATACCGAATTACATCGCTTTGTGCTCCGCCAACGATATTCCGATTTTTAATTCGCGAAGATGTTTCGAACTATGATTTATCGTCGTTGGAATACTGTACCATTGCTGGCGAAGCGCTCAATCCAGCTGTTTATGAGCAATTTTTAAAACTCACTGGCATCAAACTCAAAGAGGGTTACGGACAAAGTGAAACAACACTTGCCATTTTCACTTCGCCTTGGACAACCCCAAAACCAGGCTCGATGGGACTGCCAAATCCGCATTACGACATTGATCTACTCAACCACGAAGGGAAATCAGCAGTTACAGGTGAACATGGACAAATTGTGATTCGCACCGATAAAAAAGTTCCAGTTGGCTTATTCAAAGGCTATTATCGAAATAAAGTACTGACCAACGAAGCTTGGCACAACAATATTTATTATACGGGTGATGTAGCAACTCGCGACGAAGATGGTTATTTTTGGTTTGTTGGACGTGCCGACGATGTTATTAAAAGTTCAGGCTATCGCATTGGGCCATTTGAAGTTGAAAGCGCCCTGATGACTCATCCTGCCGTAGTGGAATGTGCCATAACAGGTGTGCCTGATGAAATTCGCGGACAAATTGTAAAAGCAACTGTTATATTAGCTGCCGAGTATAAATCGTTTCATCACGAAAAACTGAAATTAGAAATTCAAGAGCATGTAAAATCGGTTACAGCTCCATATAAATATCCTCGCATTATCGAATTTGTCGATATTCTTCCCAAGACTATAAGTGGAAAAATTCGTCGAACTGAAATTCGTGAAAACGATTCGTTATAAATGTCTATTGATATAAATCGCAAAAAAAGTAATAAATACGAAATTGCAGTCGAATTTGTAATTATAAATACGACATGCAAAAATTATTAATCACTTTAAAACGCAGATTATAATCCAATCTTCGAAAACGACTATTCATTATCGAAGAATTTATTCGTTTATGAACACTTAAAGACTATTTATCAGTTGTTTTATAGAGAGTTGCAAATTGGAATAGATTTTGATATTAAAATAGTGAAAAAATTCATTAATAGTATTTGAATTATGAAATCGATAGTTATATTCTTATTTTCAATATTAATCATTCAATCGGTTAGTGCTCAAATTTACGTATCAAAAGCAATTAAGTTTGCAAGTAGAACTGATGCATACCCTTACGGTCAACCCGTTGAGTCAAATTTAGATGTTGAAATGGATTTTGAGAATCATAAATTGAAATTGTCAAATATTCCGAATTACAGTTTTGATTTCAAATTGATAAGTGAATCTCCTCGAAACAATGGTAAAATAGTACGATTAAGTTCATTTTGCCCAGAACATAAGCGTTGTTTTATAATTGCTTATGTCGAAAATGACCAAATTATGAATTTAGAAATCAAATTTGTTACAACCTCATATATGTATTATTTAGCTACCACATAATAAGGTTTATTTTGTGAGTATATTTAAAAATAAACGATTTTATGGACAATTTTCTTTAAAGAAAATTGTCCATTTTTTTGTTTTATGCAAGTTGCTTTCGCAAAAAAAAGATAGTACCTTTGTAAAATAAATTAAATCAAATTATTACAGACTAAAACAAAAAAATTATGCACACTTGGTTCGAATGTAAGGTAAAGTATGAGAAAACTGCCGACGATGGCAATATTGTTAAAGTTAGTCAGGGTTATTTAGTTGATGCGTTGTCGTTTACCGAAGCTGAAACACGAATTATTGACGAAATGAAACCATTTATTAGTGGCGAATTTCAAGTGGCAAATATAAAACGCACCAAAATTAGCGAGATGTTTTTCGACGAAAATGGCGATAAATGGTACCGAGCCAGAGTTAATTTTATTACTATCGACGAAGAAAAAGGCGTTGAAAAACGCACTGCGAATACCATGATGGTGCAAGCCGCAGACATGAAAAGTGCATTAGAAGGACTTCTCAAAGGCATGAGTGGAACGATGGCAGATTACGAAATTGCATCAATCACCGAAACACTCATTATGGATGTTTATAAATTTGAAAAATCGGAGTAAGTTTTCAATTACGAATTATGAATTACGAATTACAAGCGTTTTTCAACTAGTCACTATAAGCTTAAAAAATGTCTATTACAAGTAATCTTACATACATTCGAAATCAAATTCCGGCAAATGTTAGCTTGGTTTGTGTTTCCAAATTTCATCCTGATGAAACTTTGATGGAAGCATATCAAATTGGCGAACGTGTGTTTGGCGAAAGCAAAGTGCAGGAAATGACTGGTAAATACGAACGTTTACCTAAAGATATTGAATGGCATTTTATAGGTCATTTGCAATCAAATAAGGTGAAATTCATTGTACCTTATGTGAGTTTAATACATGGCGTTGACTCTGAAAAATTAATAGCTGAAATTAATCGACAAGCTGCCAAAATTGGCCGAAAAGTAAATTGTTTATTACAAGTGCACATTGCCACCGAAGAAACAAAGTTCGGTTTTGATGAGCCTGAATTAATTCAGTTTTTCGAAAATGGAGGTTTAGAGCGTTATTCTAACCTACAAATTTGTGGCTTAATGGGAATGGCAACTTTTACGGATGATAAAAATCAGGTAAAAAGGGAATTTATACATCTTAAATCCATTTTTGATAAATTAAAAGTCACTTTTTTAAGTCAAAACTCCGAATTTAAAGAACTTTCGATGGGCATGTCGGATGATTTCCTTATTGCCATTGCCTGCGGAAGTACCATGGTGCGTATTGGTAGTTCTATTTTTGGAACAAGACAATATTAAAAACATTTTTAAAACGAAAACGCTGCACCAACCATTACATTCATTCCCTGCACTTGGTAGCCGTAAAATTCATCGTAGTTTGCATTCAGTAAGTTATTTACTTTGGCAAACATAGTGAACCAGTTCAGGTAGGTGTACGAAGCTCCCAAATTTACATCCGTTACGGGTTTCATAGTCATACTCATGTCACCTAATTTAGCTTGACGTTCGCCTTTGAAAAATAAACTGCCATTAACATGCATATTGCGCGAGACGCGTACTTCGCCCGTCAAGTCGGCTTCAAATTTTGGTTTTTGCCAAGCTTGGTCTATGTCATACGTTTTCCAACCATTATAAACGCCTTTGAGCTGTACATTTACGCTGTTTCGTATATTGTAATTTGCACGAATTCCAACATTTGTAAGCGAAGCAGTGCTATAAATGACATTAAATTTATTCGTGTAAATAGTACTTTCGGGATTTGAAGAGGCAATATCTGTCGTTTTATAATCTTTATTTATGAAAAAATACTGATTGTCAATGTATTTATAACTAATATATGCATCGAGCAACAGATTATATGCTGGTTTTATTTTTATACCAAAATAAGCATTTACAGGGGTGTACGTGTCCTGAATTCGTAGATCGGAGAATAGAAAACGGTTTTCGGTCATGGACACATCCAGGGTATTTACTTTATAATCGCCTCCTACCCCTATGTAAAATGCCAACGAACTTGGAATAGCTTTCCATTCGGCAAAAATATCGGGCGAAGGATTAAATGGTTTCCCGTAAACAAACGAAAACGATGATTTCACGCCCAATCGAACATTCCAGTTTTCGCGCTCGAAACTATAATATGGGTTCATGCTAAAAACGGAATATGCATCCCAAACATTAATTTCGGAAGCACTGAGATTTGAGCTATAAAACATGTTTTTCAATTCTATATCAATACCCATTCGGTTTTTACCATTTACGTTATTAAAACCCGCTTTGGTGTAAATCATATCTTCGATAAGTCCATTGCGTGAACTAAATTTGTTGTAGTTTGCCACAGCTTCGTAGCGCAAACCCGATTTATTAGGTAACGATTTTGCTCCCAAATAAGTATTTATACGCCATAATCCATCATTATTCGTAGCGTTTATCAAATTATCTAAGGTTACACTTTGTGCATTACGGCTTACACGAACTAAGTTTTGTTCGGTGTAAGTGGCCGTTGGAAAAGTTGTGAGTAAGTTTAAATCAGTTTCCGTTCCTAAAGCATTATAATTTTTACCATAATACTCAAAATACTCATAACCAGCATTTATACCTGCCAACATTTCCATTTTCCCATAATAATTATTGAAAATAAGCGATGCATTAGAAGTTGAGTGAGTTTTGTCGCCAAAAGTCGCTAAATGATTGGCTTTGAGGTCGAGACGCATATCGCCACTATTGATGACAGGCAATGCAAAATCGAGCATATTATTCAGGTAATTTCCTGCTCCTATACGTACAAAGCCCTGATTCGGATTTTTGCGTTTCTCGAGTTCCAGTTCGGCAGCACTCAAAGTTTGAATACTTTGTCCGACTTCAATTGGAAGGTTAATATCGTTGTAACTAGCAGCCGATTTTTGTACATTTGCTTCTGTTACGGTGGGCACTGATGTTATTTTGCCTGCATCCTGAATAAGCGGTTTGTATTCGCGTTCTACGGTTACATTTCGGTCAACATCCTGCGCCGAAACCGAAATTGCAAATAAAGTAAATGCAGTTATTATTTTGGATTTGAGATTCATATATTTATTTTAAAATTAGAAGTTAGAAATTATTTTGCCCCAAACCCCTAAAGGGGCTTAAAGAAAAGATACCATTCGGTACTAATTCACATCCCCTTTAGGGGCTTGGGGCTGTATTATCAATTATTCGTCGTACTCTGACTTTCTCTTGCTGTAATTCCATTCAACCGTTCGGTTATCATTCCCTGTATTTCATCGGCTGTGGTATAATTTTTTTGCAAACTTAACAAATATTGTTTTGCCTGAAAATCATTGTTTTGCTTGATATAAATATCGGATAGTAACACAAAACTTCGCGCTAACCAGAACTGATGCGGTGTATTCTTCTTTGCAAAATCCATAATTTCAGTTTCGGATTCTTTCAAATTGTTTTGTTCGAAATAAATATTTGCCAACAAGTATTTCGATTCAGCACCATTGGAAGTACGTGTGTCGGTTGCCAATAATTTTAAATCGGCAATGGCAGCTGTAGTCTGATTTTGAGCAATATATGCCTTAGCTCTATTGTAGCGTGCTTCGGCTTTTACATCCGCGTCCGATTTGGCATCTGCAATTATTTCACCTGCTATAGTTACGGTTGTAGCATTATCTTTCAGATAATAACTGCATCGTAATATTCCCAATCGGGCAACATTTCGTTTTTCGGTGGTTTGAGCTACCAATTGCAATTGTTTGAAATACTGCAGCGAAGCAGCATAATCCTTCTTATCGTAAGTAATTTCGGCGCAGCGCGTGTACGCCTCCTGAATGTATTGATTACCCGGAATAAGAGCCAAAACTTGATAAGCCGATAAGGCTTTTTCCTTATCGCCCGTTCGGTAATGGCTATCGGCTAAATAATATTGTGCATTAGTACAATAGCGTCCACCAGCACAATAACTTTTCAAATAAGAATTAAAGCCACTAATTGCCTGTGGATATTTGGCATTCATATATTGCTTTTCGGCAGCAATATACGAAATGGAGTCCTCGCGCGAGGCCGAACTGTTCGATATTTTTAATCCAAGTGTTTTGGTATAAGCTAAATACGAAGCCACATCATTTTTCTCAATATACACAGCCTCAAGGCTTTCGAGTGCTGTTTGAGCTTCTTCGGAACTTGGGTAAAGCGTTATTACACGTTTGTAAGCAGTAATGGCTTCGTCGAAATTATTGGCATTGAAATATATCATTCCAATTTCGAGTGAACCTTTACGAGCCGATGCCGAAGCCGGATAATTGCTCGTTAATTGCTTGAAAGAGGCAATGGCTTTAGCATCGTTTTCGAGCATCAGGTACGAACGACCGATTTCGTAAAGCGATTCGTCGGCATATTCCGATTTTGGATAGGTTTTTAATAAACTTTCGAGTCGGCTTATTTTGGCGGTATAGTTTTTTTGCAAACCAGCCACATAAGCACTTTGGAACAAAGCATAATCGCCAGTATTCGGACTAAGCGAAGCGGCTTTCGAATAATATGTTTCGGCCTTGCTAAAGTTACGGGCATTGAAGTAGCAGTCGCCAATGCGGTTAATGGCATCTGTATAAGTTGTGGCATCGGTGTTTTTTTCCATATCCACATATTTCAAAAACCAATTAATAGCATCGCTGTAGTTTTTGCGTGAAAAATATGCGTATCCCATGCTATAATTGGCATTTTTCAGATTTACACTTGAGCGCGAATTGCTGTTTGCAAAAAATGTGTTCAAATCTGCTATACTTTTGTCGGGCTGGCCATTGCGGAAATAGGCTTCGGAACGCCAATATAAACTCTCGGCCGAATACTTGCCGGTTGAAGAGCTTTGTAGCGAAAGTGTGAAATTATCAATGGCTTTTTCGTTATTTTGCTGAGTAAACGCTTCGGTACCAATTTGGTACAAAATATATTGTTTAGCCTCCAAAACTTTAGCATTTGGATTTTTTATTTTTAGAATAGATTGATAAGCCGTTTCGTAATTTTTTGTGGTAAAATACACCGTTGCTAAGTAATTTTGAGCTTTGTCGGTATATTTTGAATTCGGAAATTCACTAAAAAACTGTTCGAATGCTGTGATTGATTCGCCAAAAGCCGATGTTGTTTCGTAAGTGGTAAGTGCGTAGTTAAACATCGCTTCCTCGCGCACCGTAGGGTTAAATTTGGTACGTAAAGCCGCCTCAAAAGCCAATCGAGCGTTCACTTTGTTGCCAATTTTAATGTTCGAATTACCGATATGCAAATACGCATTTTCTGTCATTTCGTCCTTATCGGTGGTTGCTTTCGAGAGGTAAGTTACAGCTCCTTTGTAGTCCTTAGTATTGTAAAGCGAAAGTCCAAGAATGTACAAATCGTTGCGCAAATCCTGTTTCGATAGTTTTTCGTATTGTTTGAGGTACGAAATTGTTTTAGCATAATCTTTTTTGCTATATGCAATTTCGCCCATAATACGGTAAATTTCAGCATTGTTTTGGTTATTCGGATTATTTTTTAGCAATAAATTAGCACGTTCGTTGAGTTTGTCAAAGTCTTTTTGAGCATAATAAATTTGTATAATATAATACGGTACAATATTTTTGTATTTTGGGTTATTTTCCAATTTCAAAAATTCGGGCAATGCCACAGTATAATTTGCGAGCGTATACTCGGTGTAAGCGTAATAGTAGGTGGCTGCCAAATTGTAACGCGTATCCATTGCTTTCAGTTCCTTGAAAATAACGAGAGCCTCTTTGTAGCTTTTAACTTGTAAGTTTGCAAAACCTTTACTGAAAAGGTATTCCACTCTTTCGTATTTGCCCAATCGCTTATCGTTTACCACATTAAAGTACTTCAAAGCATTGGCATATTTTTTTGCCTGAAAATCCATTAGACCAAGCATAAAATTAGCCATATCCGAAAAAGGCGTGTAAGGATGCCGTGTCAAATACAATCGCATTTGTTCGGCAGCATCTTGTTGCTTTAAATAAAAAGCATTCGCAGCCTTGTAATATTCGGCTTCTTGCAGTTGACCTGCATTAACAGTTTCTATTTTTTGTAAAAACAGTTCGAAATTTCGATAAGAAGCAGCATATTTTCGCTGATTAAAAAGTTCTTTTCCTTGGTTAAAAAGCAAATCGGCATTGGTAAAAACCAATGTTTGTTGTGCATTTACAAACAAGATTGTAATGCTGTAAAATAAACCTAAGACTATTAATTTTCTCATTCTAAAATTGATAAGAGATATAATTGATTTTATAAAATTTTTGACACTGAAAAAGCCCCTAACCCCTAAAGGGGAACTAAATTAGTTCAGTCTCGTATTTTAGTTTATATTTTTACTATAAACTATTCACTATAAAAAAAAACTGCCCCAACCCCCTAAAGGGGCTTAAAGAAAGACCATTCGGGACTAATTCACAACCCCTTTAGGGGCTTGGGGCAGTATTATATTTGTTTCAATAAATTTTTTGATTGGTATTTCCAATCTGTAATCTATAAACTGCAAACTATAAACTTCTTCCTATAAACTTCTCAATAGCTTTTTTAATAGAGTTCAAACCAAAATCTGCCGGATTTAATTCGTTTTTAGCAATAAATTGAAAACCCGCAACATCGTCGGCAGCTTTCAGCTGTTCATAATTTTTCAGTTTGCATTCGAAAAACAAATCCAAGGTTGGAATTGTGAGTCCACTATAAAGGTAATTATTTGGGAGTGAAAATACGTATTTAACGCTGGTAATTTCGGCATCGAGTTCTTCTTTCAGTTCACGTATTATTGCTTCTTCGGCGGTTTCGTTATTGTCAACAAACCCACCCGGAAGATCAAATGTGCCTTTTGCAGGCTCTTTAGCTCGTTTGCAAACCAACAATTTACCTTCGTTGTTGGTAATAAAAGCAGCCACAGCAGCCGATGCATTCATATAAAAAGTAAACCCACATGCTTGGCAAAGTTTCGACTTTTCGTTGTTTTCTACAAAATTATCGGAGCCGCAATGTGGGCAATTTTTAAAGAATGATCTGAATTCCATAGGTGTTTTATTTTATGGTTCTACAAAGATACAATTTTTGTTCCAAACTGTTTCAACCCGAATACCAACAACTTATTTCTTCATTTATTTAACGAGCTAATTCTGCTTTTGTTGTATGTGTACCTGTTTGAATTCCTAAATAATACAATTATCAAACATGATTTTCGGCATGGTACGAAGATCGCACAAATGGCCCACTTTCGCACTGACGGAATCCTTTTTCCAAGGCAATTTTTTTGTATTCGGCAAACTTAGCAGGTTGAATATATTCGCTCACTTGAGCATGTTTTCGCGAAGGTTGCATGTATTGACCAATGGTTAAAACCTTGCAATTGTGGCTGATAGCATCGTCCATTAATTGCAGCACCTCTTCTTCTGTTTCGCCCAAGCCAAGCATAATTCCAGTTTTTGCCACAATACCCTGCGAGGCAATATATTCTAACACTTTGAGGCTGGTATCGTATTTTGCTTTGGTGCGAATAAGTGGTGTAATACGACGAACAGTTTCCAAATTATGCGAAATGATATTCGGCTTTTCGTTTATAACAAAATCAATTAATTCCGTTTTACCATCAAAATCGGGAATAAGTACTTCGATTGTAGTTTCGGGATTCAATCTTTTTATTTCCGAAATGGTAGCCGCCCAATGTGCAGCACCACCATCGGGCAAATCGTCGCGGTCGACGGAAGTGATAACAGCGTGACGCAATTTCATCAATTGGATCGATTTTGCAACATTAGTAGGTTCGTTTTTATCCAAAGGCATTGGTCTACCTGTTTTTGTATTGCAAAATTTGCAAGCTCGCGTACAAATATCACCACCAATCATTAGCGTTGCTGTACCTCTACTCCAGCATTCGCTCTGATTTGGACAGCGACCGCTGCTACAAATTGTGTGTAATCCGTGTTCTTTAAGAACGGTACTAACATGTGAATACGACGACTCACTATATATTTTTGTGCGCAACCAGTCTGGTTTTCGTATAAATTCCATTTTGTTTTAAATTGATTTGATTTTTATGCAATGAATTAATCGAACAACTAAAAACGATGCTTAGTTTTCCGATTATCAAAATATTTCGTGCAAAGATACTATTTCCAGATTATTTCTTAAAACATTGAATCTCTTAACTAAATTCACAAACTACTCATTTTCAGCATTTTTGTGCAATACAAAAATATTTCAAACTTATTATTTATAACTTTTTACGGATTATTTGTTTTAAATAATCGCAAATTCTTTCTATTTGTTACAGTACAATTATTTAAACATTATTTTACTTGCAATTTGTATTTTGACAAAAATATTTCATAAAAAAATATTACGGAAAAATTTCTTTAATTAGAAATAAATGCATTACTTTTGCATCGAATTAAAGAAATATTTCTTTAATTGAACTTCAAAATGTAGAAACAAATGGAAGCTAAAAGAGAAATTAAATTCAGTCTTGTTTACAGAGACATGTGGCAAGCATCGGGCAAATATGTTCCCCGCAAAGATCAATTAGAAAAAATTGCACCCGTATTGATTGAAATGGGCTGTTTTGCACGTATCGAAACAAATGGAGGTGCTTCGGAACAAGTAAATTTATTATTTGGTGAAAATCCAAATGAAGCAGTACGCACATTTACAAAGCCATTTAATGACGCTGGAATACAGACACACATGCTCGATAGAGGATTGAATGGACTACGCATGAATCCAGTTCCGGCTGATGTACGGGAATTGATGTACAAAGTAAAAAAAGCACAAGGCGTTGATATTACACGTATTTTTTGCGGTTTAAATGATGTTCGAAACATTATTCCAAGTATTCAATATGCTAAAGCTGCTGGAATGATTGCACAAGCTACTTTGTGTATCACTTTTTCGGAAATACATACCGCTGAGTATTATATAAATATGTCAGAAGAGCTAATTCAAGCTGGCGCCGACGAAATTTGCTTAAAAGATATGGCCGGCATTGGTCGCCCCGAAATGCTAGGAAAAATTGTAAAAGCAATAAAAACAGCTCACCCCGAGATTATTGTGCAATACCATGGTCATTCAGGACCAGGCTTGTCGATGGCTTCGATGCTCGAAGTGGCTAAGGCTGGTGTAGACTATTTAGATGTGGCAATGGAGCCGCTTTCGTGGGGAATGGTTCACCCCGATGTTATTTCGGTACAAGCAATGCTCAAGGATGCTGGTTTTATTGTTCCTGAAATAAATATGACTGCTTACATGGAGGCTCGCCGATTGACACAAAGTTTTATCGACGATTTCTTGGGCTATTTTATGGACGACAGAAACAAATTAATGTCCTCGCTGTTAGTGGGTTGTGGTTTACCTGGTGGAATGATGGGCTCGTTAATGGCTGATTTGAAAGGTGTACATTCGAATATTAATAGCTACCTTAAAGAAAAAGGCAGAAAAGAATTATCCACCGACAATCTACTTGTAATGCTATTCGACGAAGTGAAATTTATATGGCCAAAACTTGGTTATCCACCTTTGGTAACTCCATTTAGCCAATATGTTAAAAATATAGCATTGCTTAATGTCATGTTTGTAATAAAAGATCAACCTCGTTGGACAATGATTGATAAAAACTCATGGGACATGATTTTGGGAAAAGCTGGAAAGTTGCCGGGAAAGCTTGATGACGAAATCATTGCGTTAGCAAAAAAGAATAAATACGAGTTTTACAACGGTAACCCACAGGATAATTATCCGAACGAATTGGATAAATTTATAGCAGAAATGGACGAAAAGGGTTGGAGTCGTGGCAAAGATGATGAAGAACTTTTTGAATTTGCCATGCACGAGAAACAATACCGCGACTTTAAATCGGGCGAAGCAAAAAAACGATTTGATATAGAAATTGAAATACCAAACATCCGATTGCTTAAATACCCAAATGCTGAACCAATTGTAGCACCATCAACAGGGCGTGTAATTTGGGAACTCGACTACAACGAAGGTTCGAAAGAACCCGTTTACGGAAAACTATTTCGAGAATTAGATCCAGTTTGTACAATTCAAACACGATATGGCATGGAGCAAATTGGCAGTTTTTGTACTGGTCGATTAGTTGGAATTGAGAAAAAACAAGGTGAAATTGTGCGCAAAGGTGAAATAATTGCATTTATAGAGCAAAAATAAAGCTCCAAAATTATACCAATTGGCGGCTGTATCAAAAGTAAAAACTCCTTTTGATACAGCCGCTTTTTATCGTACCTTTGCCAATATTTTTTTTCAAAAAAAGCGTTTAATGGAAACTGTTAACTCAATTTTTACGGAATTACTTTCACCTGCCAAAAATTTTGATTGTGGCTTAGCGGCTATCAACCATGGAGCAGATGCAGTGTATATTGGTGCTTCACAATTCAGTGCGCGTGCTGCTGCAGGGAACTCAATCCAAGACATAGAAAAGCTCGCTAACTATGCGCATCGCTATCGTTCTAAAGTTTTTGTTGCGCTTAATACCATACTCACCGACAATCAGTTAGAGGATGCCGAACTATTAATACACCAAATTTACAATGCTGGTGCCGATGCAATAATTGTACAAGATATGGGTATTTTGAAAATGAACCTCCCTCCTATCCCACTACATGCCAGTACCCAAACCGACAACCGAACAGCCGAGAAAGTGAACTTTTTGGAACATGCTGGATTTTCGCGCGTGGTGCTAGCTCGCGAACTTACTTTACAACAAATTGCCGACATAAAATCGCAAACAAATGTAGAACTGGAAGCATTTGTTCACGGTGCTTTATGCGTCAGTTATAGCGGTCAGTGCTACATGAGCCAAGCAATTTGTGGACGAAGCGCCAATAGGGGGCAGTGTGCGCAATACTGCCGGCTGCCTTATCAACTGCACGATGCAGAAGGTACTGTTTTGGTTAAAAACAAGCATTTACTCTCGCTCAAAGATTTAGATTTGTCGGAACATCTCGAAGAAATGATGCTAGCTGGTGTGAGGTCTTTCAAAATTGAAGGAAGGTTGAAAGAGGCTGATTATGTAAAAAATGTAACGGCTTATTATCGAAAAAAATTAGATAGTATTCTGGAAGGAAATAGAAAATATAAAAAAACATCTGTAGGCAAAACGACTT